>NZ_CP019952.1:1062156-1364542 GCF_002021815.1 Pseudomonas parafulva
GGATAACGAAGCGGACCAACTGGAATTGCGTCGGGTATTGAACGCCGTCGACGATGCCGAAACCCGTGCCACCTGGTCGCGTTACCAGGTAGCCCGCGCAGCCATGCACAAGGAGCTGCTGCTGCCTAACCTGGACATCGCCTCGGCGGTATCCGCGGCACTGGCCGATGAGGCCGTACCTGCCAAGGCCAAGCAAGGCCCATGGCGCACTGTAAGCCGTGTGGCCGTTGCCGCGTCGGTTACCCTCGCCGTACTGGCAGGTGTGCGCCTGTACAACCAGGACGATATCACCGGTGCTCAGCTGGCTGCCCAGCAGCCTGTTCAGCAGGGTGTGACCGTGCCTCAGGCCCAAGGCCCTGCCGTGCTGGCCGGCTACAGCGAAAGCAGTGATCAGCCGACCGGCCCAATGGCCAACGGCGTGCTGCAGAACCAGGCTGGCTGGGATCAGCGCCTGCCAGGTTACCTGCGTCAACATGCCCAGGAGTCCGCTCTGAAGGGTTCTGAAACCGCCTTGCCTTACGCCCGCGCCGCCAGCCTGGAAAACCGCTAATTAGGGAGGCTCATGCGCGCGCTACCTCTCCTGTCGCTGCTGCTCGGCAGCTGCATGACGGTGCCAGCATTGGCAGCCAATTCTTCGCCCGAGGCGAACGAGTGGCTGAACAAGCTGGCACAGGCCGAGCAACGACAGAGCTACCTGGGCGCCTTCGTTTACGAACGCAACGGCAGCTTTTCAACCCACGATATCTGGCACCGTGTCCAAGAGGGCAAGGTCAGCGAGCGGCTGCTGCAGCTCGATGGCACCGCCCAGGAAATCGTGCGCGTCGATGGCAAGGTACAGTGCGTCAGTGGCGGGCTTGCCGAGGGTATCTCGGCGCCGCCCGACAGTGCGCCACGCCGCCTTGACCCCCTCAAGCTCATGAGTTGGTATGACCTGTCCGTGTCCGGCAAATCTCGCGTTGCAGGCCGGGACGCGGTGGTCGTGTCACTCTCGCCGCGTGATCAGCACCGCTATGGCTACGAACTGCACCTGGACCGTGTGACGGGCTTGCCGCTGCGCTCGCTGATGCTCAACGAGAAAGGTCAGTTGCTGGAGCGCTTCCAGATGACTCGGCTCGAAGCGCGTGTGCCAACCGACGACGATCTGCGCCCCAGTTCCGCCTGCAAGCCCGTGGTGGCGGCAGCCCCTGCCGGCGGGGCTGTGTCTGGGTGGCGTTCCGATTGGCTGCCTTCGGGGTTTGAAGTGGTCAATAGCACCATCCGCCGCGAACCTGGGCAGGGTGGCCCGGTCAGCACCTTGATGTATGACGACGGTCTGGCGCGGTTCTCTGTTTTCATCGAGCCTGTGAAAGGCGAGGCTGGCGCCGATGTGCGTACCCAGTTGGGCCCCACATCGGCGGTATCGCGGCGTCTGAGTACACCCAAGGGCCAGATGATGGTGACCGTTGTTGGCGAGATCCCGCTCGGCACGGCCGAACGCGTCGCCTTGTCGATGCGCCCTCAAGACGCCCAGGCGAGTCATTGATCGAAGGCTGATGGCGAGCGTTCTTGTGCAGAGCGTGGCTTTTTGAAATGAAATTAAAGCATTGTCATTTGCAATCTGACGGCAAATTTTCTATAGGTCAGGCTTCTGGGAGCCTGGCCATTGCTGCGTTGTGCAGGGTCGTTTTTTAATTACCGCTCGTTGTGACGGGAGCCGTATGTCAATACCTCGCTTGAAACCCTATCTATCGTTCTTCGCGGCCGTGCTGATGCTCGGGCAAGTGCTGACGGTCCAGGCTGAAGAAGCCTTGCCGGATTTCACGACACTGGTCGAGCAAGCCTCGCCTGCGGTCGTGAACATCAGTACCAAGCAGAAGCTTCCGGACCGTCGCATCGCTGCGGGTCAAATGCCGGATCTTGAAGGCCTGCCGCCAATGTTCCGCGAATTCTTCGAGCGCAACCTTCCGCAGCAACCGCGTGCGCCGCGTGGTGATCGCCAGCGTGAAGCGCAGTCACTGGGCTCGGGCTTCATCATCTCCAGCGACGGCTATGTGCTGACCAATAACCATGTAATCGCCGACGCCGACGAAATCATCGTGCGCCTGTCCGACCGTAGCGAGTTGCAAGCCAAGCTGGTCGGTACCGACCCGCGCACCGACGTCGCGCTGCTGAAGGTGGAGGGCAAGAACCTGCCTACCGTCAAGCTGGGGGATTCGGAAAAGCTCAAGGTCGGCGAATGGGTATTGGCCATCGGTTCGCCGTTCGGTTTCGACCACTCGGTGACCAAAGGTATCGTCAGTGCCAAAGGCCGCACGCTGCCTAACGACACCTACGTACCATTCATCCAGACCGACGTTGCGATCAACCCGGGTAACTCCGGGGGGCCGCTGTTCAACATGAACGGCGAAGTGGTGGGGATCAACTCGCAGATCTTCACGCGCTCCGGTGGCTTCATGGGCCTGTCGTTCGCGATCCCGATCGACGTGGCCATCGATGTCTCGAATCAGTTGAAGAAGGACGGCAAGGTCAGCCGCGGCTGGCTGGGCGTTGTCATCCAGGAGGTCAACAAGGACCTGGCTGAATCCTTCGGCCTGGACAAACCGGCCGGTGCGCTGGTCGCCCAGGTGCTTGAAAATGGGCCTGCTGCCAAAGGCGGCCTGCAGGTCGGTGATGTCATCCTGAGCATGAATGGCCAGCCAATCATCATGTCGGCCGACCTGCCGCACCTGGTAGGTGGCTTGAAGGATGGTGCCAAGGCCAAGTTGGACATCATTCGCAACGGTAAGCGTCAAACCCTCGATGTCAGCGTTGGCGCACTGCCAGACGACGATGCCGACATCGGTGCCGGTGCCGGCGACAGCAATGTCGAGCGCAGCAGCAATCGCCTGGGCGTCTCGGTGGCCGACCTTACTGCCGAGCAGAAGAAGTCCCTGGAGCTCAAGGGCGGCGTGGTCATCAAGGAAGTGCAGGATGGTCCGGCCGCGATGATCGGCCTGCGTCCGGGTGACGTCATCAGTCACCTGAACAACCAGGCCATCGGTTCGGCCAAGGAATTCACGCAGATCGCCAAGGAACTGCCGAAGAACCGCTCTGTGTCCATGCGCGTGTTGCGCCAGGGGCGCGCCAGCTTCATTACCTTCAAGCTCGCCGAGTAAGCGCGGCGGATACGGGAGGAGGGCAGCGACAGCTGCCCTTTTTCATGTGCAGTGAGACTCCCCTGCCAAGCTGCAGGTGACGGCCGGGCAGAGGAATCTCCCACATCCTGGCAGCTTCAGGTACAATTGCCGGCTATTTTTCGGCGGGCGTCCGGCTCGCAGCCTTTTCCGAGTGTTGACCCGTGAGTGATTTGAGTCATATCCGCAATTTCTCCATCATCGCCCACATCGACCATGGCAAGTCGACGCTGGCCGACCGTTTCATTCAACTGTGCGGTGGCCTGACAGCGCGCGAAATGGAAGCCCAGGTGCTCGACTCCATGGACCTGGAGCGCGAACGCGGGATCACCATCAAGGCCCACAGCGTCACGCTCAACTACAAGGCCCAGGACGGCAAGGTCTACCAGCTCAACTTCATCGATACCCCCGGCCACGTCGACTTCACCTATGAAGTCTCGCGCTCGCTGGCGGCGTGCGAAGGGGCGTTGCTGGTGGTCGATGCCGGTCAGGGCGTCGAGGCTCAGTCCGTCGCCAACTGCTACACGGCCATCGAGCAAGGCCTGGAAGTCATGCCGGTCCTGAACAAGATGGACCTGCCACAGGCCGATCCCGATCGCGTCAAGGACGAAATCGAGAAGATCATCGGCATCGATGCCACCGACGCTGTGGCCTGCAGTGCCAAGAGCGGCATGGGGGTGGACGAGGTGCTCGAGCGCCTGGTGCATACCATTCCCGCCCCGACTGGCGATATCGACGCGCCGCTGCAAGCCCTGATCATCGACTCCTGGTTCGATAACTACCTGGGGGTGGTCTCGCTGGTGCGCGTGCGCCACGGTCGCGTCAAGAAAGGCGACAAGATTCTGGTCAAGTCCACCGGCAAGCTGCACCTGGTCGACAGCGTGGGCGTATTCACGCCCAAGCACACCCAGACCGCCGACCTCAAGGCCGGCGAAGTAGGCTTCATCATTGCCAGCATCAAGGACATCCACGGTGCCCCGGTTGGCGATACCCTGACCCTGTCGTCCACTCCGGAAGTCGAAGTGCTGCCTGGGTTCAAGAAGATCCAGCCGCAGGTATACGCCGGCCTGTTCCCGGTCAGTTCCGATGACTTCGAAGACTTCCGCGATGCCCTGCAGAAGCTGACCCTCAACGATTCGTCCCTGCAGTACATGCCCGAAAGCTCCGACGCCCTGGGCTTTGGCTTCCGCTGCGGGTTCCTGGGCATGCTGCACATGGAGATCATCCAGGAGCGCCTGGAGCGCGAATACGACCTGGACCTGATCACCACCGCGCCCAGCGTGATCTACGAGCTGGAACTCAAGACGGGTGAAACCATTGTCGTCGACAACCCGTCGAAGCTCCCAGACGTCTCGTCGGTCACCGACTTCCGCGAGCCGATCGTGACCGCGACCATCCTGGTGCCGCAAGAACACCTGGGTAACGTGATCACCTTGTGTATCGAGAAGCGTGGCGTTCAGCGCGACATGCAGTTCCTGGGCAGCCAGGTGCAAGTGCGCTACGACATGCCGATGAACGAAGTGGTACTGGACTTCTTCGACCGCTTGAAGTCCACCAGCCGTGGCTATGCTTCGCTGGACTATCACTTCGATCGTTACCAGTCGGCCAACCTGGTCAAGCTGGATGTGTTGATCAACGGCGACAAGGTCGATGCCCTGGCATTGATCGTGCACCGCGACAACGCTGCCTACAAAGGCCGCGCGTTGACCGAGAAAATGAAGGAGCTGATCCCGCGGCAGATGTTCGATGTGGCGATCCAGGCAGCCATTGGTGGCCAGATCATCGCGCGTACCACTGTCAAGGCGCTCAGAAAGAACGTACTGGCCAAATGTTATGGCGGCGACGTCAGCCGTAAGAAGAAGCTGCTCGAGAAGCAGAAGGCCGGTAAGAAACGCATGAAACAGGTGGGCAACGTGGAAATTCCACAAGAAGCCTTCCTCGCCGTGCTCAGGTTGGATAGTTAGGTCCTATGTCGCTAAATTTCCCGCTGTTGCTCGTCATTGCCGTGTTCGTGTGCGGTCTGTTGGGCCTGATCGACCTTTTGTTCCTGGCGCCGCGCCGACGTGCGGCGATCGCCAATTACCAGGGCAGTGTCAGCCAGCCGGAACCGGCGGTGGTCGAGCGCTTGAACAAGGAACCCTTGCTGGTCGAATACGGCAAGTCGTTCTTCCCGGTGCTGTTCATCGTGCTGGTGCTGCGCTCGTTCCTGGTCGAACCGTTCCAGATTCCGTCGGGGTCGATGAAACCCACGCTGGAAGTGGGTGACTTCATCCTGGTGAACAAGTTCTCCTACGGCATCCGCTTGCCGGTGATCGACAAGAAAGTCATCGAGGTGGGCGACCCGCAGCGCGGCGACGTCATGGTGTTCCGCTATCCCAGCGACCCGAACGTCAACTACATCAAGCGCGTCGTCGGCTTGCCCGGTGACCAGATCCGCTACACCAACGACAAGCAGTTGTTTGTCAACGGTCAGCGGGTCGCCGAGCAACTGGTGGGTACCGAGCCTGGGACCCTGGGCAGCGCTCAGCTGTACAAGGAGAAGCTCGGTGCTGCAGAGCACCTGATTCGCAAGGAGATGAGCCGTTATCGCATGCCGCCGGACCAGCAATGGACGGTACCAGCCGGCCATTACTTCATGATGGGCGACAACCGCGACAACTCCAACGACAGCCGCTACTGGGATGACCCCAATATTCCCAAGGAACTGCACGGCATGGTTCCGGACCGCAACATCGTCGGCAAGGCCTTCGCCGTATGGATGAGCTGGCCTGAGCCGAAACTCAGCCACCTGCCTAACTTGTCGCGGGTCGGACTGATCCATTGATACCCTTCGGCGCTGTCCATACAGCGCCGAATGCTTTTCTGACATAGGCTGTGTCTCAGGGATGGGAGATTCGCCGCCCAGCGTGCGGTGACCATGGCCAAACCGTCTTTCAGGATGCTGATTTGAACAACGCGTTTAACAACGATCGGGTGGCCGCATGACTGCTTCCCTTACCCGCCTGGAGCGAAAGCTCGGTTACACCTTCAAGGACCAGGACCAGATGCTCCTGGCGTTGACCCACCGAAGCTATGCCGGACGCAATAACGAGCGTCTGGAATTCCTCGGTGACGCCATTCTCAACTTCGTCGCCGGCGAGGCGCTGTTCGAGCGCTTCCCTCAGGCCCGTGAAGGGCAGCTGTCACGGCTGCGCGCCCGCCTGGTCAAGGGCGAGACCCTGGCCCGTCTGGCCCGCGGGTTCGACCTGGGCGAATACCTGCGCCTGGGTTCCGGCGAGCTCAAGAGCGGGGGCTTTCGCCGCGAGTCCATTCTGGCCGATGCGCTGGAGGCCTTGATCGGGGCCATCTACCTGGACGCCGACATGGACACGGCCCGCGAGCGCGTGCTTGCCTGGCTGGCCAACGAGTTCGAAGGGCTGACCTTGGTCGATACCAACAAAGATCCTAAAACGCGCCTGCAGGAGTTCCTGCAATCGCGCAGTTGCGAGCTGCCGCGTTACGAAGTGGTGGATATCCAGGGCGAACCTCACTGCCGTACGTTCTTCGTCGAATGCGAAGTGGCGCTGCTGAATAACAAGAGTCGTGGCCAGGGTGTCAGCCGGCGTATCGCCGAGCAGGTAGCCGCTGCGTCCGCATTGATCGCCCTGGGCGTGGAGAATGGCAATGACTGAGAACACCACTACCCGTTGCGGCTACGTCGCCATTGTCGGTCGCCCCAACGTCGGCAAGTCGACCCTGTTGAACCACATCCTCGGTCAGAAGCTGGCCATCACCTCGCGCAAGCCACAGACCACGCGCCACAACATGCTTGGCATCAAGACCGAAGGCCAGGTGCAGGCCATCTACGTCGATACCCCCGGCATGCACAAAGCCAACGACAAGGCCCTGAACCGCTACATGAATCGCAACGCCTCGGCGGCCTTGAAGGACGTCGACGTGGTGATCTTCGTGGTGGACCGCACCCGCTGGACGGATGAGGACCAGTTGGTGCTCGAGCGCGTCCAGTATGTGACCGGCCCGGTGATCCTGGCGGTGAACAAGACTGACCGCATGGATGAAAAGGCCGAGCTCATTCCGCACCTTCAGTGGCTGCAAGGCCAGCTGCCCAATGCCGAGATCGTGCCCATTTCCGCACAGCAGGGCCACAACCTCGAGTCGCTCGAAGCGCTGATTGCCAAGCACCTGCCGGAAAACGAGCATTTCTTCCCGGAAGATCAGATCACCGATCGCAGCAGCCGCTTTCTGGCTGCCGAGCTGGTGCGCGAAAAGATCATGCGCCAACTGGGCGCCGAGCTGCCTTACCAGATCACGGTCGAGATCGAGGAGTTCAAGCAGCAGGGGCATGTGTTGCATATCCATGCACTGATCCTGGTCGAACGCGACGGGCAGAAGAAAATCATCATCGGCGACAAGGGTGAGCGCATCAAGCGCATCGGTTCCGACGCGCGCAAGGACATGGAAGTGCTGTTCGACGCCAAGGTGATGCTCAACCTCTGGGTCAAGGTCAAAGGCGGCTGGTCCGATGACGAGCGCGCCCTGCGCTCGCTGGGTTACGGCGACCTCTAAGGCTCACGCGGCCTGATGCGAGTACGCCCCGGTCGGTGCGTTCTCGCCAGCGTCTGCCTCATGCGGGCTGGTGAATTTCATGGAACAACCTGTCGGTCAGCCAGCCTACGTGCTGCACAGCCGTGCCTATAAGGAAACCAGCGCGCTGGTGGACTTCTTTACACCCCAGGGGCGCGTGCGTGCTGTGTTGCGCCGTGCGCGTGGCAAGGGTGGCAGCCTGGTGCGCCCCTTCGTGCCACTGGAGCTTGAGCTGCGCGGGCGAGGGGAGCTGAAGAACGTTGGCAGGCTGGAAACGGTCGGCATGGCACCCTGGCTGCATGGGGACGCTGTCTTCAGCGGTTTGTACCTCAATGAGTTGCTCATGCGCCTGCTACCGGCAGAGGCACCTTCGCCTGGATTGTTCGATCATTACGCGCAAACCTTGCAAGCCCTACTCGCCGGCCGCCCGCTTGAGCCGCTGTTGCGGGCTTTTGAATGGCGGCTGCTCGATGAGCTGGGTTACGCCTTCTCGCTGCACAGGGATGTCGTTGATCAGCCCATTGCCGCCGAGGGGCTGTACCGCCTGCGCGTGGACGCTGGGCTGGAGCGGGTCGAACTGTCCCAGCCTGGGCTGTTCGGTGGCACCGAGTTGCTGGCCCTGGCCGAGGCGGACTGGGAAACGCCAGGTGCTTTGCTGGCGGCCAAGCGCTTGATGCGCCAGGCCTTGGCCGTTCATCTGGGTGGCAAGCCGCTGGTCAGCCGCGAATTGTTTCGCAAGCGCTGATCACGACGTATGCTGTAGGGCTCAATCCAAGGAGAGCCTTTCGTGACTCACAGCAACCGCATGCTTCTCGGCGTGAACATCGACCATGTGGCCACCCTGCGCCAGGCCCGGGGTACGCGCTATCCAGACCCTGTCAAGGCGGCGCTGGATGCTGAAGAGGCGGGTGCCGACGGCATCACCGTGCACCTGCGCGAGGATCGCCGCCACATCCAGGAGCGCGACGTGCTGCTGCTCAAGGATGTATTGCAGACGCGCATGAACTTCGAAATGGGCGTCACCGAAGAGATGATGGCCTTTGCCGAAAAGATCCGTCCTGCACACATCTGCCTGGTACCTGAAACCCGTCAGGAACTCACCACAGAAGGTGGGTTGGATGTGGCAGGCCAGGAAGCGCGGATCAAGGCGGCCGTCGAACGCCTGTCGCGCATCGGCGCAGAAGTGTCGCTGTTCATCGATGCTGACGAACGCCAGATCGAGGCCTCGCACCGGGTGGGCGCGCCGGCCATCGAGCTGCACACCGGCCGTTATGCCGACGCGCAATCACCTACCGAAGTGGCCGAGGAGCTCAAGCGCATTGTCGATGGCGTTGCGTTTGGCATCGGGCAGGGCCTGATCGTCAATGCCGGTCACGGTCTGCACTACCATAACGTCGAGGCCGTGGCGGCCATCAAGGGCATCAACGAACTGAACATCGGCCACGCACTGGTCGCCCACGCATTGTTCGTGGGCTTCAAGGCCGCCGTTTCAGAAATGAAGACGTTGATCCTCGCGGCCTCGCGTTGAGCCAGTGGTTACTTGCGCGCCACCAGCGTGGCGCGACGCGGGGCAGGCAAGCCCTCGATGGTTTTGCCTGAATCGCTGGGGTCGAGGAAATCACTGAGCGACTGGTAGCGCATCCATTCGGTGCTGCGCTGTTCTTCCAGACTCGTGACACTGACATCCACGCAGCGCACATCACTGAACCCAGCCCGGCGCAGCCAGCGCTCCAGGGCTGGGACCGAGGGCAGGAACCACACGTTGCGCATCTGCGCGTAACGGTCCTCGGGCACCAGCACCTGTTGTGTGTCGCCTTCGATCACCAATGTTTCCAACACCAGCTCGCCGCCCTTTACCAGGCAGTCCTTGAGCGCCAGCAGGTGCTCGATAGGCGAGCGACGGTGATAAAACACCCCCATCGAAAACACCGTGTCGAAGCCTTCGAGGCTGGCAGGCAGGTCTTCCAGGGCGAAGGGGAGGTGCCAGGCGGGCAGGTCCGGCAAGTACCGTTGCACCGCCTGGAACTGACAGAAGAACAACCAGTTCGGGTCGATCCCGATGACCATGTCGGCGCCGGCGCCTAGCATGCGCCACTGGTAATAGCCATTACCGCAGCCAACATCCAGTACCCGCTTGCCCTTGAGGTCCAGGTGCGGTGCGACGCGCGACCACTTCCAGTCCGAGCGCCATTCGGTATCGACGTGCACGCCAAACAGATCGAAGGGGCCCTTGCGCCAGGGCGACAGCCCCATCAATGCCTGGCGCATCTGCACACGGCTGGCGTCATCGCAGTCGCAGTCCAGGCGTAATCCATTTACCAGGTCGATTTCGCTCGGTTGCAGCGCCGGAAGCGCGTCCAGTGCACCGCGCCAGCGGTCCAGGTCGCCATGACCTTTTTCCAGCTTGGTATCGAGCTGCGCCTGCAGGCCTTGCGACCATGCAGCCAGGGGGGTGCCCGCCAGGCGGCGCGCCAGAGGAGAAAGGTCGATCATGGTAGGGCTATCAACGAGGCAAAGTTAAGGCATTGGAACCAGGGCACCACCGTCGAGAACCCTGCATCGAGCAAGCGCTGGCGGTGGGTTTCCAGGGTGTCGGGCTTCATCACGTTATCGATGGCGCTGCGTTTCTGGGCAATTTCCAGTTCGCTGTAGCCGTTGGCACGCTTGAAGTCCAGGTGCAGGTCATTGAGCAGTGCCTGCGTGGTGGTGTCGGCAAAGCACAGCTTTTCCGAAAGAATCAGGGCACCGCCGGGTAGCAGTGACTGGCGGATGCGCGTCAATAGCGCCAGGCGCTGAGGGGGTGCGATGAACTGCAGGGTGAAGTTCATCGCTACCACCGAGGCCGGTTCGAACGCCAGGTTGAGGATGTCCGCTTCCAGCACCTCGACAGGCAACAACTCCTGGAACATCGAATCCTGGGCCGCGAGGTATTCCCGGCAGCGCTCGACCATGGCGGCGGAATTGTCCACGGCGATGACTCGGCAACCTTCCCCGCGCACGTGCCGGCGCAAGGCCTGCGTTACCGCACCGAGCGAGGCGCCCAGGTCATACAGCGCCGTACCGGGCTTGGCGAAGCGCGCGGCCAGTACGCCCACATTTTCGACAATGGTCGGGTAGCCCGGCACGGAGCGCTTGATCATGTCCGGGAACACGCGCACCACATCCTCGTTGAAAACGAAGTCGGGGACCTGCGCCAACGGTTGGGCGAAAAGACGATCGGGATCTGTGGTCACGGCGGGCTCGGGGCTGGGTAAAACGGGGCGCGCATTTTATCGAATGGCGGTTGATCTTGCCATGCCAGCTTGGCGCCGATTGGCCTGAACCATGCGTATGTAAGAGCAGGCACGCCCACGTACGTCAGCGCCGAGCGTTAGCGCACGACGACAGTGCAATCGAAGGTTTGCACAGGCGCCACCTGCGTAGCCCAGGGCTGCTGGTAGACCAGCTTCAATGCCGCCTTGCCGGGTTGATCGGCCTGATAGCGCCACGTCGAGAGGCCTTCGTTGCCGACCACATCCTCCTGATCAGGCGCGCTGTAGACCTCAGGCCCGAGACTGACGAGCACAGGCGTGGCTGCGGCTTCCACGCGCCAGCGGTAGCCAGTGGAAGGGTTGCTGGGTAGGGTCAAGTTCAACACTTGCCCTTTTTCAAGGTAGACCGGGCACTCACTGTCGGCATCCAGAGTGACAGGCTCGAACCCATGTTGGGCGCAGGCGGTTAGCAGGGTCAGCCCCAATGGGGCAAGAAGGCGTGAGGTGGACATAGGGGCTCCACGGGTTGTCGAACGCCCGAGGATAACCGATTAAGCGCCACGGCAGTCATACCAAGTTACGAGTGAACCAGGGGCTGTGGCACAGCCCCTGTTCCTGGGCTTTAGAAAAGCACTTTCGCGACATCTGCAAAGCGCTTGGCGAAATGCACCGTCAACCCTTCACGCAGGTATTCGGGCAGCTCCTCGAAATCGCCGCGATTGGGTTCGGGCAGGATCAGCTCGTGGATCTTCTGCCGACGGGCCGCGATGACCTTTTCGCGCACCCCACCGATAGGGAGCACCTGCCCAGTCAAGGTCAGCTCGCCGGTCATGGCCACGCCTTTCTTCGGTGCCTGATCCCTTGCCAAGGACAGCAACGCGCTGGCCATGGTGATGCCGGCGCTCGGACCGTCCTTCGGCGTGGCGCCCTCCGGTACATGCAGGTGAATGAACGCTTCGTTGAAGAACGCCGGGTCGCCGCCAAACTGCTTGAGGTTGGAGCTGACATAGCTGTACGCGATTTCAGCCGATTCCTTCATGACGTCGCCGAGCTTGCCGGTGAGTTTGAAACCGCGGTTTAGCGTATGAATGCGCGTCGCTTCGATCGGCAGGGTCGCACCGCCCATGCTCGTCCAGGCAAGGCCTGTGATCACACCCTTGCCCGCCAGCACCTGCTCGCTGCGGAACACCGGCATGCCCAATGCACCTTCAAGGTCCTTTGGTCCGATCTTGAGCTTAGCGGTAGGGTCTTCAAGCAGCTTCACCACGGCCTTGCGCACGAGTTTGCCCAACTGTTTTTCCAGCTGTCGCACGCCGGCTTCACGGGCATAGCCTTCGATCACCAGGCGCAAGGCGCTGTCGGTGATGCTCAGGCTGCTTTTGGCCACGCCCGCCTTGGCCAGTTGCTTGGGCCAGAGGTGGCGTTTGGCGATCGCCAATTTTTCTTCGGTGATGTACCCGGACAGGCGAATGACCTCCATGCGGTCAAGCAGCGGGCCGGGGATGGAGTCCAGGGTGTTGGCGGTGCATACGAACAGCACTTTGGACAGGTCCAGGCGCAGGTCCAGGTAATGATCGAGGAAGTCGACGTTCTGCTCGGGGTCCAGGGTTTCCAATAGCGCCGAGGCAGGGTCGCCCTGGTAGCTTTGTCCCATCTTGTCGATTTCATCGAGCATGATGACCGGGTTCATCACCTCCACATCCTTCAGGGCTTGTACCAGCTTGCCGGGCTGGGCCCCGATGTAGGTGCGGCGATGCCCCTTGATCTCGGCTTCGTCGCGCATGCCGCCCACGCTGAAGCGATAGAATGGGCGGCCCAACGATTCGGCGATGGACTTGCCTACGCTGGTCTTGCCCACGCCTGGCGGGCCTACCAGCAGCACAATGGAGCCACTGATCTCGCCTTTCCATGCCCCAACGGCCAGAAACTCGAGGATCCGTTCCTTGATATCGTCCAGTCCCGCATGATGCTGGTCGAGCAGCTTGCGAGCGTGCTTGAGGTCGAGCTTGTCATCGCCGTAGATACCCCAGGGCAGGGCTGTCGCCCAATCCAGGTAGTTCCGGGTCACGGCGTATTCGGGCGAACCTGTTTCCAGGATCGCCAGCTTGCCCATCTCTTCATCGATGCGCTTGCGTGCCTGATCCGGCAGGGTCTTGCCTTCGAGCCGCTGCTCGAACTGCTCCAGATCCGCGCTGCGATCATCCTTGGTCAACCCCAGTTCCTGCTGGATGACCTTCAGTTGTTCCTTGAGGAAGAACTCGCGCTGATGCTCGCCGATCTGCCGGTTCACCTCGGCGGAAATTTCATTTTGCAGGCGAGCGACTTCGACTTCCTTGCGCAGCATGGGCAGCACTTTTTCCATGCGCTTGAGCATGGGCACGCAGTCGAGCACCTCCTGAAGCTGGCTGCCGGTCGCCGAGGTCAGTGCGGCGGCGAAGTCGGTCAGCGGGGAGGGGTCGTTGGGACTGAACCGGTTGAGGTAGTTCTTCAACTCTTCGCTGTACAGCGGGTTGAGGGGCAGCAGCTCCTTGATCGCGTTGATCAGGGCCATGCCATAGGCTTTGACCTCGTCGGTGGGGTCGGCCGGTTGGCGCGGGTAATCGACTTCAACCAGGTAGGGCGGACGATGGTGCTTGAGCCAGGTCCGAATACGTACCCGCGTCAAGCCCTGGGCCACGAACTGCAACTTGCCGTTTTCCCGGCTGGCATGGTGCACCTTGACCAGGGTGCCGTACTCCGGGAGGGCCTTGGTGTCGAAATGGCGGTGGTCTTCAGGCGGCGTGTCCATGAAGAACAGCGCCAGGCAGTGGTCGGGAGACTTGGCCACCAAGTCCAGCGTCTCGGCCCACGGCTCCTCGTTGACGATGACCGGTAGCACCTGTGCCGGGAAGAATGGGCGGTTGTGAATGGGGATCACATAGACCTTGTCCGGCAGTTGCTGTCCAGGCAGGGCCAAGGCATGGCCGGTTATCGGCTGGCTACTGGTGTGTTCGACTTCGTTGGAATCGTCGGCGTGTTCAGGGTAATCCTGCTGGTCGCTCATGGGGCACCTGCGTGAATGACTATGGTGCTTAGATGGGGCAAGGCAGGAAGGGTTTCAAGCCGCTGCCGGGCAGTGGCGCGCGCGCATGAAAAAGCGGAGCCCGTCAGGCTCCGCTTTTTGTGACACCGTGCCGGTTACTCGGCGAGTTTGTAGGCGATGATGTAGTCGCCCATCTTGGTGCCCAGCGAGCCGTGACCGCCGGCCACGATCAGCACGTACTGCTTGCCGTCCTTGCCGGTGTAGGTCATTGGAGTGGCCTGGCCGCCTGCTGGCAGGCGGGCTTTCCACAATTCCTTGCCGTTGTTGACGTCATAGGCGCGCAGGTACTGGTCCAGCGTACCGCTCAGGAAGCCTACGCCGCCGGCGGTGACGATCGAGCCGCCCATGCTGGGTACGCCAACCGGCAGGCCGATCGGCACCGGCGTGCTGTCGCGGGTGGTGCCGTTCTTGTGCTTCCAGACCACCTTGTTGGTGAACAGGTCGATGGCGGCTACATAGCCCCAGGCAGGCGCCTGGCACGGCACGCCCAGCGGCGACATGAACGGGTGCATGGTCACGGCATAAGGTGCGCCGGTGTTCGGTTGCACGCCGCTGGTCTCGCTCTCACGCTTGCTACCGTCAGCAACCTGCTCACGGGGGATCATCTTGGAGACGAACGCCATGTAGTTGGGCGATGTGAACAGCAGTTGGCGCACCGGGTCGACCGAGACACTGCCCCAGTTGAACACACCTACGTTGCCTGGGTAGATCAGCGAGCCCTGCTCGGACGGCGGGGTGTACTGGCCTTCGTAGCGCAGTTCGCGGAACTGGATGCGGCACAGCATCTGGTCGAACGGCGTGGCGCCCCACATGGCCTGTTCGGTCAGCTCAGGGCCGAGCAGATTGAGGTCCGAACGGGCCTGAGTTGGCGAGGTGTGATCGCCCTTGACCGCGCCTTGTGGCGTCGGGATTTCACGGATCGGCACGATCGGCGTACCGTCACGACGGTCCAGCACGTACAGGCTGCCCTGCTTGGTCGGCACGATGACCGCTGGCTTGACGCCATCGTCGGTCTTCAGCGATACCAGGGTAGGCTGGCTGCCCACGTCCATGTCCCACAGGTCATGGTGGGTGAACTGGTAGTTCCAGCGTGCCTTGCCGGTCGCCAGGTCCAGTGCGACCACGCCGGCGCTGTATTTCTCGGCGCCTGGCGTACGGTCAGCACCCCATTGGTCCGGCGTCTGGTTGCCCAGTGGCAGGTAGATCATGCCCAGGTCTTCGTCGACGCTGGCAATCGACCACATGTTGGCCGAGTTGCGGCTGTACATCTTGCCCGGTGCCAGTGGTGCGGTGTCGTCGGGGTTGTTGCTGTCCCAGTTCCACACCAGGCGGCCGTCGTGTACGTCGTAGGCGCGGATCACGCCGGACGGCTCGCTGGTCGATTCGTTGTCGGTCACGTGACCGCCAATGATCACCAGATCGCGAGTGATGGCCACAGGCGACGTGGAGTAGTAGCCACCTGGCGTGAATGGCCCAAGACCGGTGGTCAGGTCGACGCTGCCCTGGTTGGCAAAGCCTTCGCAGACCTTGCCGTTGTCGGCATTGATGGCGATCAGGCGTGCGTCGGCAGTTGGCAGATAAAGACGGCGCGGGCAGGCCTGAGCCACGGCCTTGCCAGCCTCGCTGATAGTAGGCGCAGGGCTACCGTCAAGGCTTACGTAGCGGTTTTCGTCATAGTACGAAACGCCACGGCAAGTCATGTGGGCGAAACCCTTGAAGGTGCCTACCGGGCTTTTGATCTGCGGGTCGTAGCGCCAGATTTCAGCACCGGTATCCGGATCCAAGGCCAGCACGCGGCTGTGCGCGGTGCAGGCATAGAGCATGCCGTTGGCCTTGAGCGGCGTGTTTTCGTTGGTCAGTTCCACCGGGTCGTTGTCACTGGGCAAATCGCCGGTGCGGATACGCCAGGCCTCTTCAAGGCGATGGGCGTTTTGCGCGGTGATCTGGCGCAGCGGTGAGTAACGGTCGCCGTGCTCGGTGCGGCCGTAGGCATGCCACTCGCCGTCGGGCATGGCCGGGGCGGTGCTGGCCATTTCGCTGGTGTCGCGACCCAGTTCGCCATACACCTCACCGGGGTGGGTGAACTGACTGGCGACGGCGCAGGCACCCGAAGCCACCACGGCAACGGTGAGCAGCGCCGTGTTGGCTTTGCTGGCTGGCCCGATCAACGGGCGGCGCGACCAGGGCAGCAACAGCACCACGCCGATGGCGAACCAGAGGGCCAGACGCGGCACCAGTTGCCACCAGTCCAGGCCCACTTCGAGCAGTGCCCAGACCGTACTGCCCAACAATACGACGGCGTAGACACCCAGGCCGATACGGCGCTGGGCCAGCAGCAGGGCGCCAGACACGGCAAAGCCGATGCCGGCGATCAGGTAATACAGCGACCCGCCCACCTGACTCAACTTGATGCCGCCGGCCAGCAGTGCCAGCCCCATCAACAACAGCAGGACGCCGATCAGGCGGGGGAGCCAGCGGCTTCCCGTTTTGGCACCTTCAGTGCTCATCGCATGTTCTCCGTTTGGTATGTGTTTTTAGAAAGTGCTTTGAATCTTCAAGCCGCCGACCAGGGCGTTGTCGACCTGCGACACGCCTCCGGGGTGGCGGATGTATTGCAGGTTAGGTCGCACCGTGAGCCAGTCGGCAAGATGGATGCCGTAATACAGCTCAGCGCTGTATTCGGTGTCCTGTACGGGTAAGAAGCCTGGGTTGTCATAGTCGTAAAGCCCAGCGGCCTTGTTGGCCAGCCGAGCATTCTTGCGATAGGCCGGGTTGACATGCACACGGGCGATTGCAAGGCCGATGTCGTCCTTGGCCCGCCTGTCGAACGGCCCTTTGAATACCAGTCCAGCCTGCACATAGTTGTCGATGGCATTGGTTTTCTTGTCATGCATCGTGGCGTTGGCGAATACGCTCAAACCACGCCAGCCGTCCGATGCCAGCGCAGTCACCTGCTGCTGGGCGCCCAGCCACACGCCGTGCTTGCTTGAGCTGCTGCGGTAGGCGGCACCGCTGATCGCTGCCGCCTGCCCGTCGTTATCCTTGAGTACATCGCTTGCCTTGGCATTACTGTAGTAGTACCCGGCGCGATATTCCCCCTTCATGCCTTTGATGCGCGGGCTCCACACCAGTTCGATTGGCATGACGGCGCCCTGGGTGCCACTGCCGCTGAGTTTGAAGCCGTTGCCCGAATCCAGGTTGGACGGGTTCTGCTCGAATACGCCAACCTGGGCGAAGAGGCTGTCGCTGAGGTTGTAACGCACGCGCAAGGCCCACTGGCTGACGGGCCAGTTGTACCAGATGCCGCCTACCCAGTTGCCCACCTGAGAGCCACAGAAGGCCAGGTTCTGGAAGTCGCAGGGGAAGCTATTGAAGTCTTCGCCTTCGCCAAAGCGGCCAAACTTGACGTCCAGCGCGCCGTCGAAATAGTTCTGCTTGACCCATAGCTGCGTCAGGCGCCAAGTCTGGCCGCGGCCCCATACCTCCTGCGCCGAGGTGAAGCCACCCACGCGGGGGTCATTGATGCGGTCGTTGCTGATGTTCTGGCCGTGGCGCTCGGTGACCGTGAGCTGGAATTCGGCGTCGTGCCAGCCGAAGATCTTTTCCAGGTCCATGTGGCTGCCGAAGGTGAACTGATCACTGTAGCGGGCAGTGCGGTCGTGGCCGTAGCCACCGCGCAGGTTGCTACCCATTTCGCCTGTGTAGCCCAAGGTGAAGTCGTAACCCTGGTCAAGCAAGGCGGTACGGTGCCCGGCCCAGTCACCAAACATCCAGGGAGAGTCACTGGCAAATGGCTCGTTGGCATGGGCTGCGTTGGCCAGGGTCGCCAGGGCGAGGCCGAGGTAGCAGGATTTTGGCAGTTGAAGCATGAGGTAGCGCTATCTTCTGGTTGTTGGAAAAACGGCAAGCGCATCGACAGGCAGCCCTGGCAATGGGTTGACGAAAAAGGGGGTTGGGTGAAGCGATTCAGCTTGCGGCGGGGAGGATATAGGGTAAAGCGCGGGAAAAAAAGACAAAATGTCGCAGTGCATTGTTACCCCTTGAGTAACAGTGCGGCTGAATGGGGCGGATGACGCCCCATGCGTCCCATCATGGCGAGCGGGCTACCTCAGAAGGTGGTGCGCAGGCCGACTTCCACGCTTCGTCCCGGCGCAGGTGCGATATCGCGCAGGATCGAGCTGGCATAACGCACCGTCTGATCCGTCAGGTTCTCGCCACGCACGAATGCCAGCCACTGGCTGTGGCCCACGTCGAAGCGATACCCCACGCTGGCGCCCAGGGTGGTATAGCCATCGGTGCGGGTTTCATTGGCCGGCTTGCGGTGTTGAGCGGCGGCGTGCTCAACGTCCACCCGCGCCTGCCAGCGGTCAAGCTCCCACACCAGCCCGCTGTTCAAGCGCAACGGTGCGATTCGTGGCAGGGGCTCGCCGGAATCGAGGTTCTTGGCACGGGTATAGTCACCCGACAGCTCAAGCGCAAAGCTGCCATAGCGGTTCTGCGCCAACTGCCACCGGTCTTGCGCTTCGATGCCGTAGAAGCGGGCTCGAACACCTTGGTACTGGTATTCGGGAATGCCGTCATGGTCATGATCATGGTCTTCGCCTTCATGCTCATGATCGTGACCTTCGCGCAGGTTGCCGGTGCCGATCAGGCCGATATAGTTGCGAAAATGGCTGTAGAAAACGCCCACGCTGCCTTTGTGCGTGCCGTTGTCAAAGCGCAGTGCCAAGTCCCCCGAGAACGCTTTTTCCTTGCTCAGGCTGGCATCGCCCACTTCATAGGCACCGGTGGCCACATGCGCGCCGTTGGCATAGAGCTCATAAAAGGTGGGCGCCCGCTCGGTGTAGCCCAGGTTGGCGGCGAGCGACCAGATCGAGTCAAGTTGATACACGGCGCCCGACGACAGGCTAAAGGCATTGAAGCTACTGGCGCTGTCGGCTTCTGCAAACTGCGCGTTACCCTTGCCGTCCGGGTCGACGCGGGTGTGTTCCATCCGAGCCCCGAGGCTCAAGTCCAACCGATCAGTGGCGTGCCATTGCTCCAGCAAGAACAGTGCAAAGGTGTCGGTATCGGTATGCGGCACGAACGCTTCTTCGCCCAGGGCTGAGAATTCGTTGCGGCTGACTTGCGCGCCCAGCACGCCTTCGACGGGACCCAGGGGTTGGTGGCGGGCCTCGACACGGGCCTCGTAGCCCTTGTTCTTGAACGTGGTGTGGACTTCGCCTTCTTCGATTTCACGGTGCTGGTAATCGGTATACCCGGCATCGAGCTTCACCGAGCTGAACGGGCCGTCCAGGTCGCGAAACTGCGAGGCGAAAGCATAGTGGTCCTGCTCCATGTCCAGCCGAACGCCGGGCTCGGCCACCGAACCGTAGTTACTGTCATAACGGCTGTAGGACAGGCCAGCATAACCGTGGTCCCAGTGATAGGCACCGCCCAGCGCGCCGCCGTCCTGGCGACCGTCGCTGTTTTCCAGGCGATGCTTGCTGCCTGGGGTGTCGGCATCGCGTACCTGAGCGCTGCGAGCAAAGCCTGGGATGCGCAAGTCATTGTACTGACGGGCATTGGCATCCACGTGCAAAGCGAAGGCGCCGTTGCCGGCCTCCAGCTTGCCGGCACTGCTGCGTGTGGTGTCGGCGCCACCGTAGCGCAACTCGCCGGCTCCCTGGATGCCGTCGATAGGGGTATCAGGAATGCGGTTGTCGAACGTGTTCACCACGCCACCAATGGCATTGCCACCATACAGCAGGGCAGCGGGGCCCCGGACGATCTCGATGCGTTCGACGGTGACGGGGTCAAGGGGCACGGCGTGGTCGTAGGACAACGACGAGGCATCCAGCGCGCCTACGCCATTGCGCAGCAGGCGAATGCGATCCCCGTCCAGGCCTCGGATGATCGGGCGGCTGGCCCCTGGCCCGAACCAAGTGGAGGCCACACCTGGCTGTCGGTTCAGGGTTTCCCCCAGGCTGCTGTGCTGTTGTTGCAGCAGGTCGGTGCCTTCCAGCACCGTGCTGGGGCTGGCCAACTGGGCGCTGCCTAGCGGGTTGGCAGTGATGACTTGGGGCGAAAGTTCAACCCCCTGACTGTAGGAGGTGACCATGCAAAGTGCGAGTGCAAGCGGAGACAGGCGAAGCGGTGAGTGCACCATGAGCTGTAGCGATCCTTGGCAGAGATGTTAATTGTTACAATATAACATCTCTATTTCAGCACAGCCGTGTCCCACGCCGCCAGCCTTATTTGTCCAGCGCAGGGTGCGCGACGATGCCTGCACTGGTGTAAGGTGCGCATCTTTGTACCGGAGCCTTGGCATGAGCACTGCCCAACACAACGCGTTGCACGGTAAGACCCTCGAGCAGATCCTCACCGAGCTGGTCGCCCACTATCAATGGCAGGGGCTGGCCGAGCGCATCGATGTGCGCTGCTTCAAGAGCAACCCGACGGTCAAGTCGAGCCTTACCTTTCTGCGCAAGACCCCATGGGCCCGCGAGAAGGTCGAGCAGCTGTACATCAAGCTGCAGCGCCAGGCCTGACATGCGGCGTCACCCGTGGTTGAGCACCCTGGCCATGCTGGGCTGGCTGGGCCTGAGCGTGCAGGTGTACTTGGTGTTGTGGGGGCGATGGCAGGAGCAGGCGAGCCTGATAGGTGGGCTGATCAACGTGTTCGGCTACTTCACGGTGCTGACCAATACGCTGGTGGCCACTGTCCTGAGCTACGCCGCATTTGGCCGGGAAGGGGCGAGCAAGCGCTTTTTCCTGTCTCCTGTGGTCAGCTCGGCAGTGGCGGCGAGCATCGTGCTGGTGGCGTTGGCGTATAGCCTGTTGTTGCGCCATCTGTGGCAGCCGGAGGGTTGGCAATGGTTGGCAGACGAGCTGTTGCATGACGTCATGCCAGCGCTTTACGTCTTGTATTGGTGGTTCGAGGTGCCCAAGGGGCGGTTACGGCTGCACCACCTTGGGTTATGGGCGTTCTATCCTGCCGTCTATTTCGCCTATGCGTTGTGGCGCGGCAGTGAGATTGGCGTCTACGCCTATCCTTTCATCGACGTCGCCACCTTGGGGTACGGCCAGGTGATGATCAATGCGCTGGGTGTGCTGGCAGGGTTTTGGGCAATCGCCGGGGTGCTGCTCATTCTGGACAGGTGGCGGGCGGGGTGAGCAAGGGCATGCCGTCATTCAAGCTTCTCAGGCTGCCCTGGGGTTTGAGCTTCGCAACGAACATTGCCGAGGCGCCGGACCGGCCCCTTTCAGTCATCGCTCGCTGAACCTTCCGCGCGCCAGTAGGCGGCGGCTTTGAGGGCGTCTTGAGCTACGCCTTTGCTGATCAGCAGCGTCTTGACCTCACGCGTCAGGCTCTTTTCCAGCGCCACCCAGGCGTACAAGGCCCCTTCGGGTAATGGCAAAGCCTCGACCGTGGCCACCAGGTCGTCCCGCCCCCGTACCGACCAGATCACGTCCACCTGCGCCTGGCTCGGCAAGGGCTGACGCTCCTGCTCATCGTGAACCTGGATGACGGCCACCACCCGTCGCCCCGCAGGCAGGGCTTCAAGACGGCGGCCGATGGCGGGCAAGGCGGTTTCATCGCCGATCAGCAGGTAGGCATCGAAAATGTCCGGGACCACCATCGAGGCGCGCGGCCCGGCGATATCCAGGGTTTGCCCCGGTGCCGCTTGCGCCGCCCAGGTCGAAGCAGGGCCATCGCCGTGCAGCACGAAGTCGATGTCCAGTTCGTTGGCCTGCAAGTCGATGCGCCGGGGGGTGTATTCGCGCATGATGGGCCGCTCGCCACCTTCCCGACCCAGTGCCCGGGCATCAATGGCTTGCTGCTGCTCGGCAGTCTCGGCAAACAGCAGCTTGATATGGTCATCCGTGCCTAGGCTGATGAAGCCCTGCAGCTCAGCGCCGCCCAATGTCACGCGCCGCATTCGCGGGGTCAGGTCGGTCACGCGCAGCACGTTCAGGCGGCGCTGGCGAATCTCGTGGTTGACGCGGTGAATGGCTTCACTCATCGACGCTCTCCTGGTCAGGGGCATGGGGGCCGCCAGCAATGGCCTTGGCGGTTACGTTGAGCAGGTCGCGGACTCGCTCGATTTCCTCGGGTGTCCAGCGGCCATGGTGCATGTGCAAGGCGTGGCGCAGATTGCCCACGGCCTCGTGAATCTCAGCAGGGCGGTCGTGGCCCCGCAGGGCATGCTTGCTGACTTCGATACGCACGCGTAACCCGTCCAGTGCCACGGCCTGCTCGGTCAAGGCGCTGCGACCCGTGTCGGTAATGGTGTACAGCCGCTTGCTGCCTTGAGGTTGGCCCTGGATGAGTTCGGCCTCCTCCAGAAAGTTGAGCGTGGGATAGATCACACCTGGGCTTGGCGTATAGCTGCCTTCGAAGCGCTTTTCGATTTGCCTGATCAGGTCGTAACCGTGTCCTGGCTGTTCGCCCAACAGTGAGAGCAGCAGTAGTTTCAGATCGCCCGGGGCGAACACCCGAGGGCCGCGTTCGCCGCGGCCGGGTTTGCGTTCGAAGTACTCAGAATCGCGCATGCTGGAAAGTGCCTGTTTAAGATATATCTCAAGATAGTACTCAAGATGTATCTTCGGCAAGCCACAAATGCTGATGATTCTTATCTACCCGTTCGATACATCCTCAGGTGAACCAGCGACGGCGTTTGACCGCTGTGGGGGGATGCATTCGTTAGGGTTGCCAGGCTGCAAGTACGGCATGAGGATCGGCGCCATGCCCTTGAGCACCTGCACCGGTAACGCAGACGTGAACTTGAAGGCCTCCGCCGAGCGCCCAGGCACGAAGGCGGTCAAGGTGCCGAAGTGGTTGTCGCCTAGGAAGAACACGAACGTCGCGGTGCGGTTCAGCGACCGTGACCCTATCAGGCGGCCCCCGGCGCCAAAGCTTTCGATGCGGTTGTCGCCCGTTCCGGTCTTGCCGCCCATGACCAGAGGCGTGCCGTCCTTGAGCATGAAGCTGCCGGAGATGCGCCGCGCGGTACCCGCGTCCACCACTTGCGACATGGCGCCCTTGAGGGCTCGCGCCACTTCGACCGGCAGTATCCGCACACCACGGTCCGGGTCGCTGATCAGTTTGGTTTCGTAGGGCGTATCCGCTGCAAAGTGCAGGGTATCGATGCGCAGTGTCGGCAGCCGTACTCCGTCGTTCTGGATGATGCCCACCAGTTCGGAAAGCGCGGCAGGCCGGTCACCGGAGCTGCCAATAGCGGTCGCCAGCGACGGGACCAGGTGATCGAAGGGATAGCCGACCCGCTTCCAGCGCTGGTGAATGTCGAGAAACGCCTCGATTTCCACCATGGTCCGGATGCGGCTGTCCCGTGCGCCCTGGTGGCGGCTCTTGAACAGCCAGCTGTAGACCTCCTGGCGCTCGAAGCGACTGGCGTTGATCATTTCGCTCAAGGTCGATGCCGGATGCTTGAGCAAATAACCCAGCAGCCACAGGTCCAGCGGGTGAACCTTGGCGATGAAGCCCTGGTCAGGTAGGTTGTACCGCCCCGGGCCGTAGGCATCGTACATCTGTACCAGTCGATCGTCGGTCAGTTTGCTTTGTGCGAGCTTGCTGTCTTTGCTATGGGCCCGTACGAAGGCATTGAACGTGGCCTGGCCGGCCTCGGGGAACAGGTAGCGGTGCACGGCCGCCAGACGTTGGGGGGTCACGCGCATACTGTCGAGGAAGGTGTCCAGGCGTTGCTGCGAGGTCTTGCGCTGGTACTTGCGCCAGAAACGCATCAGGTAGCTGGTCCCTTCCTTGTCGGCGAACTTTGCCAGGTACTCCTGTCGGCGCGGGTCAGCATCATCCTTGAGCAGCGGCACCGCGTTCAGTGGCTGCTGATAGGTGACGTAGCGCACCACGTCGCGCATCAGGCGGATGAACGGCAGGTTGATCGATTCGCGCAGGGCGTCCTTGAGGGTAGGGTTGCGGCCGTTGTCTTCCTTGCGGAAGTTGTTGAACACGTGCATACCGCCCCCGGTGAAGAACGATTCTCCGGTACTGGCCGAGTACTTGCGCTCAAGGGCGGCATCGAGCATGGCATCCAGGCTCTGGTTTTTGCTGTTTTGCATCAGCCAGCCCAGTGACCAGCGGCTGATGACATCCAGGTCGGCGACCTCGACGTTCTTCAACTCGGCCACAGGCTTGCCGGCGTACTTGTCATGCAGCTCGGCGACGATTTCCAGGTAAGTGGTCAGCACCCGAAGCTTGGCGGTGGACCCCAGTTCCAGCTTGCTGCCTTCGTTGATGTCGAAGGGTTGGTCAGTGCTGTCCGTCTGTACCCGCACGCGTGAGCCATCGGCCGTGCGTTCGAACAGGGTGAAACTGTAGCTGACCTGGTCGGTGGTTTTGGCGGTCAGCAGACGTTCGCCGATCAGGCCGATCTGCGCGGCAAAGGCCGGGTCGGCCAGATGCTTGAGGTACTCGCTGACTTGCAGCTGCAAGTCAGCCTGCAAGGTGCTGGTGGCAGAAAGGTCCAGGCGATCGAGGTCGTACAGCGGGCGGTTGAGCATGGCCGAAAGACGGTTGCGGGCCAGGCTGATGCCCTTGTTGGTGACGATCGGCACGATGGTCGGCTGCGCGACCCAGTCACGGTAGACAGCCTTGCTGGCCAATGCGGCATCGGCCAGCGCCTGAGGGATGATCTGGTTCGCGGCCAGCACCCGGACATGGGCGTCGGTCAGCTCGGCGAGTTCGAGGCGCCCTTTGGAGAGGTAGTGCGAGGGCCGGCGCTGGGCGATCATCAACGACAGCACCTGACGCAGCGCAAGGCCACGGGCCGCCAAGCTCTGTGCGTCCGTGGCGGTGTCATTGAGCGCTTTGTTGACTTGCTCGAAGTCTGCCCCGTACCACACGCGCAGGCCTTCGGCCATACCGTGCACCTCTCCATGACCCGGCACGGCGGACAGCGGCACGCTGTTGAGGTAGTCACGCACGATGCGCTGGCGCGCCTCGGTGGTGTCCGGCCCGCCCTGGTAGGCGCGCACGCTGGCAGAAATCATCTGCCTGATCTTCTCGGCGCCCGACACGGTCAACCCGTCAGGTGAATGGCGATACTTCTCCAGCTGGGTAGCCAGGGTACTGCCACCGGCAGATTGGCCAGGCAGGGCCAGGTAGCGCGCGATCTGGCTGTAGGCCGCCTTGGCGAAACGGGGCCAGTCCACCGCCGGGTTGTTGCGCGGATCACGGGTATCGAGCAGGTCGCGGTTCTCGATGAACAGCAAGCTGTTGACCACCACCGAGGGAATCGAGGCGAAGTCCGGGTACAGGTATTGGGGATACTGATACTGGTACAGCATGTCGCCCCGGCAATCGGTGATCGCCAGGCCTGCCTGGACCTTTTCGATGTAGGGCGCGAACAGCCCATGATCGACGTAGTTGACCAGCGCCGGCGAGAACCGCACTTGTTGGCTGATCAGGTAATCGCGCTTGAGCAGGCGGGGCAGGAACTCGCCGAGCGAGCTGTAGCCCAGGCGCTTGTCGAACGGCCCTTCGCCTGGGTACACGATCGAATCGCTGGGGCCGGGCTGCAGCGAGTAAGTCAAGGTGCTTGCCAGCTTGCTGAACTCGCGCGATTGCAGCTCGGAGGTGCGGAATTCTTCATAGGCCGCGAAGCCGACCGTGCCAGCTGCCACCAGCAGAATCAGGATGATCAGGCGCCACCATAGCCGGCGCTGACGAGGGGACTTGGGTTCTGGCGTCTCGGCAGGCGTTTGTGCGGGGGCTTGCTTGGTGTTTGGTTCCGTTTGCCACAGTGCGCCCATAATCGTCTATCCAACCAGGTATTTTCATCTTGCTTGCCTGGAGCTTAGACGTTGCGCCGGGTATGTGAAAATTTTGTGGAAACTGCGCAATAAAGCGGGTGCGCGGCTTGGCCGCGCTCAAGCATTCAGGCGGCTACCTCGCTGTTGGGCTCGAAGCTGTCCGCCCGGGCCAGTTGCCACATACGCGAATAGAATTGCCCATCGACCTCGCCGGTCAGTAGCTCGCCGGGCTTTAGGAACACATGCATTTGCGAGAACAGCTTGATCTCGGTGGCTGAAATGCGGCGTACCAAGTGCTTGGCTTCGAGCTGCGACGGGTGTTCCAGCCCGGCAGCAGCCAGCATTTCGGCCAAGGCACGCAGGGTGTTGCGATGGAAGTTGAGCACCCGTTCGGCTTTGTCCGGCACCACCAGGGCACGCTGGCGCAGCGGATCCTGCGTGGCCACGCCGGTGGGGCACTTGTTGGTGTGGCAACTCTGGGACTGGATGCAGCCGATGGCGAACATGAACCCCCGCGCAGCATTGGCCCAGTCCGCACCGATGGCCAGGACGCTGGCAATGTCGAAGGCGCTGACGATCTTGCCGCTGGCACCGAGCTTGATCTTGTCGCGAAGGTTCAAGCCCACCAAGGTGTTGTGCACGAACAACAGGCCTTCGCGCAGCGGCACACCGATATGGTCGGTGAACTCCACGGGGGCGGCCCCGGTGCCGCCTTCCTTGCCATCGATCACGATGAAGTCGGGCAGGATGCCGGTTTCCAGCATGGCTTTGGCAATGCCCATGAATTCCCACGGGTGACCCAGGCAGAGCTTGAACCCCACCGGTTTGCCGCCCGACAGCTCACGCAGTTGGGCGATGAACTGCATCATTTCGATGGGTGTTGAAAACGCGCTGTGCCGCGACGGCGAGACGCAGTCTTCGCCCAGCGGCACGCCGCGGGTGTCGGCAATTTCCTGGGTGACCTTGTGCTTGGGCAGAATGCCGCCATGCCCAGGCTTTGCGCCCTGGCTCATCTTGACCTCGATCATGCGCACCTGCGGGCTGCGCGCCTGCGCGGCAAATGCCTGCGGATCGAAACGACCGTCCGAGGTACGGCACCCGAAATACCCGCTGCCCAGTTCCCATACCAGGTCGCCGCCGTGCTCGCGATGGTAGGGGCTGATGCTGCCCTCACCGGTGTCGTGGTGAAAGTTGCCCAGCTTCGCGCCTTGGTTCAACGCGCGAATGGCGTTGGCGCTGAGCGAGCCAAAACTCATGGCGGAGATGTTGAAGATCGAGGCTGAGTACGGCTGGCTGCACTGCGGGCCGCCGATGGTGATGCGAAAGCTCGCCGGGTCAGCCAGAGGCGCCGGGCGCATGGAGTGACCGATGAACTCGAAGCCCGACGCGTAGACGTCGATCAGGGTGCCGAACGGCTTGTCCGAGACCTGGTTCTTGGCCCGGGAATAGACCAGCGAGCGCTGGGCACGGGAGAAGGGCAGGGCGTCGCTGTCTGCTTCGAGCAGATACTGGCGGATTTCCGGGCGAATGGTTTCCACCAGGTAGCGAATATTGCCCAGGATCGGGTAGTTGCGACGCACGGCGTGGCGTTTTTGCAACAGGTCGAACAGGCCTATCAGGCTGAGCAAGCCTGTTGTCAGGGTGAACGGCCAAAGCCAGTGGTGATGAATCAATGGCAGGGTGGCCAGGGTAAACACGATGCAGACGGCGAACACCGCATAACGGCTGAGAAGTGACAGGCTCATACAGGGTCCTTGCGATGGCTCGGTCAGGCTCACGGCCTGGGGTGAGCCCCGACCATAGCCAACTTGTCCGTCGCTGCAAAGGCCGTGTCGCGCAGCAGCAGCTGTCGCCACAGCGTTTGCTGCGCTGCGCAAGCTTCGACCAGATAGACGTAGCGCTTGCCCACCCGCGCAGCCACCGGTACGCCGTCGCGGTAGAGCAGTCGGTTGCCGCTGGTGGCCGGTACCTTGGCCCCCGGCAGCAACGTGCCGATCAAGTTCAGCGGATCGCTGGCACTGACCAGAACCAACGTGCCGTCCGCCGCTTGCCGGCGAACCTGGCGCAGCATGGCCACGGCCTCGGGCAAGGCGAACTGCTCGCCGGACAACCCGGCAATGAAGCGCCCACCCCGGATTTCCCCACGCGCCTCCAGGCGCTGGTAGCAGCGCAGCAGGTCACGCCAGGGCGGCAACACATCGCTCTCACGCGCCAGCAGGCGCCAGCACATCACCCCGTAGCGCTGCAGCAGCAGGCGAGCGATGCTTTCGATGTGCTGATCCTGATCCGGCGCGGCTTCGCTGCGCGGCAGCAGGGCCCAGCGCCCTGCATAAGCCATGCTGTTGGACAAGGGCAGGTGACCGAAGCGCGGCCGACGCGCGGTGCGCCGGGCGGCCGGCGCGATCAGGCTACGCAGCCCGGTGAAGCTGTCGGCATTGGCCAGGCCAGCGCCAACCAGCGCCTGCAAGGCCGTTTCCAGTTCGCTGGGGAGCAGGCGGGCCTCTTGGGCCAGCTCGTCGAAAAACAGTGCACCCCGGGTTTTCAGGGCGTCATGCACCCGCTGGGCACGTGGTCCCAAGGTGTCGAGGCACGGGGGTGGGGCCAGGCTTCGCCACAGCTGCAGGTGTTCGCGAGGCAGCAACACCACGGGCGTGCTGGCCACCGTGCTGGCTGACACGGTACTTGCCAACCGGCTCCAGGCGAACTGCCCGCTGCGGCAGGCCTCGTCGAGCCAGCTGGGGCTGTAATCGCGCACGCGTGCAGGCAGCACTTCGGCTTCCCACGCCCCGGCCGCACTTGGAAACCCCTGCAGTTGGGCCAGCACAACAGGCAGCGCCTGCGGCCCTTGCAACCGTTGCCCCGGATCAAGGTGTTGCCAGTGGAACAGGAAACGCATGAAGTCCTGCAGGCTGACCGGCTCGATCTCCCGGCGCAGACGTTTGACGGTATAGCGGTGGATACGCGCCAGCAGGTGGCGTTCGCACCATTGAGTGTCAATTGCATCTGGGCTGAAATGCCCCCTGAGCACATGGCCTTGGGCCTCGAGCCGGGCCAATGCCTGCTCCACATCAGCGATGGACTTGCCCAGCGGCGTCGCAAGCTGGGCAACGGTGGCAGGCCCATGACCGCTGAGCCGGGCACGCAGCAGTTCGGGCAGCGCCAGGTCATGGTCCACTGGCTGATCGAAGCCTGGCAGTGGCTCGACCACGGGCGCCAGGCGGCAATCGGGGTAGACGGCTTTCAACAGCGTCAGGCGCTCACGGGCCAGCCACAACTTCTGCTCGGGCAGGTAGACGGCTCGGCCCCGCTTGGCAAGCTGATCAAGCAGCGTACGCCAGCGTGCGCCTGCCTGAGCTTCGGGCTGGCTGATGGCGCCCAGGCTCATGAGCGCTTCATGCATTTCATCTGCGTTGATCGGCTGCGGCCAGGCCTCGGCTGCCACTGCCGCAATGGCGTCCGCATCCAGCGCACCCAGCTCATCACCTGACTGCACATCCGCCCAGCGGCGATTGAGCACCGCCTGGGTACGGCGCTCTTCGAGCGGGGCGTCATCCAGAAAGGTGTAGGGCCTGGCGTTGAGAATGGCTGACGCCAGCGGCGAGGGCGCCGGCAGGTCGCGCGCCAGCAGGCGCACGGCACCGCTTTCCATGCGCCGCAGCAACGCCAGCCAACCGTCGCAATCCATGGCGTCGTGCAGGCAATCGTCGAGGGTCTGACGAACCAGCGGGTGGTCCGGTACGTGCCGTTCGCCGGACAGATTTTCAAGGCAGGCGATCTGATCGGGAAACACCGAGGCGATCAGGTCTTCGCTCTTCATGCGCTGGATCTGCGGTGCAACCTTGCGACCACCGGCAAAGCGCGGCAAGGCCATGGCCACACCCGCGTTCCAGCGCCAGCGGACACCGAACAGCGGGGCATCGAGCACAGCCTGGATCAGCACCTGCTCGGCGCTGCGGCTGTCGAGGTAGCGCCACACCTCGTCGAGGGCAAAGCTGTGGCTGGTAGACAGCGACAGCACGATGGCATCTTCACTGGCTGCCGCTTGCAGCTCGACATTGAAGGTACGGCAGAACCGCTTGCGCAGGGCCAAACCCCAGGCGCGGTTGATGCGGCTACCGAACGGCGAATGAATGATAAGCTGCGTGCCGCCTGACTCGTCGAAGAAACGCTCCATCACCAGGGTGTCCTGGGAGGGCAGGGCGCTCAATACCTGCTGGGTGCGGGCCAGGTAGTCCAGCAACTGCTCGGCACAGCTGGCGTCCAGTTCGAATGTGGCTTGCAGCCAGGCCAGCACATGCGCCAGCGAGCCATCGGCGTGTTGCAGGCGCTCATCGATCTGCCCTTGCAGCCTGGCCACGGCGGCGCTGAGCTCGCGGCTGCGGCCAGGGGCTTCGCCCAGCCAGAACGGAATCGTGGGGGGCTGGCCGTGGGCGTCTTCGACCCGGACCCGCCCGGCCTCCACGCGCAGGATGCGATAAGACGCGTTGCCTAGCTGGAAGATGTCGCCAGCAATGCTCTCCACGGCAAAGTCTTCGTTGACGCTGCCGATGTTCAGCGCCTGAGGTTCGAGCACGACGGCGTAGTCGGCGTTGTCGGGAATCGTCCCGCCACTGGTCAAGGCGGTGAGTTGGCTGCCACGGCGCCCTCGCACCATGGCGCTGACGGCATCACGGTGCAGGTAGGCGCCGCGCACGCCCTGGCGGCCGTTGTAGCCTTCGGCAAGCATGCCAAGCAAGGCGTCGTAATCTTCGTACGCCAACGTTTCGAACGGCATGGCCTGGCGCAGGCAGTCGAACAGCGCTCGCTCGTGCCAGGGCTGGTTGCTGGCCTCGGCGACGATCTGCTGGGCCAGCACATCCAGCGGGGCCTTCGGTACCTGCACTTCATCCAACTCGCCGCGGCGCACGCAATCGAGCAGCGCCACGCACTCGATCAAGTCGTCTCGCGATGTCGCGAACAGCCGTCCTTTGGGCACCCCGTCCACCTGATGTCCTGCACGCCCCACGCGCTGCAGGAACGCTGCGATCGAGCCGGGTGAGGCGATCTGGCACACCAGGTCGATGTCGCCGATGTCGATGCCAAGTTCCAGCGAGGCCGTGGCCACCAGCACCTGCAGCTCGCCCGCCTTCAGGCGCTGCTCGGCGCTCAGGCGCCTTTCCTTGGAAAGGCTGCCGTGGTGAGCGGCCACCGCAGCCGCGCCCAACCGATCGCTCAAGTGACGGGTGATGCGCTCGGCCAGCCGCCGGGTGTTGACGAACACCAAGGTGGTGCGATGCGCACGGGCCAGTTCGGCCAGACGATCGTACACCAGCCCCCAGGCATCCTGGTCGAGCACCGCCCCCAGTGGCACCGGCGGGATTTCGATGGCCAGGTCACGCTGGCGGGCGTGCCCCACATCGACGATGGCACAGGCGCGCCCGCTGCCCACCAGAAACTGCGCCACCCGCTCGACCGGACGCTGGGTAGCAGACAGGCCGATGCGTCGCAGCGGACGGTCGCACAACGCTTGCAGGCGTTCGAGGGTCAGCGCCAGGTGGCAACCGCGCTTGTTGCCGGCCAGGGCATGGATCTCATCGACGATGACTGTGTGCACCGTACGCAGGCCTTCACGCCCAGAGGCCGAACCCATCAGCACGTACAGGGACTCAGGGGTCGTGACCAGAATATGCGGTGCCTGTTTGCGCATGGCGATGCGTTCTTTCTGGGGCGTATCACCAGTGCGCACCGCCGTGGTGATGGTGGGGGCTGCGTGCCCTTGCGCCTGGAGTGTGCGCTGGATGCCCTCCAGCGGTATTTGCAGGTTCAAGCGGATGTCGTTGGACAGGGCTTTCAAAGGCGATACGTAGACGACCTGCGTGTGGGCGGGCAATGTGCCGCCCTGCTCCAGCCCTTGGCGAAACAGCCGGTCGAGCACCGCCAGAAACGCACTGAGCGTCTTGCCTGAGCCGGTCGGCGCTGCCAGCAGCACGGACTGACCGGCCTGGATGAGCGGCCAGGCCTGAGCCTGGGCATCGGTCACCGACGGATAACGGCCTGAGAACCAGGCCGCAACGCCTGGATGGAACAGCTCGAATACGGGATGGTTGGCGGCAGGAAGCGTCATTGGGAAGGTTATGAAGGGTCCCGGCCGGGTTGGCAAGTGGCCATTCGTCGGCCCACGTCCAAACCTGGCAGTGGCCTTGTCACGGCTGGGGAGGCATGGGATGCTCGCCGCCCATTTTCAGGGAGATCACCCATGGCCAATACCATCCGCATTGCCGCCGCCTTATTGCTGGACTCGCAAGGTCGCACGCTGCTGGTGCGCAAGCGCGGCACTCAGGCATTCATGCAGCCGGGCGGCAAGATCGATGCCGGAGAAACCCCGGTTCAAGCGTTGGCCCGTGAGCTGCACGAGGAACTGGGCCTGCAGATCGACCCCGCCAAGGCCGTGCGCCTTGGTCAGTTCAGCGCTCCGGCAGCCAATGAGCCAGGGTTCGAGGTGCAGGCCGAGTTGTTCCGGGTGGACTGCGCGGCATCAGTAATGCCGGCGGCCGAAATCGAGGAGATCACTTGGTTGGCCGCTGACCAGACGCCAGAAATGCCCCTGGCGCCCCTGACCCGTGACCTGATCCTGCCGCTGTACCGCCAGTTGCTCAGCGCACCGCACTGACCCCGTCGAGGGTGGCGAACGAAGTGTCTTTGGCCGTCAGCAGAAAATCGCGCATATAGGGTGCATCTAGCATGTCGGTGCGCACGGCAGCGTAGAGTGTTGCGAACAGGCCTTTTTCGCCCAGGCGCTTGCCTTTGACGTAACCGCGCGAGCTGTATTCGTGCAAGGCCCAATGGGGCATGCCGCACACGCCGCGGCCGCTGGCCACCAACTGCATCATCATGACCGTAAGCTCCGAGGTGCGTACGGCCGCAGGCTCGATGTCGGCTGGCTCCAGGAAGCGGGTGAAGATGTCCAGACGGTCACGCTCCACCGGATAGGTGATCAGGGTCTGGTCCGCCAGGTCCTGGGGCACCATGTAGGGTTTGCTGGCCAACGGATGTTGGTTGGCCACCGCCAGCATGGCTTCGTAGGTGAACAGGGGAACGTAGGTAATGCCGGCCAAGTCCAGGGGATCGGAGGTCACCACCAGGTCCAGGTCACCACGGGCCAAGGCGGGCAGGGGCGCGAACGCGAAGCCTGAGGCCAGGTCCAGTTCCACTTCAGGCCAGGCATCACGGAACTGATCGATGGTGGGCATCAGCCACTGGAAGCAGCTGTGGCATTCGATAGCCATGTGCAAGCGACCGGCAGTGCCGCCGGCCAGTCTGGCGATATCCCGCTCGGCGCCACGCAGCAGGGGGAGCGTGGCGTCGGCCAGTTGCAGCAGGCGCAGCCCTGCGCTGGTGAAGCGAATGGGCTTGCTCTTGCGCACGAACAACGTCAGGCCCAGGCGCTCTTCCAGTTCCTTGAACTGGTGGGACAAGGCCGACTGGGTCAGGTGCAGCCGCTCGGCCGCTTCGACCAGGCTGTCTGCTTCACGCAGGGCATGAAGGGTTTTCAGGTGGCGGATCTCCAGCACAGCTAACTCCGAGGGTAGGGCTGAGGGTAAACATCTTGGAGTTGAGTTTCCCTCATGTTACCGCCGCTGTCGACTGTGCCTTGCCCATTGACTGATCTATTGCGGCGCCTCGGTCCATCAACCCAGACCGTATTTCTTGACCTTGTCGAACAACGTGGTCTTCGCCATGCCCAGCTCCTGGCTGGCCTGGCTCAGGTTGCCCCCGGTGCGCTGCAAGGCGTCACTGAGCAGGTTGCGCTCGAAGGCCTCCACGGCCTCGGCAAAGCCCAGCCCTTGGCTGCTGGTGCCCGTGGGGCCTTTCTTGAACGCGGGCAGCCCTAGTGCATAGCGTTCGGCCACATTGCGCAGTTCGCGCACGTTGCCTGGCCAGTCATGGGCCATCAGCCGTGACAGCGTCTGGCTGTCCAGGGTGGGCGTCTCCCGGTCGAACCGCAGCGCCGATTGCTGCAGGAAGTGCTCGAACAGCTGCAGGATGTCTTCGCGGCGTTCGCGCAGCGGTGGCAGTTCGAGGGTCACCACGTTCAGGCGGTAATACAGGTCGCTGCGAAACTGCCCGCTCTGACCCAGGCTGTCGAGGTCGGCCTTGGTCGCCGCGATGAGCCGGCAATCCACTGGAATGCTCTGGTTCGAGCCGAGCCGTTCCAGGGTGCGCTCCTGGAGCACCCGCAACAGTTTGATCTGAAGGTTGATCGGCATGCTTTCCACTTCATCGAGAAACAGCGTGCCGCCGTTGGCGTGCTCGATCTTGCCGATACGCCGTTTGCCAGCACCGGTGAAGGCGTTGGCTTCATGGCCAAATATCTCGCTTTCGAACAGGTTCTCGGGCAGGCCACCGCAATTCAATGCCACGAAGGGCTGGCCCTGGCGACGGCTGAAGTCATGCAGGCAGCGGGCCACCAGTTCCTTGCCGGTGCCTGTCTCACCCTCGATCAGCACATTGGCGGAGGTATCGGCCACGTTGGCGATCAGTTCGCGTAGGTGCTGCATGGCGGGCGAACGACCGATGATGCGCCCCTCCAGGCTGCTCTGCCCGGCAAGCTGGCGGCGCAGCGCCGAGACTTCACGGGACAGGCCGCGTTGCTCGAGCGCACGGCGCACCACATCGACCAGCCGCTCGGGAGAGAAGGGCTTTTCCATGAAGTCATACGCGCCGTTGCGCATGGCGCCGACGGCCATGTCGATATCACCGTGCCCGGTGATCAATACCACCGGCAGGCTGCGGTCGCGCGCCTTGAGACGGTTGAGCAGTTCCAGGCCGTCGATACCCGGCAAGCGAATGTCGCTGACCACGATGCCGGCAAAGTCATCGCCAATGCGCTCGAGCGCCTGTTCGGCACTGCCTACGCCTTCGCAACCGATGTCCTCCAGCGCCAGTGCCTGCTGGCACCCAAGAAGGACATGGGGGTCGTCTTCGACGATCAGAACGGTAAGGGGCGCTTGGGTCATGGAGAGTCTGCCGATTCGCTGGGGGTGGAGGCCAAGGGCAGGATCAGCACGAAAGCTGTGCCGCCGCTGGCAGGGTGCTCGACACTGAGGCTGCCCTTGGCGGCCGCAGCAAGGCTAGCCGAGAGGGTCAGGCCCAGGCCAAGGCCATTGTCGCCCGGCTTGGTGGTGAAGAACGGTTCGAAAAGATGCTTGCGTGCCTCTGGATCGATGCCATGGCCGTTGTCGCGCACCTGCAAGCGGTATTTATCCCCCTGCAGTTCGCCTTCGAGCCACAAGGCCGGTTGGGGCTGGACAGCCATGGCATCCAGGGCGTTGCCGATGAGGTTGACCAGGATCTGCTCCAGCCGGGTCTGGTCGATGGCCAACTGCAGGTCCTGGTAATGGCGGTGCACCTGCAGGTGGCTGCTGTTGATCCGTTCTGCCAGCACCTGCAGGCTGGCTTCGACCGCCTTGGCCACCGCGGCCTGGCCGCTGTCGTCACTGCGTCGGGCGAATGAACGCAGGCTGGCGGTGATGCGGCCCATGCGGTCGACCAGGCCATTGATGGTACGCAGATTGGTACTGGCGGTCTCCAGTGCGCCGCGTTCGATGAACCGAACGGTGTTGCCCGACAAGGTACGCAGCGCCGCCAAGGGTTGATTGAGTTCGTGGGCGATACTGGTGGACATCTGTCCGATGGCTGCCAGCTTGCCAGCCTGAACCAGTTCGTCTTGCGCCTGGCGTAGGGTCTGCTCGGCATGACGGCGCTCGCGTATCTGCCCCTTGAGCCGTTCGTTGCTGGCCCGCAGGTCGGCCGTACGCTCGGCGATGCGGCGCTCGAGCTGGCTATTGGCTTGCTCCAGCGCCTCGCGGGCTGCCAGGCGGGTAGCGATGACTTTGCGTCGCTCGTTCCAGGCGATGCCCAGAATGGTCAGCAAGGCAAACGCCACACCGACCAGGATGCCCTGCACCATGGATTCGCGACGCAGATCCTGAAGCGGCGTGAGCAGCGTAAAGTGCCAGGGTGTATCGACCAGACGACGTGTCTGGGCCAGGTAGGCCACCTCATCGGGGTTGCCCTGGGCCGTTTCGCTGTTGGCCGGGAAGGTCAGCTTTTCTACCCCGTCGGCCAGGGTCTCGCGCCCCAGCGGTTGCAGCTCATTGAGCGGCCACCAGTAGTATTGCAGGCTGCGCGCCAGGCGCTCCTTGGTTTGCGGGGTCAGTGGACGCACCGATTTGAGGCGTCGAGCCGGATCGCTGGAAAGAATGATGATCCCGTTCTCGTCGCTGACGAACGCTTCCAGGCGGGCCCGCTGCCAACGTTCCTCCAGGGTATCGAGACGCACCTTGATCACGGCAACGCCGATGATTTTGCCGTGCTCCTCAAGCCCGTGGGCCAAGTAGTAGCCAGCTTCGCCCGTGGTGCTGCCGATGCCGTAGAAGCGCCCGGGTTCGCCACGCACGGCGGTCTGGAAATACGCGCGAAACGACAGGTCCTCGCCCAGGAACGAGTCGGTATCGCGCCAGTTGCTGGTGGCCTGCACCCGCCCTTGGGTATCGAGCACGAAGATCGCGCGGCTGCGGCTGCGCCGGTTGAGGCCTTCGAGGTATTCGTTGACGGTTTGCCGTGAGCCACCATCAGGGTCTGTCAGCAGGTGCGACACGCTGTCTTCGAGTTCCAGCAGGCTGGGAAGGTAGGTGTACTTGCTGATTTCGCTCTCGACCGTACGCGCATGCAATTCCAACTGGCGCTCGCCATTTTCACTGAGCACGCGTATGCCGTTGCTCTCGCTGATCAGGAACCCGGCCATGCCCAGCCCGATCATCAGCAGGATGATCAGCGGGGGTAACAGCAGTTGGCGAACAAGGCGGGCTTTCACGGCAGGCTTGGCAGGTAACAGGAGCGAGGGGTCGCATTTCATCACAGTGACCTCGTCACGGCCAGCGCCCGCTGCCCGGAAGGGCGGCGGGGCCGAGCGGCTCGATGAGGCAGGATCAGTGCTGAAGGATCTTGCTCAGGAAGTGCTGGGTGCGTTCGTGACGGCCTTCGGGGTTGCCGAAGAAGTCTTCCTTCTGGCAATCCTCGATGATGTGCCCCTTGTCCATGAATATCACGCGGTTGGCCACTTTGCGGGCAAAGCCCATTTCGTGGGTCACGCACATCATGGTCATGCCTTCGTGGGCAAGCTCGACCATCACGTCCAGCACTTCGTTGACCATCTCCGGGTCCAGGGCCGAGGTGGGCTCGTCGAACAGCATGACGATCGGGTCCATGGACAATGCTCGCGCAATGGCGACCCGTTGCTGCTGGCCGCCGGACAACTGCCCGGGGTGCTTCTTGGCGTGGGCACTCAAGCCGACGCGGTCGAGCAGGGCCAGGCCCTTCTTGGTGGCTTCGGCTTCACTGCGGCCCAATACCTTGCGCTGGGCAATGGTCAGGTTTTCGGTGATGGTCAGGTGGGGGAACAGCTCGAAATGCTGGAAGACCATGCCCACGCGCGAGCGCAGTTTGGGCAGGTTGGTCTTGGAATCGGCGATCGAAGTGCCGTCGACCACGATGTCACCTTTCTGGAAAGGCTCCAGCGCGTTCACACACTTGATCAGGGTGGACTTGCCCGACCCCGAAGGCCCGCACACCACCACCACCTCACCTTTCTTGACCTCGGTGCTGCAGTCGGTCAGCACCTGGAAGTCCCCGTACCACTTGTTGACGTTCTTGATGGAAATCATACGGTGATCCTTTTTTGCAGGCGCTTGACCAGCCACGAAGCGGAGAAGCTGATAATGAAGTACACGACGCCGGCGAAGATCAGGAACTCATGGGAGCGCCCGATGATGTCGCCGTTGGAGCGTGCCGAGTTGAGGAAGTCGACCAGGCCTACCGTGTAGACCAGGGACGTGTCCTGGAACAGGATGATGCTTTGCTGCAGCAGCAAGGGCGTCATCTTGCGGAAGGCCTGGGGCAGGATGATCAGGCGCATGGTCTGGCCATAAGTCATGCCCAATGCCTGGGCCGCGCCCATCTGGCCCTTGGAGATCGATTGCACACCGGCACGCACGATTTCGCAGAAATAGGCCGCCTCGAACATCATGAAGGCGACCACGCAGGAGGTGAAGGCCCCCACCGGCGTGTCCTGCCCGGTGATCCAGCGCAGCACGAACGGCACCGCCAGGTAGAACCAGGTGATCACCAGCAACAAGGGGATCGAGCGGAAATAGTTGACGTAGGCGCCGGCCAACCTGGACAGCAGTTTATTCGACGACAGGCGCATCAGCGCCAGCAGGGTGCCCAGCACGATGCCGCCGATGACGCCCATCACCATCAGTTGCAGGGTCATGGCCATGCCATCCCAAAGGGCGGGCAGGGCGGGGATGATTTCGCTGAAATCCAGGTCCATTTACTTGCCCCCTACAGAGATCAGGCCAGGTACCGCCACTTTCTTTTCGACGACGCGCATGAGCAGCATCAGGCCCATGTTGAGGGTGAAGTAGATCAACGTGGCCAAGGTGAACGCTTCAAACAGGTTGGCCGAGAACTCGGCGGTCTGCTTGGTTTGCGCCAGCAGTTCCATCAGGCCGATCAACGAAGCCACCGAGGAGTTCTTGAACACGTTCAAGAATTCGGAGGTGAGTGGCGGGATGATGATGCGGAAGGCCTGTGGTAGCAGCACATTGGTGTAGATCTGCGACAGGCTGAAGCCCATCGCCCGCGCTGCCGATTCCTGGCCACGTGGCAGGGCCTGGATGCCGGTGCGAACCTGCTCGCACACCCGTGCGGCGGTGAACAGGCCCAGGCACACGACCACACTGATCAAGGCCGACGTGGTCGGGTTCAAGTCCTGCTTGAACCATTCCTGCAGCCCCTCTGGCAGCAGGTCCGGCACCAGGAAGTACCAGATGAACAGCTGCACCAGCAAAGGCACGTTGCGGAACAGCTCGACGTAAGCGGTGGCGATACCGGAAACGAGCCGGTTAGGCACGGTACGCATCACGCCCAGGATCGATCCCAGCAGCAAGGCGATGATCCAGGCGGAAATGGCGATGGCGATGGTCCACCCCAGGCCGGTGATGTACCAGTCCAGATAGGTTTCGCTGCCCACGCCAGTGGACTTGAAGAATACGCCCCAGTCCCAGTTGTAATTCATCGGGATTTCCCCTCAGACGATTGTTTCACGGGCACCTTCCAGCTTCCGAGGGCAAACTGCCCTCGGATGAAAGGTTAGACACTAACGGGGAGCCTGCCGGTTTAATTCGCGCCTTGCAGCGCGGCAGGCTCCAGGCTGGGGGTCAGGATTTCTTCTCGTCTGCCGCCTTGTCGGTCGGCTCGGCGATCAGCTTCTTGAGCTCGTCGCTCATCGGGAATTGCAGGTTCAGGCCTTTTGGCGGGATTGGCTGCTGGAACCACTTGTCGTAGCTCTTGTTGACTTCACCGGACTTGAAGTAGCCAACGATCGCATCATCCACGGCCTTCTTGAAGGGCTCATCACCCTTGCGCACCATGCAACCGTAGATTTCATAGGATTGCGGCGTACCGGTGATGACCCAGTCCGACGGCTTGCGAGCCTTGGCCATTTCGCCAGCCAGCAGCGCGTCATCCATCATGAAGGCCACGGCGCGGCCGCTCTCGAGCATGTTGAAGGCTTCACCGTGGTCCTTGGCGGAGATCACGTTCATCTTCATCTGCTTGTCGGCGTTCATGGCCTTGAGAATGCGCTCGGAGGTCGTGCCTGCGGTAGTCACTACGTTCTTGCCAGCCAGGTCTGCGAAGTCCTTGTAGGCCGGCTGACCGTCTTTGACCTTGGTCAGCAGACGGGTGCCAACCTCGAAGATACCCACCGAGAAGCTGACTTGCTGCTGACGCTCGACGTTGTTGGTGGTGGAGCCGCACTCCAGGTCGACGGTGCCGTTCTGCACCAGCGGGATGCGGGTCTGGGAAGTGACCAGGTTATAGCGGACCTTGATGTCGGTACCCAGTTGCTTCTTCAGGGCCTCGACGACGGCCAGCTGGATGTCGTGGGAATAGCCTACAGGCTCTGGCTTGCCGGCCAGGTAGGAAAACGGGATGGAGGAGTCGCGGTGGCCCAAGGTGATGGTGCCTGAATCCTTGATCTTCTTCAGGGTGCCGGTGAGTTCTTCGGCCATGGCCGGCGAAGCGATTACAGCAGCCGCGATGGCGGCGCCCAGCAATTGACGAACGATACGCATCAAATTTTCCTCGACGTGTTTGTTTTTTTTATGGAGCCGTTGGCGGACTCTTTCGTTCAACGGATACGGCAGCTGTTGCATCCGGTTGATGGATATGAGCAGAAGTCGTGCCAAGGTCCGTGAAGCATGTTAGCCCCGCTGAAAGCGAGGGCGTTAGCCTTGTTCGACTAATTCGAGTTTTTCAACAGAGTCGGAAATTCGAATGACCTTCAATTTCATGTTCGGTTATCCGAATGAGTGTTCATGCTTGTGTACCCAGCCATATGTAACACCTGCCCATGACAGCCCGATGTTCTGCTACGCCGTTTTCCAGACCAGAGGAAGATCTGTGGCAGATAACGCACTACCTCATCTTTCCGTTGATGCATGTGTGGCGAAGGCGTTGCCGGCTTGGCTGACCAGCGCTGATCCGGACCTGCTGAGCACATTCCACCGGGCGCTCGATCTTGAACAGTTGTCGAGCGAGGCGGTCAGGGCGCGTTTGAAAACGTTGCCTGGGCTAGAGACCTTTGCCCGCCCATTACTTCAGGAGGCGCTGCGAGCCAGGGGCTTGGGTGAGGTGAATGTAGACACCGCCCAGGTGGTGCTGCATGACAAAGTTGCGATACCCAGTGCCGCGCCTCGACTGCAGACACCTATGAGAGCGCTTTACAGCAAAGAGTCGCTGCTGGTGGCCGCGCTGCACAACTTTCATGAAAGCGAGACCTTTCCCGGCCTGCACCGGCGCGCTCACTTGCAAGAGGCAAACGGCACTGTATTGCCGCTCTCCTTCGAAGCGTTTGCTCGGCTCTGCCGGCAGCTGGACCTGGGCGGGCAGTACCAGCAGCAGCTGCGTACGTGCTTGTTCCCCAAGGCGCGCCCCCCAGCACCCGCCGATTTTGGGCAGCGTGCGGTAGAACAGATTTTCGAGGAGCGTCTACGTGCGGCACTCGATGTTGCAGTCAGGATGGCCAGGCTCAAAGGGCAGTTGACCGAGCAAGACTACCTGGCACTTCTGCCACTGATAGCCCAGAAGCCGACCGTACCGGCCGTGACTCAGGGGTTCCAGCCGTTCGAGCTATTTGTCCTAGGCAAGCCCGTTCAGCGTTGCCTGGTCATTGAGCTTCGCGCAGCGGCCAATGGGCCCATGCACGGCTTGATAAGCTGGTTTTCCGATGACCCGGCCGAGCCCATCGGGCGGCATGCGGACTGGGCTGGATTTTACGAGCACCTCGGCAAGCGGCTGCGTGAGCGTCAATATAGACGGTATTTCGTCAGCTTGATCGCCCAGCGCGAGCAGCCTGCGTTCCTGGCCCAGTTGGCGCAATTGAACAAATCCTCTGGTGGATCTACACCGCTCGCCATCGATGGTCGCCATTTCGCAATAAAAGGCTCTGTCTTTGCCTGCCTGCGTAAACGCTTGCTCAATACAATGATCGACGATGCCCGGGTGCTGGCCGTCCCTACGGGCGATTTGACTCAACTTGAGCGGCACGAGCGCATCGACGCCTTGAAAGGGGCAGGGCTCGATGCGCTCACCCTGGCCGCGCAGTTCGTTCCCGGCTTGGGCGAAGTTTTGTTCGTAGCGGCAGCCGTAGACGTCGCGCGCGAAGTCTACGACGGTTACGAGGCTTGGCAGATAGGCGACAGGCAGCAAGCGCTGGCCCATGTGTTCAATGTGGCGCAGGTCGTGGCCACGGGCGCAGTGCTTGGGGCTGCGCAGTCTACGATCGGCGGCGCGCTAGAGCGCATCGGTTTGGTCGACGGCCTCACGCCGGTGAGGGTGGCCAACAGGGGGTTGCGTCTGAAAAAGATGCCGGCGTCGGCCCACAGCCTGGAGCATCCGGGTGAATTGATGCGCAGTTTTGGCGCCGATCTTGAGCAGGTATCCAACCTGGATGCCGACGTGCTGATGCAGGTCACGGGTCTGTCGCCTGAACACTTGCGCAGCTTGCGTTTACACGAGGAGCCGGCGCCAGCACGGCTCAGGGAAGCGCAGGCACGGCACCTGCTGCATAGCCAAGGGCCGACCTCCGAGCTGTTGGTCGAGCAAGCGCTGGCACTTTCAGTGGGCGAGCCAGGCGTTGGCGTGGATACGCTCACTCGCGACTTCACCGGCCTGTCAGTGCCACTGGCGCAAGAAATCGTGGAGTGCGCCACCACCGAACAACTGGCGACGCTGATGAGCGGCAAGGTACCCCTGCCGCTTGCTGAGCGAGCGCGTTGGGCTTTGCGTGAAAGCCGCATCGATCGCGCGTTGTTGGGGCTCGAGCATGAGCATGCCGCCAACCTGGACACACTGCGCCTGGCCCTGGCGCTGATCGATGAAACATCGCCATGGCCCGTGTCAACACGTATCGAGGTGCGTTTGGGGGAGGCTCAGGGCCAGCTAGTGGTCTTCCACGGCCCGGCTGATGCACAGCGCACCGAGGTGATCGTGCAGAACATCGGGGGATATCAGTTGCAAGCACATCCTATCCAGGCCCGGGACCAAGGGCTGCTGGCATGCCTGCTGCAGACCCTGGATGAAACCCAGAAAACCGCTTTCGGCGGCCCATCGATTACGACAGCTGAATTAGGGGCAGATCTGCTGCATAGGGCGGCTGCCGACCGTGGGAAGACGGCCCAGTCGCTGGGGATGACGGCGCTGGGTGGTCGCTTCAATCCGCCTCGCCGACTCCAGGATGGCCGTATCGGTTATCCCCTCAGCGGGCGGGGCGAGAGCAGTCGGCAAGCACTGCGTCGGGGCATACGCCGCATTTACCCGACACTGACCGATGACCAGATGGACGCTTATCTGGCGCAATTGATCGAGCGCGACGTGAACCTTTGGGACCACCTGAGCGATCTCGAAGGGCGACTGGAACGTCTGCGTCAGTCCCTCGCCTCCTGGGAGCGCCAGGGCAATGGCTTCATTGATCGGCGCCGCCGACGCGGGGTGGCCACCCACATTCGCCGCGCTTGGCGACGCAAGACGGTCGCGTCCGAGAATGATGAGTATGTGCTGCGTCTAGAGGGCGAGCAGGTAGGCACGCTACCTGACCTGCCTGGTGACATCGATTTCAATCACGTGCGGCAACTGGCCTTGCGCAACCTGGCGCTTACCTATGTCAGCGATGCATTTCTCAGACGCTTCCCGCACTTGCAGGTGCTCGATTTGCGCGGCAACCAGTTGACGCAGCTGCCTACAGGACTCAGCGGTCTGGGGCAGTTGCGCACACTGCGCCTTGATGACAATCGGATCGTACTGCAACCCGACAGTGACACGGTGCTGACCGGGCTGACCCACCTTGAACACATCAGCTTGAGCGGTAATCCGATCGGCCGCGTACCGAACCTGTCTGCCCTGCGTCATCTGCGTGCGATTTCACTGCGCAACACGGGCCTGTTGAACCCCCCGCAGCCCCATCAAGTGCTGTGGCGCGGCCTGATGGACATCCGTGAAAACCAGATTCGTGAGGTCAACGAGCACCTGCGCGCGCTTGGAGACCGCATCCAGCAACTGTCCCTGCACGACAATCCGTTGGACGAAGCCAGTCAGCAAGCACTCGCCTCTGCAAACGAGGGCTCACGCGCCCCACGCCACCATGCCCGAGTGTCCGTTGACAACGAACTGCGAGACAGCTGGATTGGGCCCAAGCCAGAGATACGCCATCGGTATGAACGCATCTGGAGCGCCTTGCTCGACGATGAGGGGTCGGCCGATCTGTTCCGGTTCCTCGCCGACTTTGCCGAGTCTGACGATTTTGACGAACGGCCGCAGTACTACCGCGCACGTATATGGCACATCCTGGAGTTGTGTGCTGAAAGTACGGATGTCCGCGAATCGGTCTACTTGCAGACCCAAGGTCCGCAAACCTGCGATGACCGTCTGTTGCTGCTGCTCAGTCAACTGGAGGTGAGGGCGCATATCGCCATGCATACGGCTGGGACGAGTGCCGGGCAGACTGAGCGCGAACTCTTGCGACTTGGCCGTTCGCTGTACCGCCTGGACCAGGTGGACAGTATTGCCGCTCGGCACATCGAGCAAATGCGACGCGATCCCTATGCGATGGTGGATGACATCGAAGTGTACCTGGCTTATCGGGTCAATCTGGCGAGTCGCTTGGGGTTGCCGGCTCAGCCGAGCTACATGAACTACCCGGAATTCAGCGACGTCATCAGTCGGCAGGTCAGGCTGGCCGGAGACCGGGTACTGGCGGGTGAAAGTCTGGATGTGCTGGCAGCAGCGCTAGCGCAACGCGAGTTCTGGCAGTCGTTTGTGCGCAGCTATTATCGCGAACGTTTCGAGGCGCTGGCGGCACCGTTTCACGAACGGCTCGAGGCCGCCGAGCGCACCGCCGGCGAGCACGGGGAGCAGGTCTATCTACAGCAAGCTGCTGCCTTGAAGGCTGAACTCGATGCCCAGGAGCAGGCGCTTTACCATGAGCTCGCCATTGAGGCCTACAACCGCCTGTGAGCATGGGCTGACAGGCGGCGCACCTGGGTCAGGCGGCGTGCCTGCGCTGCGTTGCCTTTTTCAGGTACTGGGCGAGGGTGTTCTGTTCCGCCTCCGTGGTAAACAGCCCAAGCTTGGTACGACGCCACAGGATATCTTCAAGGCAGGTTGCCCACTCATGCTCGCACAGGTAATCCACCTCGCGGGCAAAGAGCCCCGCACCAATGGCCTGACCCAGGTCCTGCGGGCCTTCGACGCCTGCCAACAGTGTCCAGACGCGGCTGCCATAGGTGCGTGCCCAGCGCTGGGCAATGGCCGGGGCGAGCCAGGTATGCCGAGCAAGCAAGGCTTCTTCAAGTGCCTGGGGCGTGGTCATGTCCTCGCCGCCCGGCAGGGTTGCTTCGGCCGTCCAACTGCCGCCCATCTGGCTGAAGAATGGCTTGAGTTCGGCCATGGCCGATTCGGCCAGCTTGCGGTAAGTGGTGAGCTTGCCACCGAAGACCGAGAGCAGGGGGGCTTCACCGTGGGCGGCGGACAGTGCCAAGGTGTAGTCACGGGTAACGGCCGACGGGTTGTCCGACTCGTCATTGCACAGGGGGCGAACGCCTGCATAGGTGCTGAAGATGTCACTGCGCTGCAGCTGGTGATTGAAGTGGGCGTTGACCACCTTCAGCAGATAGTCGGTTTCCTGATCGGTGATCGCTACCTTGGCAGGGTCGCCTGTGTATTCACGGTCAGTGGTGCCGATCAGCGTAAAACGATCAAGATACGGGATGCAGAAAACGATGCGCTGGTCTTCGTTCTGCAAAATGTAAGCGTGCTCGCCTTCATACAGCCGGGGGACGATCAGGTGACTCCCCTGAATCAGGCGAATGCCGTAAGGAGCGTCCAGTTTCAGGTCGTTCTTGATGAACTGCGCAACCCATGGGCCGGCGGCGTTCACCAGCCCTTTGGCCCGCACCATCCGGGTGCTGCCGTCGGCGTGCTGCACATCCACTTCCCAGATGGCGCCGACACGCCTGGCGCCCAGGCACAGTGTCTGGGTGTGAATATGCGCGCCATGTTCACGGGCGGCCATGGCGTTGAGGACCACCAGGCGAGCGTCGTCAACCCAGCAGTCGGCATATTCGAAACCGCGGGTGATGGCCGGCTTGAGCGCGGAGCCCGCGCCAAATCGCAGGCTGCGCGAGGCGCCCAGGCGCTTGCGCTTGCCCAGGTGGTCGTACAGGAACAGGCCAGCACGGATCATCCAGGCAGGGCGCAGATGGGGGCGGTGGGGCAGCACGAAGCGCATGGGCTTAACAATGTGCGGTGCCTTGGCCAACAGGACTTCGCGTTCGGCCAGGGCCTCACGTACCAGACGAAACTCGTAATGCTCAAGGTAGCGCAGACCACCGTGAATCAGCTTGCTGCTGGCTGATGAGGTGTGCCGGGCCAGGTCGTCCTTTTCACACAGAAAGACTTTCAGGCCGCGGCCGGCAGCGTCGGCGGCGATGCCCACACCGTTGATGCCACCGCCTATCACCACCAGGTCATAGCAATCGGCGACGGGAGCGCTGGTCGAATCGGGCTGGGACACAGGGAAGGCCTCCTGGAGCAATTTGTATCGAAAGTGAACATTTATGTTCGTTTCCGAAAATACTAGCGCAAGAGGACGCGACTCGCCAGTCCGTATTCATAGAAAATACTGATCAGGTGACAAGCAAATGAACATTAACGAAAAAAGCCAGTGCGGCGCGGGCTTGTGCCGCGCCCACAGTTGCAGTGCCGGTCTAGACAACCTAAACCACTTCGACACGCACCTTGTGTTCATTGAGCAGTTGGACCAGGGCAGGGGTTGGGGTCTGATCGGTCACCAGGCAGTCGACCAGGCTGATGGCGCCCAGGCGCACCATGGCATTGCGCCCGAACTTGCTGGAGTCCGCTGCCAGGATCACCTGCCGAGCATTGGCAATGATCGCCTGGGATACGCGCACTTCCTGATAGTCGAAATCCAGCAGGCTCCCGTCTTCATCGATGCCGCTGATACCGACCAGGGCGTAATCGACCTTGAACTGATTGATGAAGTCGACACTGGCCTGGCCTACGACGCCGCCGTCACGGCGCACGGTACCGCCCGCCACCAGGACCTCGAAGTCATCCTTGGCCGCCAGGATGGAGGCGACGTGCAGGTTGTTGGTGATGACCTTCAGTTGGCTGTGGTTGAGCAAGGCACGCGCGATGGATTCGGTGGTGGTGCCGATATTGATGAACAGTGAGGCATGATCGGGCACCTGCCGAGCGACAGCCTCGGCGATGCGCTGCTTTTCATCACGCATCTGGTCGGCGCGCATGGCATACGCCGTGTTCTCGACGCTTGAATCGTAGGCTGCGCCCCCGTGGTAACGGCGCAACAGGTCGAGCTCTGCCAGTTGATTGATGTCGCGGCGGATCGTTTGCGGGGTAACGACGAACAGCTGCGCCATTTCCTCGATACTGACGTAGCCGCGGTCGCGGACCAGTTCGAGGATTTGTTGTTGGCGTGGAGGCAAATTCATGGACGTCCTTCGGAGCAGCCTGACAAATGCTGCAATGATGCCGTAGGACGGGGATGACGACCAGCGTGGCGTCCGAAGGGTGGATCCGGCGCAGGCCATGGAGCGGACTGCGCCGTTGCCTACGGTGATCAGGCGTCGTGTTCTTCCCAATCGCGGGTGCGATCGACGGCTTTTTTCCAGCCACCGTACAACTTCTCTTTCTGCGCTTCATCCAGTTGCGGGCTGAACTCCCGCTCGATGATCGCCTTGTTGCGCAATTCGTCCAGGCTGCTCCAGAAACCGCAAGCCAGGCCCGCCAGGTAGGCTGCACCCAGCGCCGTGGTCTCGCGCATCTTGGGGCGCTCGACGCACGTGCCGAGGATATCGGCCTGGAACTGCATCAGGAAGTTGTTGGCCGCCGCGCCGCCGTCAACCCGCAGTTCGGACAGGCGTTGGCCGCAGTCCTGCTGCATTGCATCGAGCACGTCGCGGGTCTGGTAGGCGATGGACTCCAGTGCTGCGCGGATGATGTGATCCACCTTGACGCCGCGGGTCAGGCCAAACAGCGCGCCGCGGGCATAAGGGTCCCAGTAGGGGGCGCCAAGGCCGGTAAAGGCAGGCACCAGGTAGACGCCATTGCTGTCCTTGACCTTGCTGGCGAAGTACTCGGTATCCAACGCGTCATTGACGATCTTCAGTTCATCGCGCAGCCACTGGACCGTCGAGCCGCCGTTGAACACGGCCCCCTCCAGGGCATAGGCCACTTCACCGCGCGGGCCACAGGCGATGGTGGTCAACAGGCCATGGGAGGAAGTGACGGCCTTGTCGCCCGTGTTCATCAGCAGGAAACAACCAGTGCCATAGGTGTTCTTCGCCTGCCCCGGTTCCACGCACATCTGCCCGAACAGGGCCGATTGCTGGTCCCCGGCGATGCCGGCGATGGCGATGCCACTTTTGGTATGCCCATAGACCTCGGAAGAGGAGCGCACCTCTGGCAGCATTTGCGCAGGGATGCCCAGGATGTCGAGCAGCTTTTCATCCCACTGCAGCGTGTGGATGTTGAACATGAGGGTTCGCGAGGCGTTGGTGTAGTCGGTGACATGCACCTTGCCGCCGGAAAACTTCCAGATCAGCCAGGTATCGACGGTGCCGAACAGCAGCTCGCCACGCTCGGCGCGTTCCCGGGCGCCGTCGACATTGTCCAGGATCCACTTGAGCTTGGTACCGGAAAAGTACGGGTCGGTGACCAGACCCGTGGTTTCACGAATGTAGTCCTCAAAGCCGTCGCGCTTGAGCTGGGCGCAGATTTCGGTGCTGCGCCGGCATTGCCAGACGATGGCGTTGTATACCGGGCGGCCGGTTTCCTTGTCCCAGACGACGGTCGTTTCGCGCTGGTTGGTGATGCCCAGGGCCGCGACCTGGGCATGGCTGATGCCAGCTTGGGCCAGTGCTTCGACCATGGTCGCACTCTGGGTGGCGAAGATTTCCATGGGGTCGTGCTCGACCCAACCTGCCTGCGGATAATGCTGGACGAACTCACGCTGGGAGGTGCCGACCACATTGGCGTCGCGGTCGAAGATGATCGCACGCGAACTGGTGGTGCCCTGGTCCAGGGCGATGATGTACTGCTTGTCCTGAGTGTCTGTCATGGTGTTGGCCTTGCAAAATAGGGGTCGTGGCGGGTCTGTCTGCCGTGCTCAGTTGACTTGCGTATCGCCTTGGCGACCATCGCTTGCCGCAGGCGTGGACGTTGGAGCTGCGGGCAAATTGCGGGCAATCAAGCCACGATAGGTGGCAGCACCCAGGCAGGCGCCGATGATAGGGCCGAATATCGGCACCAGGAAGTAAGGCACATCTCGGCCGCCGGTAAAGGCGATTTCGCCCCAGCCTGCCAGGAACGTCATGATTTTCGGGCCCAGGTCGCGTGCCGGGTTCATGGCAAAGCCGGTCAAGGGCCCCATGGCACTGCCAATCACCGCGATTAGCAGGCCGATCAGCAGCGGCGCCATCGGGCCGCGGGGTAGGCCGTTGTTATCGTCGGTCAGGGCCATGATGACGGCCATGAGGATCGCCGTGATCACCACCTCCACCAGCAGCGCTTGCGCCGTAGACAAGGAAGGATGGGGATAGGTCGAGAAAACCGCTGCCAGGTCCAGGCTGGATTCACTACCGCGCAGCATGGCGTGCGCTTGTTCGAAATCGAAGAACAGGCTGCTATAGAGGGTGTAGACCAGCGCCGCGCCGCAGAAGGCACCACACACTTGGGCAAGCATGTAGAAAGGCAGCTTGCGCCGCTCGAAGCCGGCGAACAGGGTCAGCGCGATGCTGACGGCAGGGTTCAGGTGTGCACCGGAGATCCCGGCGGTGAGGTAGATGCTCATGCTGACTCCCACCCCCCAAATGATGCTGATTTCCCAGAGTCCGAAGCTTGCGCCTGCGACTTTGAGCGCGGCGACGCAGCCGGTACCGAAGAAGATCAGCAGCGCAGTACCGAGGAATTCGGCCAGGCACTGACTGGACAGCGTGGGTTGGCCTTGGGCAATTGTCATGTATGACCTCGTTGTTTTTGTTGTGAGTCGCGCGGGGCTCGACAGCAAGGCCCGGACCTTCCGGATGGTCCTGGGCGGATATGAGGTGCACCGTGAAGGTGCACCCCCGGCATTCAGAAACGAAAAAATATAGACAAGAAACGCTGATGTCAAAGGTCGAAAGTGAACGGTCAGTCACGTTTTGGGCAACGGCCACAAGCGTGATGCCCCATCGTAGAGCGGGGCGCACGGGCTTCTTGGCTGGAATGTGGGAATTGACCTAAAGTAGCTGCCGATCTGTCTTACACCGGAACTTCGTATGACGCCCGCTCTGGACCTGCTGAAAAAGCATCACGCGCACTATCACGTTCACAGCTACGAGCATGACCCCAAGACAGCGTCCTATGGACTGGAAGCTGCAGATAAGCTCGGCCTGGACCCGCAGCAGGTATTCAAGACGCTGCTGGCTTGTAGCGAGAAAGGGGAGTTGCTGGTAGCGGTGGTGCCTGTGGTGGGTACCCTTGATCTCAAGGCCTTGGCGCATGCGGCGGGGGTGAAAAAGTGCGAGATGGCCGACCCTGTCAAGGCGCAGCGGGCAACAGGCTATCTGGTAGGTGGGATCAGCCCGCTAGGGCAAAAGAAACGTCTGCGCACCTTCATCGACGAGGCGGCGCAGCGTTTTGCGACTATCCATGTGAGCGCCGGACGACGTGGGCTGGAGGTGGAACTGGCGGCAACGACCCTGGCCGAGCATACCCAGGCCACCTTTGCCAGTATTGGCAGAACGTGATGCCCATTCATCCTTGCTACCTGCTCGGGTTGAGCCGGTAGCGGGCCCGCTCAAGACGTAGCCCGGGCCTGGCGTCAGTTCGGCCCACTGTGGCGACGAACGCCTGTTGCCTGCTGCACCGTCTGGGTTGCAATGCTGCCTGGCACCGGAAACACCACCAAGTGATCGGCTTTTACTGCGATGCCCACCTCTTCTCCTGGCTGACGATCCACATGGCTGGTGAAGATCGCTTCGAGCTGGCTGCCGGTGGGGAGTTGCAGGCGGTACAAGGTCGAGGCGCCGAGAAAACTCTTGCCCACGATCACTGCGCGCAACGGGCTGTCGGGGGCATGCACGATGTCATCCGGACGTAGCAACACATCCACCGAGCTGCCGGCAGCCATGCGATAGGCGCGGTTGCCTCGCAGCTCGCCCAGCTCGGTGCTGACGGCTTCCACACTGGTCATCTGGCCACGGATAAAATAGCCCTGGCCGATGAAACTGGCCACGAAAGGTGTCTGCGGTTCATGGTACAGGTTGTAGGGTGTATCCCACTGCTCAAGCCGGCCTTCCTTGAACACCCCAACCTGATCGCTGACCGCGAAGGCTTCTTCCTGATCATGGGTGACCAGGATGGCGCTGGTACCGCGCTGCTTGAGGATATCCCGTACCTCGTGGCTGAGCCTGCGACGAAGCTCCACGTCAAGGTTGGAAAACGGCTCGTCCAGAAGCAGCAATTGCGGCTCTGGCGCCAACGCCCGTGCCAGTGCCACCCGCTGCTGCTGGCCGCCGGACAGCTCGTGAGGGTAACGGCCACCAAGCCCACCCAGCTTGACCAGGTCCAGCATCTCGTCGATGACCGCCGCCTGGCGCGGGTGCTTGGCGATGCCGAAGGCGATGTTCTGCGCCACCGTCAGATGGGGGAACAGGGCATAGTCCTGAAACACCATGCCGATGCGGCGCTTCTCCGGCGCCAGGGTGAAACCGGCCTTGGAAATGACGTTGCCGGCCAGTTGGATTTCGCCTTCGTGCACCGGCTCGAAACCTGCGATGGCTCGCAAGGTCGTGGTCTTGCCGCAGCCGGACGAGCCCAGCAGGCAGCCAATGTCGCCTGCATTCAGATGCAGGTTCAGGTTCTGGACGATGCGCTGGTCGCCATAGCCGCAGGCAAGGTTGCGCAGGTTGAGCAGTAGAGGTTGACTCATGCGTGGTGGTAAGCCGGTTCGACAAGAAATTCCAGGAGTGCCTTTTGTGCATGCAGACGGTTCTCAGCTTGATCCCAGGCGACCGAACGGGGGTCATCGAGCAGATCATGGCTGATTTCCTCGCCACGGTGGGCGGGCAGACAATGCATGAACAAGACGTCGGGTGCTGCCAGGTCGAGCATGTCGCGGGTGACCTGGTACGGCGCGAAATGCGCCAGGCGACGAGCAGTTTCCTCCTCCTGGCCCATGGAAGTCCAGACGTCGGTGGTCACCAAGTGAGCACCTTTTACCGCTTCACGGGGATCGCGCACGATCTGCACGTGCTCAGCGCCGATGGCCAGGAACCGTGGGTCGGGCTCATATCCCTCGGGGCAGGCGATGCGCAGCTGGAAACCGAATTGCCGGGCCGCTTCGATGTACGAGTTGCACATGTTGAAGCCGTCGCCGATCCACGCGACGGTCTTGCCCTCGATTGCCCCACGGTGCTCGAGGAACGTCTGCATGTCGGCCAGAAGCTGACAGGGGTGCGACTCGTCCGACAGGGCGTTGATCACCGGTACGCGGGACTTGGCGGCAAAGTCAGTCAGGGTGCTGTGGGCGTGGGTCCGTATCATCACCACGTCGAGCATGCTCGACAGGACGATGGCGCTGTCGCCGATCGGCTCGCCCCGGCCCAGTTGGGTATCGCGCGGGGACAGGAAAATGGCCTGGCCGCCAAGCTGAATCATCCCGGCTTCGAACGACACGCGGGTGCGGGTCGACGATTTTTCGAAGATCATGCCCAGCACACGGCTCTTCAGCGGCTCGAACAGCACGCCCCGCTTGCGCAGGTCCTTCAGCTCGATGCCGCGGCGGATCACCCCGAGCAATTCGTCGGTGGTGAAGTCCAGCAGGGAGAGAAAGTGCCTAGCGCTCATGATTGACTACCTTATCTGCAACAGTATGCAGGCCGACCGTGCGGTTTTTTTTGACAACGGCGGTGACCTGCGGCGTAAGCCGCACGGGGCGGACGAATAGGGAAAGGCGCAATACTATAATTAAATGTCGCCTGAAACCAAGGGGTGAAACCGCTTGGCACCCCCGGCGATGTTGCAAGGGGTTTCGCAGGGCACTGTATCGCTGTGTTTTATTTGCTACGGCTGTTTGTACACGGCTTGAGGGCACATTGGCAAACGGGCAGGGCCTGCTGTATGAGTGATAAAGACCAATTCACACCGCGAAGCACGCTGGCTCCTGTACAAGGCTGAGTTCATAGTCGAGCCATCAAGACAATGAGGCATGCGGCCATGACCCGTACCCTGCACCACCGTGCTTGCCACCTGTGTGAAGCCATTTGTGGTTTGAACATCGTGCTGAGCCACTCGCCTGGCGAACCTGCCCGGATCGAGTCCATCAAAGGCGATCCTCAGGACCCCTTCAGCCGCGGCCATGTCTGCCCCAAGGCGGTGGCACTGCAGGATATCCAGAATGATCCTGACCGGCTGCGCCAACCCCACCGGCGCGTGGGCGACCAGTGGCAGGCGATTGGCTGGGAGGAGGCATTTGAGCTGGCCGCCGAGCGCCTTTGGCGCGTGCAGCAGGCCCACGGCAATAATGCGGTTGCCGTGTATCAAGGCAACCCGAGTGTGCACAACTATGGGTTGATGACCCATGGCAACTACTTTTTAGGGCTGTTGAAGACCCGCAATCGCTATTCCGCCACATCTGTGGACCAACTGCCCCAGCACCTGGTCAGCCACCTGATGTATGGCCATGGGCTGCTCCTGCCGATTCCGGACATCGACCACACCGATTTCATGCTGGTGCTAGGCGGCAACCCCTTGGCCTCGAACGGCAGCATCATGACGGTTCCCGATGTGGAAAAACGTCTCAAGGCCTTGCAGGCCAGGGGCGGACGTCTGGTGGTGATCGATCCGCGGCGCACTGAAACTGCGGTCATCGCAGACAACCATTTATTCATTCGGCCGGGCGGCGACGCGGCCTTGTTGTGTGGGCTGCTCAACACCCTGTTCGAGGAGGGCCTGACACGCGGCTCGCATCTGCCGATGACAGGGCTGGCCGATGTCCGCGCCGCCCTGACCCCCATGACGGCCGAGGCCATGAGCGGCCTGTGCGGCATCCCGGCGCAGGCCATTCGCCAGTTGGCGCGTGATTTCGCCGCCGCCGACAAGGCGGTGTGTTACGGGCGTATGGGGGTATCGACCCAAGTGTTCGGCACGCTCTGTCACTGGCTGGTGCAACTGATCAACCTGGTCACCGGTAACCTTGATCGCAAGGGCGGGACACTGTGTACCGAACCTGCGGTGGACGTGGTGGCGAGCACCTCGGGTGGCCACTTCAACGCCTGGCAGAGTCGGGTCTCGGGCCTGCCAGAGTACGCCGGAGAACTGCCGGTGGCGGCGCTTGCCGAGGAGATGCTGACCCCAGGTGAGGGGCAGGTCCGCGCCCTGGTCACGGTCGCGGGCAATCCCGTGCTGTCGACGCCCAACGGGCGGCAATTGGACAGGGCACTGTCGGCGCTCGACTTCATGCTCTGTATCGACCTGTACATCAACGAAACCACGCGCCATGCTGATCTGATCCTGCCATCGACTTCAGCCCTGGAAAACGATCACTACGACACCACCTTCAACCTGCTGGCGGTCCGCAATGTGAGCCGGTTCAACCGAGCGATTCTGCCCAAGCCCGAGGGCGCCCTGCACGACTGGGAAATCTTCGTCGGCCTGGCCAAGGCGTATGCGCGCCGTGCCGGACGTGAACTGCCGCCGACCGTAGCGCCGGCGCAGATGATCGACAAAGCCCTGCGCAGCGGGCGTTATGGACAGGCGACGCCCTGGCAGCTGTCACTCGAAACCCTCGATGCACACCCTCATGGGTTGGACCTGGGCCCCTTGCAGGCCAACCTTGCCCATCGCCTGGGCACGGCGAGCAAAACCGTCGAGGCAGCGCCGCGTGTGCTGCTCGATGACCTGCAGCGCCTGGCCCGGCAGGCGCCGCCAGAAACCGGGCAACTGCTGCTCATAGGGCGGCGTCACGTACGCAGCAACAACTCCTGGATGCACAACTATCACAGGCTGGTCAAAGGGAAACCGCGCCATCACTTGTTGATGCACCCCGATGACCTGCGCCAGCGCCAACTGCAGGATGGCCAGCAGGTCAGGGTCAGCTCGCGAGCAGGGGCGGTGCAGGTGCAGGTACAGGCGTGCGAAAGCATGATGCCAGGGGTGGTAAGCCTGCCCCATGGCTTCGGGCATGGTCGTCACGGTGTGCGCCTTCAGACCGCCCAGGCACAGCCCGGCGTCAGCGCCAACGATCTCACTGACGAGCTGCTGCGCGACTCGGTCTGCGGCAATGCTGCGCTCAATGGCGTTCCAGTGCACGTGGAAGCCGCTTGAGCTTTGGCAAGGCCGAGCATGCAGCTCGGCTTTCCGTTACAATGCGTCACCGTGCCGACGCCCGTGTCGGAAAGTCAAGCCGAGGTGCTACATGGATATCATCGAAACGATCAAAGAGCAGATTGCCAACAACACCATTCTGCTTTACATGAAGGGCTCGCCGAATGCGCCGCAGTGCGGCTTTTCGGCCCGTGCCTCCCAGGCAGTGATGGGTTGCGGCGAGAAGTTCGCCTACGTCGACATCCTGCAGAACCCGGAAATTCGCGCCAACCTGCCCAAATATGCCAACTGGCCAACCTTCCCCCAGCTGTGGGTCGGTGGTGAGCTGGTCGGCGGTAGCGACATCGTGCTGGAAATGTTCGAAAAGGGTGAGCTGCAGACCCTGATCAAGGATGCCGCCGCCAAGGCGAAGGCTGCCGAAGCGTAAAAATGCGCTTATAAAAAAACCCGCCATTGGCGGGTTTTTTTGGGTTGGGCGTCTTATTCTTCGCCCATCTGCGACTGCAGGTAATTTTCGATACCGATCTTGTCGATCAAGCCCAGCTGGGTTTCCAACCAGTCGATATGCTCTTCTTCGGACTCCAGGATATCTTCCAGGACGTCACGCGAACCAAAGTCACCTGCTGTTTCGCAGTGGGCAATGGCCGCCTTCAGGTCGATCAGGCCTTTCTGCTCGATGCGCAGGTCGCATTCGAGCATCTCCTTGGTGTGCTCGCCGATCAGCAGCTTGCCCAGGTCCTGAACATTGGGAATACCTTCGAGAAACAGAATACGCTTGATCAGTTTGTCAGCGTGCTTCATTTCGTCGATCGATTCTTTGTACTCGTGCTTGCCGAGTTTGTTCAGGCCCCAATCTTCGTACATGCGCGCATGCAGGAAATACTGGTTGATTGCGACCAGCTCGTTTCCGAGGATCTTGTTGAGATGCTGGATGACGCTGATGTCGCCTTTCATTGGGGTTCCTGCCCTGTCGAAGTGTGCCAATACAGGGAAGTTTGAGCCTGATGACCAAGCCTGTCAAACCTAAGTAATTGAATAATAAATGAAAATTAATAGGAATAAGAATGTTTGTGAACCGCGTTGGTACGCTAACTTGTTGAATTAAGGCGAAAAAAAACCGGACACAGGGTCCGGTTTTCGTCATTCCGTATATCAGGCAGCGGTAAATTCCACTGGATAGGGCAGGGCGGCCTGGCTGACCTGAAGTTTGGTCAGTGTTTCGCGCACCACTTCCTTGGCCAGGCAGGCGCACTTGCCACACTGGCTGGCGACACCGGTGGCGGCTCGGACTTCCTTGTAGCTGCAGCATCCTTCATAGATCGCATCGCGGATCTGTCCATCGGTGACGCCGACACAAAGACACACATACATAGGGCTGACCATCGCTGGCGGGTTCGATGGGTTGGAGCTTAATGTGAATGAGAATGCTTGTCAAAGTGGTTTCAGAAGGCATTCGCCCCGGGTGACCAACGGTCGCGCGCTCAGCATTCGGCCTGCCACCGTAACCTGTGTATGATGGTCAACCTTTGTTGCATGTCGGGTCGGCGACTCGGCCTGGCAATGGTTCTTCACTCACATCAGGAGATAACAATGAGCGTACTCGTTGGCAAGAAAGCCCCCGATTTCACCGTACCTGCCGTACTGGGCAGCGGCGAGATCGTCGAAAGCTTCAACCTGGCCTCGGCCATCAAGGGCAAGTACGGCCTGGTGTTCTTCTACCCGCTGGACTTCACCTTCGTCTGCCCGTCCGAGCTGATTGCTCTGGACAATCGCATTCCTGACTTCCAGGCGCGCAACGTGGAAGTGATCGGCGTATCGATCGATTCGCACTTCACCCACAACGCATGGCGCAACACCCCCGTCAACAACGGCGGCATCGGCCCGGTCAAGTACACCCTGGCTGCCGACATGACCCACGAAATCTGCAAGGCCTACGACGTAGAGTCCGAAGGCGGCGTGGCCTTCCGTGGCGCCTTCCTGATCGACACCAACGGTGTCGTGCGCTCGCAGATCATCAACGACCTGCCGCTGGGCCGTAACATGGACGAGCTGCTGCGCCTGGTCGACGCCCTGCAGTTCCACGAAGAGCACGGCGAAGTCTGCCCTGCCAACTGGAAAAAAGGCGACAAGGGCATGAACGCATCGCCAGAAGGCGTTGCTGCCTACCTGAGCGAGAACGCCGGCAAGCTGTAAGCCCGCGTCGAGCAAAAAAAACCGGCCTTCATGGCCGGTTTTTTTTGCCAGCCGCACGGGCTGGCTTTAGCGCTGAAACGCGCGGATCAATCCTGTCGCCAGCCGCCCATGTCTTTCCAGCGGTTGACGATACCGCAGAACAGCTCAGCCGTTTTTTCGGTGTCGTAGCGTGCCGAGTGCGCCTCGCGACCATCGAAATCGATGTCAGCGCTCTGGCAGGCGCGAGCCAGCACGGTCTGCCCATAGGCGAGCCCTGCCAGGGTGGCCGTGTCGAAGCTCGAGAACGGGTGGAACGGGTTACGCTTGAGGTCGTTGCGCGCTACCGCCGCGTTAAGGAAACCCAGGTCGAAACTGCTGTTGTGGCCCACCAGGATGGCGCGCTTGCAACCATTGGCCTTGAGCGCCTTGCGGATGCCTCGGAAGATATCCGTCAGGGCCGTTTCCTCGCTCACCGCCATGCGCAGCGGGTGGTCGAGTTTGATGCCGGTGAACTCCAGCGCCGCGGCCTCGATGTTGGCGCCTTCGAAGGGCTCTACCCGGTGAAAATAGGTATGTTCGGGGAACAGAAAACCCTTTTCGTCCATGCCAATGGTGACGGCAGCAATTTCCAGCAAGGCGTCGGTGGCGCTATTGAAACCACCCGTCTCCACATCCACCACCACGGGCAGGTAACCCCGAAAGCGTTCGGCCATCGGGTGACGGTGACCACCGCTGCCAGAGGATTCAAGTTCATCTTCGTACAGGTCTTCGCTCACGCGTGTTCCTCCAGCAGGCGCCAGCGCAGTGTTTCCCCGGCGCGAAGCGGAATCACGGTTTGCTCACCGAAGGGCAGGCTTTCTGGGGCCGTCCATTGATCACGAACCAGGGTGATGGTGTCGGTGTTGGCTGGCAAGCCGTAGAAAGCAGGACCGTGCAGGCTGGCAAAGCCTTCGAGCTTGTCCAGAGCGTTGCGCTGTTCGAACGCCTCTGCATAGAGCTCGATGGCCGCATAGGCGGTGTAGCAGCCAGCGCATCCACACGCCGCTTCCTTGGCGTGGCGGGCGTGGGGAGCCGAGTCGGTGCCGAGGAAGAACTTCGGGTTGCCGCTGGTGGCGGCGTCGAGCAACGCCACCTGATGCGTGTTGCGCTTGAGGATGGGCAGGCAATAGAAATGCGGCCGTATGCCGCCCACCAGCATATGGTTGCGGTTGTACAGCAAGTGCTGCGCGGTGATGGTGGCGCCAACGTTGGCCGAAGCCTCGGTCACGAACTGGGCCGCATCGCTGGTGGTAATGTGCTCGAAGACCACCTTGAGCGAGGGGAAGCGCTCGACCAGGCGGCGCATATGCTCGTCGATGAAGCGCTTTTCACGGTCGAACACGTCGATCTCGCTGCGCGTGACTTCGCCGTGCACCAGCAATGGCATGCCGACTTCAGCCAGCGCCTCGATAGCCGGGAAAATATTGTCGATGCTGGTCACGCCAGAATCGGAATTGGTGGTGGCGCCTGCCGGGTAGAGCTTGGCGGCGTGCACGATACCGCTAGCCTTGGCATCTCGGATGTCTTGTGGGGTGGTGCGGTCGGTGAGATACAGTACCATCAACGGCTCAAACCGACTGCCAGCCGGGCGAGCAGCCAGAATACGGTCACGATAGGCCCCGGCTTCGGCGGCATTGCGCACCGGCGGCACCAGGTTGGGCATGATGATGGCACGGGCGAAGGTGCGCGCCACATCACTAACGGTGTGAGGCAGGACGGCACCATCACGCAGATGGATGTGCCAGTCGTCGGGGCGCAGAAGGGTCAGGCGATCGGACATTGAGGATTCCAGGCGGGTCGAACTCAAGCCGTAATGCTACCGGAAAAGCCCCTCCAGAGCACAGGTATCAAGTTTTCCCGCGGCCGCCCGATACTGTAAAGGTGAGTGTCGAATTATGTGGAGCCCGCCGTGCGCCAGCGTTACCTAGCCCTGTTTATCGTGTTTGCCAGCGTGCCGGCCGGTGCCTTGACGTTTCAGACACGCATGGAGCGCATTGCCTGGACGGTGGAGGGTGACGCGTTCGAATGCCGGCTGACCCAGCCGATAGACGGTTTCGGAAGCGGTGAGTTCGTACGCCGTGCCGGTGAGCAACCGGTGTTCCGCCTGCGCTCACAAACCAATGCGATGGGTGCCGGCGGTGCCACCTTGCTGGCTGCTGCAGCGCCCTGGCAACCTGGGCGCGGGGACATCAACCTGGGCAATGTGCGCATGGCACGTACCGGCGTGCTGTTCAACTCCTCCCAAGGCCAGGCCAGCCGCTTGATCAACGGCCTGCTCGATGGCCGCAGCGCCGTGGTGCGCAACTTCGCCGGGGAGGGCGGGCGGGCAATGGAAGTGCGCGTGCTGCCGGTCAGTTTCGCCAAGGCCTACAGTGACTACCAGGCCTGCGCCAGCAAGCTGTTGCCGATGAACTACGACCAGGTGCGTCAGACCCAGGTGGGCTTCCCCGGTGGCGGCATCGTGCTGGATCAGGCGGCCAAGACCCGCCTCGATGTGCTGCTCGAATACATGAAGGCCGACCCCAGCGTCAATCAGGTGGCCTTGGACGGGCATTCCGACAACAGCGGCAATCGGTTGACCAACCGCGACCTGTCCCGCCGGCGAGCACTAGCGGTCGCCGATTACCTCATGGCCCACGGCGTGCCTGAAAGCCAGATAACCGTGCGTTTCCACGGCGAGCGTTATCCGCTGGTCAAGAACAACAGCGCCGGCAATCGCGCCCGTAACCGGCGGGTCAACATCGAACTTGAGCGAGGCCCTGCCCAGGCGCAGCCCACGCAAAAGGCGGTCGAGGCCCCCGCTGCCTCCGCTGCCCCGGCGCAGGCTGCAAGTGCCACCAAGTCGGTCCCGGACAAACCCGCCACTGCAAAGTAGCGGCCGTCGCGCCATCGACAATTCTTGTCGCTTTGTCGTCAGAAGCTGTCGCGCCTCTATAAATTGAGCCTCAACGCCGTTAGAATCGGGCCTTTTCCGTACAACCCCGTGGAGTGATGGCATGGCGGACGTAAAAAAGGTCGTACTGGCGTATTCCGGCGGCCTTGATACTTCGGTGATTCTCAAGTGGCTGCAAGATACCTACAACTGCGAAGTGGTGACGTTCACCGCCGACCTGGGGCAGGGTGAAGAGGTCGAGCCGGCGCGTGCCAAGGCTCAGGCAATGGGCGTCAAAGAAATCTACATCGACGATTTGCGCGAAGAATTCGTGCGCGATTTCGTATTCCCGATGTTCCGCGCCAACACCGTGTATGAGGGCGAGTACCTGCTGGGTACTTCCATTGCCCGTCCGCTGATCGCCAAGCGTCTGATCGAAATCGCCAACGAAACCGGTGCCGACGCCATCTCCCACGGCGCTACCGGCAAAGGCAACGACCAGGTTCGTTTCGAACTGGGCGCCTATGCCCTCAAGCCCGGCGTCAAGGTCATCGCGCCATGGCGTGAATGGGACCTGCTCTCGCGCGAGAAACTGATGGACTACGCCGAAAAGCACGGTATCCCGATCGAGCGTCATGGCAAGAAGAAGTCGCCGTACTCGATGGACGCCAACCTGCTGCACATCTCCTATGAAGGCGGCGTCCTGGAAGATACCTGGACCGAGCATGAAGAAGACATGTGGCGTTGGAGCGTTTCGCCCGAAAACGCCCCAGACCAGGCAACCTACCTTGAGCTGACCTACCGCAACGGCGACATCGTCGCAATTGACGGCGTAGAGAAGAGCCCGGCCACCGTGCTGGCCGATCTGAACCGTATCGGCGGCGCCAACGGCATCGGTCGACTGGACATCGTCGAAAACCGCTACGTGGGCATGAAGTCGCGTGGCTGCTACGAGACCCCTGGCGGCACCATTATGCTCAAGGCGCACCGCGCCATCGAATCGATCACCCTGGACCGCGAAGTCGCTCACCTCAAAGACGAGCTGATGCCCAAGTACGCCAGCCTGATCTACACCGGTTACTGGTGGAGCCCGGAGCGGGTCATGCTCCAGCAGATGATCGACGCGTCCCAGGTCAATGTGAACGGTGTCGTACGCCTGAAGCTCTACAAGGGCAACGTTACCGTGGTCGGCCGCAAATCCGACGATTCGTTGTTCGATGCCAACATCGCCACCTTCGAAGAAGACGGCGGTGCCTACAACCAGGAAGACGCGGCGGGCTTCATCAAGCTCAATGCGCTGCGTATGCGTATCGCTGCGAACAAGGGCCGCTCGTTGCTCTGATTCAGCACGCCGTTCTGCAAAAACCCGGCCTAGTGCCGGGTTTTTTGCCTTTACTCGAGGGGGCTGACTGAAAGCCGGACACATTGCCCTCTTGGCACATTGCAGAACTGCCAGGTGCGAGCCGGCTCAGGCGCTTGGGCGAGCGCTTGCAATACCTCCTTTTCCATCAACTGATTTGCCTCTGGCCCGCTGAACATGAAGGTCACCGGCTCGCCGTGCACGATTGCGCTTGCGGTTGGCAGGGTCGTGGACGTGATCTTCCGTGCGCTCTGCGCACTGTCCACTGATTCGATACGCGATCCAGCAGGCGTATAGAAAGACTTGTAATTGAAGTTCAGCGTCAAGAAGAACAGGGCGGTCAGGAAGAAGGGAAACCCAACCAGAAACCATGTATACAGCGTCTGGCTGGCTTCGCTGAGAAAGGGCAAGGTAGCCAGGGCGGAGGCTTCGATTATGCCCGCAAAGATAGCGACGATTGTCAGCGGAGCAACGGGTTGTGCTTGATTCATGGAGCCTTCTCCTGCGCTTTCGTACATCTATAACCTAGGTCCTTGCTCAGCTAAACCCTGCACTGTTTCCCATGCCGGGCCTGCGCCTGCCAAGCGCTTCAAGCGTCACGACCACGGTGTCAGTGTTTGATGTAAAAGTTGTCGGGAGTTGCCCTCTAAGGGAGTTCTTATCCGCTTTTATTAATTAGCTTGTAACAACTCTTCATCTTGTGTGTAGGAAACTTCCGTAAGTTTAGTAAGCCGTGTCTGTACGTCCGTTTCTAGGCGAAAACGCCGCGCCATGAGTTCTTCTCTCGGTTATCGTGGCCTGCCAATGCAACAGCAATGAATGGATATCGCATGAACAAAGTGCTTATCGTGGATGATCACCCTGTGATACGTCTGGCCGTACGCATGCTGATGGAGCGGCATGGGTACGATGTCGTCGCTGAAACGGACAACGGAGTGGCCGCGCTGCAACTGACACGGCAACATCTTCCCGATATCGTCGTGCTGGACATCGGCATACCCAAGCTCGACGGCCTCGAAGTCATAGCCCGCATGGCCAGTTCAAGCCCATGCAGCAAAGTACTGGTACTGACCTCCCAGGCACCCGGCAACTTCTCGATGCGGTGCATGCAGGCAGGGGCGGCAGGGTACGTGTGCAAGCAACAGGAACTGACCGAACTGCTCAGCGCGATCAAGGCGGTGTTGTCGGGCTATAGCTACTTCCCCAACCAGGCGCTGCACGCCTCGCGAGGGCGCAGCGGCGGCAGTGAAGCGGAAATGGTCAACCGCCTTTCGGCAAGGGAGATGACAGTGCTTCAGCAATTGGCGCGGGGCCGGTCGAATAAGGAAATCGCCGACAGCATGTACCTGAGCAACAAGACGGTCAGTACTTACAAATCTCGGTTGCTGCTCAAACTCAACGCGCGGTCATTGGTGGACTTGATCGAACTGGCACAGCGACACGGGTTGAACTGACGGTATGCAGAGCCTCCTGCAGGAGGGCTCTGCACCGAATTCGAGGCCTGAACGGAGAGGGAGCGGGTCTTTCGGAGGCCCGCCAGCCAGCACCTCCTAGAGATCGTAATCGAAATCGGCCAGTTGCCTTTGCAGTCGACGTTCTTCCAGCAGATTGTCGATGGTGCGACGCTTGCTCAGATTGGTTTTCGCCGGTTCTACTTGCGGCTCGACTTCTTCTTCAGCGGTCACAAAATCATCTTCAATCGTGAGGTCGTCTTTATCAGTGCTCATGAGTCGCTCCACGGCAAGGGCCAATGGCCGACCTTATAACCATAAAGTGGGCGCTGGTAAAAAAGATTTTTTCAATCGAAGCGCAATCTTTCTACTATTGCCTCAATCATAACTGGTCTTGTGCTTGAATTCACACAGGTCCTCGATTCGGCAGCTGCCGCACCTGGGCTTGCGGGCCTGACATACATAGCGTCCGTGCAGGATCAACCAATGGTGTGCGTCGAGCAAGTAATCCTTGGGGACGAACTTGAGCAGCTTTTTTTCCACCTCCAGCACCGTCTTGCCCGGAGCAATGCCCGTGCGATTGCTGACGCGGAAGATATGGGTATCCACTGCCATCGCCGGTTGGCGAAATGCCGTATTGAGCACTACGTTGGCTGTCTTGCGGCCAACGCCCGGCAAGGCTTCGAGGGCCTCGCGCGTGTCCGGCACCTGCCCGTCATGCCGCTCAATGAGTAGGCGACAGGCCTCGATGACGTTCTTGGCCTTGCTGTTGTAGAGCCCAATGGTCTTGATGTACTGGCTCAGTCCGTCGACTCCGAGCGCGTAGATAGCCTCAGGGGTGTTGGCAACTGGAAAAAGCCGCGCTGTGGCCTTGTTCACACCTACATCGGTGGATTGCGCGGAAAGGGTCACGGCTACCAACAGCTCGAAGGGTGTGGTGTAAGCCAGCTCGGTTTTGGGTGTCGGGTTGTCTTCGTGCAGTCGACGGAAGATTTCTCGACGTTTGACGGCATTCATGAATTCGTAGCGTTCCTGGAGAACGTGAGCAAGGCAGGCAAGGCGCAGCAGCCCGTGGCTGCGCGCCATCGTCGCAAGGCGGGGCCTGATGCAGGTCCCGCTTGTGGGTCACTTGATGCGCTGACCGGGCTTGGCGCCGCTGTCGGGGCTGAGCAGGTAGATTTCTTCACCGCCAGGGCCGGCGGCCATCACCATTCCCTCGGAAACCCCAAAGCGCATTTTACGTGGCTTGAGGTTGGCGACCATCATGGTCAGCCGGCCTTCGAGCTGAGCGGGGTCAGGGTAGGCTGACTTGATGCCGGAGAAGACGTTGCGGCGCTCATCACCGATGTCCAGGGTCAACTGCAGCAGCTTGTCAGCACCCGGTACGGCCTCGGCCTTGACGATCAGTGCCACGCGCAGGTCGACAGCGGCAAAGGTGTCGAAGTCGACTTCCGCCGACAGCGGGTCCTTGTGCAGCTCGCCATTACCCACAGGTGCCTTGGGCTCCTCGGCGGCCAACAGGTCCTCCTTGCTGGCCGCGATCATGTCTTGCACCTTGGCAGGTTCAATGCGGCTGAGCAGGGCCTTGAACGGGTTGAGTGAGTGATTTTCCAGGCGCGAACGGTGATCGTCCCAGGTCAAGGGGGCCACATTCAGGAAGGCCTCGGCATCGGCCGCAAGCACTGGCAGCACAGGCTTGAGGAAGATCACCAACTGACGGAACAGGTTGATGCCCTGGGCGCAGATGGCTTGCACCTCGTCTTGCCTGCCTTCCTGCTTGGCCAGCGACCAAGGCGCTTTTTCGGCAATCCAGGCATTGGCGCGGTCGGCCAGTGCCATGATCTCACGCATGGCGCGTGCGAAGTCTCGGCCCTCGTAGGCCTCGGCAATGGACGGTGCAGCTGCCAGGAAGGCTTCGGTCAGCTCTGGAGCTGCATCACCGGCCACCATCACGCCGTCGTTGCCTTTATGGATGAACCCGGCACACCGGCTGGCGATGTTGACCACCTTGCCCACCAGGTCGGAGTTAACCTTCTGCACAAAGTCCTCAAGATTCAGGTCCAGGTCATCGACCCCGCGACCGAGTTTGGCGGCATAGTAGTAACGCAGGTATTCGGGTTGCAAATGGTCGAGGTAGGTACGGGCCTTGATAAACGTGCCCCGCGACTTGGACATCTTCGCACCGTTGACGGTGAGGTAGCCGTGCACGTTGACCGCGGTCGGCTTGCGCAAGCCAGCGCCTTCGAGCATGGCGGGCCAGAACAGGGCGTGGAAATTGACGATGTCCTTGCCGATGAAGTGGTAAAGCTCAGCGCTGGAGCCCTGGTTCCAGAAGGCATCGAAGTTCAGGTCCGGGCGACGCGCGCACAGGTTCTTGAAGCTCGCCATGTAGCCGATCGGCGCGTCCAGCCAGACGTAGAAGTACTTGCCAGGCTCGCCAGGGATCTCGAAACCGAAATAAGGCGCGTCCCGGGAGATGTCCCACTCCTGCAGACCGGCATCCAGCCATTCGGCGAGCTTGTTGGCCACGGCGTCCTGCAACGTGCCGCTGCGCGTCCACTGCTGGAGCATGGCCTGGAAGTCGGGCAGCTTGAAGAAGAAGTGCTGGGAGTCGCGCAGCACCGGTGTAGCCCCTGAAATAGCAGACTTGGGGTCTTTCAATTCGGTCGGTGCATAGGTCGCGCCGCATTTTTCGCAGTTGTCGCCATACTGGTCTTCGGCCGCGCACTTCGGGCACGTGCCCTTGATGAAGCGGTCTGCCAGGAACATGCCCTTTTCAGGGTCGAAGTATTGGGTCACCGAGCGAGTGGAGATATGCCCCGCCTCGCGCAGCCGGGTATAGATCATGCCCGACAGCTCGCGGTTTTCTTCGCTGTGGGTGGAGTGGAAATTATCGAAGTCCACCAGGAAATCGGCAAAGTCGGCGCTGTGCTCGGCCTGTACGTTGGCGATCAGTTGCTCTGGCGTGATGCCTTCCTTTTCGGCTCGCAGCATGATGGCCGAGCCGTGCGCATCATCGGCACAGACATAGATGCACTGATTGCCGCGCAGCTTTTGAAAGCGGACCCACATGTCTGTCTGGATGTACTCGAGCATATGGCCAAGATGGATGGATCCATTGGCATAGGGCAGGGCGCTGGTGACGAGAATCTGACGTGGCTCGGACATGGTGGCTCGGCTACTTATCTGGCGACGGGTGAAAATGAGGATGATCGGCCACTATAAAGGGCTGACGAATATATTTCACCCCGCGCACGCATCTGCTGACGATTGACGGGTTAGGATAGGCGCTTGTTTTACATTCAGTTTGCCAATGGGAGTGTCCATGAGTGCCCTCAATCGCGCCGCCATCGAAGGCGTGCTTCGCCAGTACACCGACCCCTATCTCGACCAGGATCCGGTCACTGCCGGTTGCGTGAGTGCCATCGAAATCCAGGATGGGTGTGTCAGCGTACAGATGCAGCTCGGCTATGCCGCAGGCCTGTTCAAGCAGGGCTGGGCGCAGGTGCTGGAAACGGCGATCGGTAACCTTGAGGGTGTGACCCGCGCACAGGTGAGCATCGAGTGCGTGATCGCGGCCCACAAGGGCCAGGCCCAAGTGCCCGGCATGGCCAACGTCAAGAACGTCATCGCCGTGGCATCGGGCAAGGGCGGCGTGGGCAAATCCACCACCGCCGCCAACCTGGCGCTTGCACTGGCCCGTGAGGGTGCGCGCGTAGGCATCCTCGATGCGGATATCTACGGCCCCAGCCAAGGCGTGATGTTCGGCATCGCCGAAGGTACGCGGCCGCAGATTCGTGATCAGAAATGGTTCGTGCCTATCCAGGCCCATGGGGTCGAAGTGATGTCGATGGCATTCCTGACCGATGACAATACCCCGATGGTGTGGCGCGGCCCCATGGTCTCGGGGGCGCTGCTGCAGTTGGTAACCCAGACGGCCTGGAATGATCTCGATTACCTGGTCATCGACATGCCGCCTGGCACCGGCGATATCCAGCTGACGCTGGCGCAGAAAGTGCCGGTGGCAGGTTCGGTCATCGTGACCACGCCCCAGGACCTGGCGCTGCTCGATGCCAGAAAAGGCGTGGAAATGTTCCGCAAGGTCAACATCCCGGTGTTAGGCGTGGTCGAGAACATGGCTGTACACATCTGTTCGAACTGCGGCCACGCTGAGCACCTGTTCGGCGAGGGTGGCGGTGAGAAACTGGCCAGCCAGTACGGCGTCGATCTGCTGGCGTCGTTGCCGCTTTCGATGTTGATCCGCGAGCAGGCCGACAACGGCAAGCCTACGGCCATCGCCGAGCCTGAGAGCCAGATCGCCATGGTGTACCAGGAGCTGGCGCGCAAGGTGGGGGCACGTATCGTACTGCGTGAGGCGGCAGCGCCAGCGATGCCGAGCATCACCATCAGCGAAGACTAGTCGGCTGTAGTACCGCAGCCTTTCAGATCAAGACCAGAGGGCGGCTCGGTGAGCCGCTCGTGCTGACAGGTCGTGCTCAGAGGAGGCCAGGCGCGTATCTGTTCAACGGGCGATCCTTGACCATGGTCAGCGCGCCCTGGCGCCTGCTGACTGAGTAGCAGGCATAAAAAAACCCGCCGAAGCGGGTTTTTTTTGAAAGCTAGAAAGCTCGATCGACTTAGGCGATCTGAACTTCTTCAGCCTGCATGCCTTTCTGGCCGCGGGTAGCGACGAAAGTAACAGCCTGGCCTTCTTTCAGGGTTTTGAAGCCGTCAGCTTGGATGGCTTTGAAGTGCACGAACAGGTCGTCGCCCGACTGAGGGGTGATGAAGCCGTAGCCTTTCTCATCGTTGAACCACTTGACGGTACCGCTTTGACGATTGGACATTTTTCTGTCTCCTTGGACAATTTGATTTCGGTCAGGAAAAACCCTGCCCGGGACTGAGCGCAAAGAGAGCAGAAAATTCAGCGATGGGCCGATCAGGATCGTGCATCAAACTAGAGATTCTCGGTGTCACGTGCAGCACAGTGGCAACACCTTACCCCACTTTGCCCAAGCTGCCAATGGCCAGACGCCGCTTTCCCCGAAAAGAGATCGACGGCGGCTGCAAGCCACGCCTCGCGGGCACTGTAGCCGCGGCGGGCGGCAAACGCTGGATGGAACTTTGAAGACCGCGCCGGGACCGGTAAGATGCGCGTCTATCTTTACCTTGCAGACTCTTCAGGACATCCCGCCATGAGCATCAAATCGGACAAGTGGATTCGCCGCATGGCGCAGGAACACGGCATGATCGAGCCGTTCGTGGAGCGCCAGGTGCGTGGCGAACAGGATAACCGGGTCATCTCTTTCGGTGTTTCCAGCTACGGCTACGACGTGCGCTGCGCCGACGAATTCAAGGTCTTCACCAATATCAACTCGGCCACCGTCGACCCGAAGAACTTCGATGCCGGCAGCTTCGTCGACATCAAGAGCGACGTGTGCATCATCCCGCCCAACTCCTTTGCACTGGCGCGCACCGTGGAGTACTTCCGCATCCCGCGCGACGTGCTGACCATCTGCCTGGGCAAGAGCACCTATGCGCGTTGCGGCATCATCGTCAACGTGACCCCGCTCGAGCCCGAATGGGAAGGCCACGTGACGCTGGAGTTCTCCAACACCACTACGTTGCCGGCCAAGATCTACGCCAACGAAGGGGTGGCGCAGATGCTGTTCCTGCAATCGGACGAGCCTTGTGAAGTGTCCTACCGGGACCGCGGCGGCAAGTACCAGGGCCAACGTGGCGTCACCCTGCCACGCACCTGACCGACAGGCGTCGGGAATTTCATCGGCTTTTGACGCTCCAAGGGGTAACCCTGCCGATTTGCATAAAGCGGGTCGGCTGTTGTCAGGAGGTGCCAATGAAACTCCACCCAACGATCAGTGCGAAGTTGGCTGGCTTGCAGCCCAATCACATCGGGCTGCTGTCCTGGTCGCTGTTGGCTGACCCATTGCCGCTGCATGCCGGCGGTGTGCCAGGGCAGCCTGACCCGGACACGCCGCAGCCTGGCCAGCCGGGTGATACGCCTATGGAGCCCGGCGAGCCCACCCTTCCCGATGAGCCGCCTCCGGCGCCTGTGGCCTGATTCATTTCATAGCGGCCACACCCGGCCGGCACCGGCCAGATAGACCTGGCTGGTGCCGGCGGGCTCGATCTCCCAACCGCCTGTGAATTCTCCGAAAGCTGGCAGCAGGCTGACTTTTTCGTCGATCAGAAAGCACGGTAGGCGCAGCCGCTGGCGAGCCCTGCCGCGCAGCACGAAGACCGGGTGGACGTGCCCTGAAAGCACCGTGAGTGCCGGATGCGCCTTGGGTTCGTGTTGCAGGGCGAACGGCCCCACTACATAAGGTTCGTCTACCACGTCGATCCCCAGCTCAACAGGTGGATCGCCTGCGTTGCGGTCATGGTTGCCGCGTATCAGCACGATGCTCAACTCCGGATGACGCTCCCGCCAGGCTTGCACCCGGGCCAGCGTAGCCGGCGCCCGCGCAGTCCGGGCATGCAGGAAATCACCGAGCACGATCAGTTGCTCGCAGTCATGCTCGGCCAGCAGTGTGTCGAGCCGGGCCAACGTGGCTTCGGTAGTGCCTCTGGGAACGGGTTGGTGCAAGGCCCTGTAGCTCGCCGCCTTGCCGATGTGCACATCGGCCAGCAGCAACGTCTTGCGGGCTGGCCAATACACGGCTTTGTCCGGCAGCAGCCAGAGTTTCTGCCCGGCCAGTTCGATGGCGCAATGTGTCGTCATGTGGGGATCGCCAGGCCGTCGATGGCCAGCGATATGACCGCTACCCCATGAATGCGTCTGATCGTTATCTGGTTCAACCTGCAATGCTCTCCAATTCCGCTACCATCCGCGCGATGCGGTCTGCCAGTTTTTCCGTGCTGAGGGTTTCACGCAGCCCTTCGACCAGTAGCGCGAACGCCAGCGGCCCGGTGCGCTCCATCACACGCAAGTCCAGCCTGAGGTCGGTCAGTTTCAGCAACTGGGCCCGAAGCCGATCGATTTCCAACTCCTCGCTAAGTACCTCATCACGTGCCTGGCCCAGCAGCAGGTTGCCTGCGTCGTGCTTGCGGAACACCTCGTAGAACAACCCGCTCGAGGCCTGGATCTGGCGCATGCTCTTTTGCGCCGCAGGATAGCCACCGAACACCAGCCCAGCGATCTGGGCGATTTCCCGGAACCGGCGCAGCGCCATTTCCCCGGCATTGAGGCTGGCAAGCACATCCTCCAGAAGATTTTCGGTACTCAACGCCTGGGGCAGGTAGCTGGCCCAATCCACCGGCCCAGGGCTTAGCAGCTCGAAGCCGTAGTCGTTGACGGCGATGGAAACCGACAGCGGTTGCTCACGGCTGACACGCCAGGCGATCAGGTTGGCCAACCCCATGTTGGCCATGCGCCCGGCAAACGGGTACACGAACAGGTGCCAGCCCTGCCTGGATTTGAATGTCTCTGCCAGCAGCGTCCCTGTCGTCGGCAGCGCCGACCACTGGGCTTGTACCGTGAGCAACGGCCTTACTGCGCGCATTTCAGGGCTGTCGAAGCGACCGTGCGCTGCGGCGTCAAGTTGCTGGACCACAGCATCTGCCAGTTCGCTGGAAAGTGGCATGCGCCCGCCGTTCCAGCGGGCCACCGCCGCCTTGCGCGCGTTGCTGCGGCGCACATAAGCGGTCATGTTTTCCACGCGAACCAGCTCCAGCACGCGGCCGGCGAAGACGAATGTGTCCCCGGGTCTCAAGCGTGAGATGAACGCTTCTTCCACGCTGCCCAGGTTCTTGCCGCCACCGCCTTTGCTCCAGTACTTCAGGTGCAGCGAGGCGTCACTGACGATGGTGCCGATGCCCATGCGATGGCGGCGCGCCAGGCGCTCACTGGCGACCCGGTATAAGCCGTCTGGGTGCATTTCAACACGTTGATAATCGGGGTAGGCGCTGAGCGAGCTGCCGCCATGGCAAACGAAGTCCAGTGCCCATTGCCACTGGCTGTCACGCAGGTCGGCGAAGGCCCAGGTGCTGCGCACTTCAGCGAGCAGTTGCTGCGGCTCGAACCCGCTGCCCAGGGCCATGCTGACCAGGTGCTGGACCAGTACATCCATGCACAGGCGCGGTGACCGGCGTCCCTCCAGGTGGCCGGCCGCCAGGGCCTGGCGCATGGCGGCGGCTTCCACCAGCTCCAGGCTGTGGGTGGGCACCAGGGTGATACGCGAGCGCCGTCCAGGCGCATGCCCTGAGCGGCCTGCGCGCTGCATCAACCGGGCGATTCCTTTGGCCGAACCGATCTGCAGGACGCGCTCGACCGGCAGAAAGTCCACGCCCAGGTCCAGGCTCGATGTACAGACGACGGCTTTGAGCGTGCCCTCCTTGAGGCTGCGTTCGACCCAGTCGCGGGTGTCACGTGCCAGGCTGGCGTGATGTAGCGCGATCAGGCCCGCCCAGTCGGGGCGCTCTTCGAGCAGGGCCTGGTACCAGAGCTCGGCCTGCGCCCGGGTGTTGGTGAACACCAGGCAACTGCTGCTGGCGTCGATTTCCCGGCTCACCTGCTTCAACATCTTCAGGCCGATGTGCCCTGCCCATGGGAAGCGCTCGATGTGCTCAGGCACCAGGGTATCGACCTGCAGCACCTTGTCCTGGCGCCCGCGGACCAGCTGACCACCTTGGGGCAGCAACACGTCCAAGGCATGTTGCAGGTTGCCGAGGGTGGCCGACAGCCCCCAGGTCGGCAGGCCAGGGTGCCAACGCCGAAGGCGGGCCAACGCCAGTTGCAGCTGAACCCCCCGCTTGTTGCCGAGCAGTTCATGCCACTCATCCACCACCACCATGCGCAGCGTCGCGAAGTCATTGCTGGCCTGTGCCCTTGTCAGTAGCAGGGTCAGGCTTTCAGGTGTGGTGACCAGCACGCTGGGCATGCGCCGGGCCTGGCGTGCGCGCTCGGCGCTGCCGGTATCGCCGCTGCGCACGCCAACGCTCCAGGGCAAGCCCATCTCGTCGATGGGCGCCTGCAGCGCTCGTGCCGTATCAGCGGCCAGGGCGCGCATGGGGGTGATCCAGATGACCTGGAGCGGCGCCGCGTGGCGCCCCTGGGCCTGGGCCTTGAACGCCCGCAGTGCCGCCAGCCAGACCGCATACGTCTTGCCAGCGCCAGTGTTGGCATAGAGCAGGCCCGACTCCCCACGCTCGACGGCGGCCCACACCTTGCGCTGGAAAGCGAACGGCTTCCAGCCGCGTTGGGCGAACCAGGCATTGGCAAGATCGGTGGCGGCGGGCATCAGGCGGGCAGTCCCTCGAAGGCTGTGCTTCTAGAGACCACCGCTGCAAGGCATTGGTTTACTTGTCAGTTGGCCAACAGATTGCCGCTGCGGCACACCTGCTCGCCGGCAACATGGGCGATCACCATGCCTGCCGTGGCCATGCGCCGCACGCTGCGCGCATACAGCAGGCCAGGCTGGCTGTTGCGCAAGGGCATGACGCGATCACTGAGCGGGTCGATGACCTCGGCAATCAGTTGTCCTGCCTCCAGGTACTGCCCTGGCTTGGCGTGGTACACCAGCAACCCGCCCGCAGCGGCCGTGATCGGCTCCACGGCAGCCAGTGGCGTGGCTGGCCAGCGCAAGGGCGGCAGGGCAGGGGCATGGCCCTGTATCACGCCGGCATGGGTCAGGAAGTCGAGAATGGCCTGGCAGTCCTGGCGCGCCAAGTCGTGGCTCACATCCGCCTGGCCGCGCAATTCGAGGGTGACTGAACACGTGCCCGCCGGGATGGGGAAGCGTTTGCCAAAGCGCTGTTGCAGTTGCCACCACAGCAGGCTGAAGCACTCGTCGAAAGACTGCCCGCCCGAATCGGTCGCCAATAGACTGGCCTGGGCACCCAGGTAACGGGCCAAGGGCTCGAACTGCGGCCAGGCGTCCGGGGTGGTATAGAGATGTTCGACAGCGTCGAAGTCGCAGTGCAGGTCCAGGACCAGGTCGGCATCGCACGCCAGGCGCTGCAGGATCAGGCGCTGCGCTTGCAGTGGAGTACGCGCCGGATGAGCATCCAGGCCACGGCGCAGGTATTCGCGGATCAGGGCCTGATTGTGGAGCGGGTCTTGGGTCAGGTGGGCCTCGACCTGGTCACCGATGCTGTCTGACAGGTCGACGAAATTGCGGTTGAAGTTCTCGCCACTTTGCAACTCGAACCGGCCCAGCGGGGCGTCGAGCAGCACCTGCTCAAGGCCTACCGGGTTGGCAACCGGCACCAGGATGACCTCGCACTGCAGGCGGCCTTGCTGGTCCAGCTCCAGCAACTGGCGCTTGAGGTGCCAGGCCACTAGCATGCCGGGCAATTCGTCAGCATGCAGCGAGGCCTGGATGTACACCTTGCGGCCACCGCGTGGCCCGAAGTGGAAGCTGTGCAGTTGGCGGGTTACCCCCGGAACAGGGGAGAGGATGTCGTGGGTCGAGTGGTGCATGATGGTCCTGAATACGGGGCTGGAACGGTCTGGAGCACGGGCTGAGCCTTCAGATGAAAGCACAATTTCGCTGCCAGCGCCTCACGCCAGCCCCTCACAGCTGCCTGTGATCCCTGATCAGGCCAGCAAGGCCTGTAAGGTCGCCAGGTCGTCGGCCTCCTCGACAGGCTTGTCCAGGCGCCAGCGCAACATGCGTGGAAAGCGCACGGCGATGCCGCTCTTGTGGCGCTTGGACAGAGCAATGCCTTCAAAGCCCAACTCGAACACCAGCGTGGGCGTTACGCTGCGCACGGGGCCGAAGGTTTCCTGGGTGGTCTTGCGCACGATGGCATCGACCTTGCGCATCTCCTCGTCGGTCAGGCCGGAATAGGCCTTGGCGAAGGGGATCAACGTGCGGTCCGGGGTGCCGGCAGGGCCGTCCCAGACTGCGAAGGTGTAGTCGCTGTACAGGCTGGCGCGCCGTCCGTGGCCACGCTGGGCGTAGATCAGCACGGCGTCGACGCTGAACGGATCGATCTTCCACTTCCACCAGGTGCCCATGTCCTTGGTGCGGCCAACGCCATACAGTGCCTCGCGCTGCTTGAGCATCATGCCTTCCACGCCCAGGCTGCGTGACTGCTCCCGCTGCCGGGCAAGGTCCGCCCAGTCGGGCCCTTGCAGCAGCGGGGAGAGCAGTACAGGCGCAAGTGGGCAGGCTTCGAGCACACGTTCGAGCTGCGCGCGCCGCTCATGCTGCGGGCGACTGCGCCAGTCCTCGCCTTGCCATTCCAGCAAGTCATAGGCCTGCAACACCACTGGGGCATCACTCAACAGTTTCTTGCCCAAGGTCTTGCGACCCAGGCGTTGCTGCAGCAGGGCGAAGGGCTGAACGGACGCCTCTGCCTTGGCATCGCTCGCTTTCCAGACCAGGATCTCGCCATCGAGCACCACGCCATCGGGCAGGGTCTGGGCCAGGCTCTGCAACTCGGGAAAACGTTCGGTGACCAGCTCCTCACCGCGCGACCATACCCACAGCTGCCCGTCGCGCTTGACCACCTGTGCCCGGATGCCATCCCACTTCCATTCGATTTGCCACGCGCTGGGCGGCCCGAGCAGCGTATCGAACTGTTCGACCGGGGCCTGTAGGGGGTGCGCGAGAAAGAAGGGATAGGGCTGCCCGCCACGCTGACTATGCTCGTCGGCAGATTCGGGCGCTATCAGTTGAAGGTAGCGCTCGGCGGTTGGCCGGTGGCTGATGTCGGTATACCCGACCAACCGCTGGGCTACCCGTTTGGCGTCCAGCTCCGCCAACTGAGCCAGGGCGCGTGTGACCAGCAGTTTCGATACGCCGACGCGGAAACTGCCGGTGATCAGCTTCAGGCACAGCATCAGGCTGGGGCGATCCAGCCGTGCCCACAGAGGTGGCAGACGTTGCTGAAGTTCCTCCGGGGGCAGGCCGCGCAACGGCAGCAGGTAGGTTTCGACCCAATGCGCCAGACCTTCGTCATCGCCCTGCTGGGTGTCGGGCAACAACAGCGAAATGGTCTCGGCCAGATCGCCCACCGCCTGGTAGCTTTCCTCGAACAGCCAGTCCGGCAACCCTGCCATCGCGCCGGCCAGTTCGCGCAATACTCGGGTGGGCACCAGTTGACGCGGGCGCCCACCCGCCAGGAAATACACCGCCCAGGCGGCGTCCTGGGCCGGTGCGCTGGCGAAGTATTCGCGCAGGGCCTGAAGCTTGGCATTGCTGGAGGTGGTGCCATCGAGGCGCAAGTACAGTTCGGCGAAGGCTTTCATGCGCCCTTCTCCCCGGCTGTGGCGTCATCTTCCTCACCGTATTCGGTGACGAATGCGCGGGCGTCGAGCCCCTGTTCATTCAGGTAGCGCACCAGCACGCCCACCGATCCGTGGGTGACCATGACCCGTTCGGCGCCCGTCTGGCCGATGGCCCACAGCAGCCCAGGCCAATCGGCGTGGTCCGAGAGCACGAAGCCTTTGTCCACACCGCGTCTGCGCCGGGTGCCGCGCAGCAGCATCCAGCCACTGGCGAACGCGTCGCTGTAATCGCCGAAGCGCCGCATCCAGCTGCTGCCGCCAGCGGACGGCGGGGCCATCACCAGGGCCGTGCGCAACAGCGGATCGTTGCGTGCAATGTCGCCGGCATAGCGGGTTTCGGGCAGGTACACCCCCGCTTCGCGATACACCCTGTTCAGCGGCTCGACGGCACCGTGCACCAGGATCGCGCCAATGCTGGGGTCCAGGCCATGCAAGATGCGCTGCGCCTTGCCGAAGGCGTAGCAGAACAGCACGCTGGCCGTGCCCTGTTCGCTGTTGGCCCGCCACCAGGCATTGATGCCGGCGAACACATCCGCCTGGGTCGGCCAGCGGTAGATGGGCAGGCCAAACGTCGATTCGGTGATGAAGGTATGGCAGCGCACTGGCTCGAAGGGCGCGCAGGTGCCGTCTGGCTCGACCTTGTAGTCGCCCGACGCCACCCAGACCTCGCCCTGATATTCCAGGCGCACCTGTGCCGATCCCAGCACATGCCCGGCAGGGTGCAGGCTCAGGGTCACGCCGTGGTGCAACAGGCGCTCGCCGTAAGGCAGGGTCTGCAAGTTGATGTCCATGCCCAGGCGGCTGCGCAGGATACCGGCGCCGGGGTCTGCGGTGAGGTAATGGCGATTGCCGGAACGCGAGTGGTCACCGTGGCCGTGGGTGATCACGGCGCGGTCTACCGGCCGCCAGGGATCGATGTAGAAATCGCCGGGCGGACAGTACAGGCCTTCGGGTCGAGCGATGACGAGGTCCATGGCACACGCACTGGTAGGGAGTTACCAGTTAGGAGCCGCAGCGGCCAAGGGAAGTTCGACCGGTGGTTTGTTCAGCCCTTGACCATCGCAGCTGCTGCACGCCGCGGACCTTTTCTACTTGCCCGGTATCAGGGTCAGGCGCTGGGTGCCATAGGCACGTGCGAAGTGCTGGGGCGCAAGCGGCATGACCGCGAAGCGGCCCTTGAACCAGGCATCGAGGCCATCCCCATGATGCGGGCTGGCCGGGTTGCCGGACTGGCCGCTGCTGGTCAGCACCTGCAGGGGTTCAGCCTGGCTGAAGTCCACGATCAGCCGCGCCGATGCCGGCAGGCGGGTGACGAAGTCGCTTCCCCAGGCGTAGGGGGTAAAGGCGAGCGTGCTGAAGTCGCCGCCTGCAGGCTGTGCAGGACGGCCGATGGCATCTCCCAGCCCGTGGTAGGCCGGTGCAGGCCATTGGTATTGGTGCAGTTTGCCCCATTGCCAGGCGCTGCGATCGGCGCCCAGTTGGGCGATGCCCGTGTCCATTGCCGCAACCAGGCTGCGGGCCAGGATGGCGGGTTTGTCTTCCTTCTGGGGCGTACCGCGGTCGTCCCAGAACGGGCTGTCATCCCGGCCCAGCAGGTGATCGGCCTGTGCCGAGAACGACAGGCGTGCATTGCTCACGAATGCCTGCCAGGCCGCCCCCGACTCCGGCCCCAGTTCATCGAGGAACGTCTGACGGGCAACGGCCTGGAGGAACAGGGCGTACAGCGCAGCATCGGACGACACCGGGCTCAAGCGGCCATCGAATGCCTTGAGCCTGGCCAGCGCCGTACGGGCCTTGTCGCGCTGATCGGTGGGCAAGGCATTGATGGCCTGCTGCAGCGGGCCTGCCATACCTGGCGCGTCGAACATCTGCTTGAGCTTGCCGGCCAACAAGGTGACCTGATCGTTCTGTAATGCCATCAGGCTGCGGCCATCAAGGCGGCCATTGCCAGCGAGTTGGCCCAGGCGCTCGGCACGCTCCGGGTAGTACCAGCTGCTCGACAGCTGCATGCCGTAGCCGCGCGGCAGGCTGCGCTGGTTGGCGTGGCCGATCCAGCCAGCGGTCGGGTCCTGGTCGTACGGGTGCAGCATGGGGTCGGCATAGCCATCCCAGTCATAGCGCCCATCCCATCCCGGCGAAGGCAACAGGCCTTGGCCTTCTCGGCGGTTGGGGTAGCGCCCGCTCACCTGCCAGCCAATGTGCGAAGGTTCGGCAAAGACGAAGTTCAGCGCAGCAGCCGTGACATCACGGGTGCTGTCGAACGCGCGCTCCACGGTCTTGGCACGGGTCAGGTCGAACAGTGCATCAAGGCTGCGATCACCTTTGAACTGCGGCAAGTTCAGGGCAATGCCCAGGCTGGCATTGCCTGGCTGGCCGAGTAGCGTGCCATGACGCGTGTCATGCATCACTTCGCGCTGTGGGCGCTCGCCGCGCACCAGGAAGGTCTCGGTGTGTGCCCTGGCTGCAACCCATTTGCCGTCCGCCAGGTAACTGACCTGGTTGCCTTGGTGGCGCAGCTTTTCCAGGAACAGGTCCTGGTTGTCGGCCATCACCGCGCTGCTGGTCCATCCCAGCTGGCCGTTGTAGCCAGCCAGCACGATCGGCAGGCCCGGCAGCGACAGGCCGGCCACCTGGTACTTGCTGGTGTGGATCTGTACCGGGCTCAGCGCCCAGACTGCACGGCTGTCGCTGGCCAGCAGGCTCTTGCCGCTGCGGCTGCGTTGCGGGCTGATGGCCAGGTTGGCTGAACCGGGGCTACCCAGCAGGTCAAGGTCGACCAGTTTCTGGCTGGCGGCTGCCAGGGCAGACAACCCCGGCAACTGACTGGCAAGGTCCAGGCCCTTGAGCTTGGCTGCTTCGCCTTCGGCCAGCGGTTCGTCGGCGGCGCCGGGCAGCAGCCAGGCCAGCTTGTCACTGCCGACTTTCTGCGCCAGGGTCAAGGCGCTGATCTCTTCTTGCAGGTTGACCGACTGGCTGAAGGCATACAACGCGAATATCAGCGCGGAGTCTTCAGGCTTCCAGTATTCGGGGCGGTAGCCGCTGTTGGCCAGGTCCGCCGGCAGCTTGTCGCGGTAGCGGAACAGGTAGGCGTTGACCCCGCGCGCATAGACGTCGAAGAAACGCTTGAGCCGTGGCGATGCGTCGGCGTACAGCTGTGCCGCGCTTTGCTTGAGGTTGGCGGCGCGCATCAAACGGTCGATATCCAGTGCATCGCGGCCCGCCACTTCAGCCAGCCGCCCCTGGGCCAGCAACCGCATGGCAACCATTTGCTCGATCCGGTCCCCGGCATGCACGTAGCCCAAGGTGAACAGCGCGTCATGGAATGTGCTGCTCTCAATCAGCGGAGCGCCCATGGCATTGCGCCTGACCGACACGTTCTGGGCCAGGCCCTTGAGCGGCTGCACGCCGCTGGCCGGCGGCAGGCTGTCCTGTTGGGCAGTGGTCTGGCAACCGGCCAGGCCAAGTGAACCGAGCAGCAGGGCAGCCGTTGCAGCGCGCGGGCGGAAAAAGAAAAGGGCGGGGGCGGCCATGGCAAGGCTCCTGCAAGGCATAGCGGGGATGGAAAGGCGCTAAGGTAGTGAGCAGGCCGCCTGGGTGCAAGGCCTGCCCTGGCTTTATTTCGGCACATCGGCCCAGCGCTGGATGAGTGGCAAGACCTTGTCGGCCATTTGCCAATCCCCGGCCGTGACGCCGGGGTATCCAGGGGCGCGTTGCAGCGGGTCAAACTTCGAAATGCACAGCCATGGCGTCGGAAAAGTGCGTGCAGTTGATGCGGGTGTACCGAACGTAGTTGCGCGTGATCGCAAAGGATTCGCCAGGCATCAGCAGCACATCGTGCTGTTCGAGTTGGCGCAAGAAAGGATGCAGGTTGGCAATATCGGGGTGATGGACCCACAGGAACATGCCGCCGTGCGGCGTGATGTCGAAGCGCCAGCCGCGGTCTGTCAGCGTGCGCTGGGTCTGAACCTGCTGTCGAATCAGGCGTTGCTGCAAGTCGCTCATGTGCCTGGCGTAGGTGCCGTCGGTGAGGATCGTATTGACGAAGCGCTCGCAGAATGCAGGCACGGCCACGCAGGTGAGCAGTTTTAGGCGCATGAGCGGTTCGACCAGTGCAGCCGGGCAGGCGATGTAACCCACGCGCAGGGAGGCGGACAGGCACTTGGAGAAGCTGCCGATATAGATGACCTGCTGCAGGTTATCCAAGCCGGCGAAGGTCTGGCGCACACCCGGGCTGAAGTCGCCGTACACGTCGTCTTCGACGACGTAGAAGCCGTGTTCGATCGCCAGTCTCAGCACGCCGAAGGCGTTGTGCGGGCTGACGTTACTGCCGGTGGGGTTGTGGAATGTGCTGTTGCAGAAGAAGGCCTTGACCTTGTGCTGGGCCAGGTGCCGCTGCATGTCTTCAAGGTCCGGACCGTCCTGCAGTCGACGGATGCCGACCACGTGCCCCCCGGCCAGCTCGATCAGCTTGACCAGGTTGCCGTTGCAAGGCTCGTCAACGAACACGTGATCGCCAGGGGCGATCAGCAGGCGGGCCACCAGGTCCAGGGCCTGGGTGGCGCCCAAGGTGCTGATTAATTGCTGCGGGCCTACATCGATCTGGGTCATGCGCCGCAGGTGCACGCACAACTGCTTGCGCATGGGCAGGTAACCCTGGATGTCGCCATAGTCGGCCAGTGAGCTTTGCTCCAGGCGCGCCGTACGCCGCACGGCCTTGGCCAGCAGCTCGGTGTCGCGCCAGGCAGGGGGCAGCCAGCCGCAGCCGAGCTTGGTGTAGTGCGGGCCGCCTTGCAGCAGCTTGAACAGCGCGTCCCCGGCCATATGCCCGGGCGCCTCGTCCCTGGCTGGCGGCCGAATGGTACCGGCCACGAAGTAGCCACGCCCTGGCACGGCCGTCAACAACCCTTCACTGACCAGGCGCCCATAGCTGGACACGACCTCGTGGTAGGTGGCACCCGTGCTGGCCGTGAGCTTGCGAATCGACGGCATGCGTTGCCCGGGCAGCCATTCGCTGGCAGCCAGACGCTGCCGGAGTTGATGAAGGAGAGTGTCAGCACGCATCGACTGGCCCGTCAGTGTTAGAAAAAACAGCCTAACAGTTAGCTGGAAACCGCGTCGACTGTTCGCCCGTGGTCAGCCGATCAGTGAGAAGCTTTGGCGCATTCATTTACTGCGCCTTCAGCGAGCACGCCATGAGCGAAATCCTGCCAGCACGCACCTACCTGTATTTCATCGCACAATCGGTCAACCTCACCACGGCTGTGATGTCCGTGACCATGGCAGCCCTTGTCGGTGCTGCCCTGGCACCCGATCCTGCGTGGGCGACGGTGCCCTACGGGTTTCAGTTTCTCTGCGTGATGCTGGCGACTTACCCGGTGTCGTGGCTGATGGAGCGCATCGGTCGTCGCCGCGCATTCATGCTGGGGGCTCTGCCCTTGGCCGTATCCGGCGTCAGCGGGTTCCTGGCCGTGCAGCACCAGCACTTTTTCGCCTTGATACTCAGCCACTGTGCCTTAGGGGTGTACATCGCGTTCGCCAACTTCAACCGGTTTGCCGCTACCGACAATCTGACACAACACCTCAAGGCGCGGGCGCTTTCACTGGTGGTGGCAGGCGGCGTGATCGCGGCCGTGGCGGGGCCGGCCTTGACCGGGTGGCTCAGGGATGTGGGCGGGTATCCACTGTTCTCGCTGTGCTATGCCGTCTTTATTGGTCTGGCGCTCGTGTCGTGGTTGATAGCCCTGTGCTTGCCCAAGGAGATGCCGGTGAATCGCCCGCAGCAGGGCCTGCAAGCGTCCGAGACGGTGCGACCTGCGCCACGCAGGGTGTTGGTGGTGGCAATGAGCGTGGCGGCGCTGGGATACGGCATCATGAACCTGTTGATGATCCAGGCTTCGCTGCACATGAAAGGTATGCACCAGGACTTCGCCGACGTGCGCATGGCCATCCAGTGGCATGTCGTGGCGATGTTTGCGCCGTCGTTCTTCACAGGCAGCATCATTAAACGGTTGGGCATCAAGGTAACGATCTGCGCAGGGTTGGGCCTGTTCGTGGTGAGCACGGCCTTGAACATGGGGTCCAGCAGTTATGCAGTGATGACCGCGGCCCTGATCGCACTGGGCCTGGGTTGGAACCTGACCTATGTGGGCGGGGGCGCGCTGCTGGCGCAGGCATTGCAGGACAGCCCGTGCGCGATGCGCCTGCAGGGCAAGAATGACCTGGCCATTGCCGTGTGTGCCACGCTCGGGGCCTTTACGCCTTCCTTGTTACTGGACACGGCAGGCTGGAAGGGCACCAACGGTCTGTGCATGGTGCTGTGCCTGGGGCTGTTGCTGGCCACCGCGCTACGGTTGCCAGCCAAGCCGGGCACCTCGGCGCCCAAGCTGCAGACCGCGCCGCGCCCGCGCTAACGGACAGGCGCGGTGCCGTCGAACGGCGGGGCGGCGGTCAGGCGCCGTGGCACTTCTTGAATTTCTTCTCGCTGCCGCACGGGCACGGATCGTTGCGGCCAACATCCTTGAGGGCGTTGCGCACCGGCTCCTGGTGACCGTGGTTGCAGTGCGGCCCATGGACATGGCCGTGATCATGGTGATGATCGTGGTCGTGGTCGCAGTCAGGGCCGTGAACGTGAGGCTGTTGGGACATTGCAGGGTTACTCCAGGTAATGATCGCCGGGCATTATCTCACCACCACGCAACAAGTGCAGGTTCCGATGGATCAACAGGCCGGTGCGCAGTTCGGCCTTGAGCGTGTATTTCAAAGGCTGGTGGCTCTTGAGCATCTTGGCCAGTGGCTTGAGGCGCTGCCACAGGTTGGTACGGGCGGTGATCTTGAAGGTGCGCTGGTCGTGTCCGCCAACGCTGCGCCACAGGCTGGCTTCGTCCTCTGCCAGCAGCACATCGTTCAACCGCAGGGCATAGGACAGGTTGCGGATGAACAGGCGACTGTCGTTGGGGTTTTCCACCCGCACATGGAGCACGAATTCCTGTTGCAGCAGGCGGGCCTTGACCGTTTCCACCCTGACCAGGTGGATCTCCGGTTGCCGCCAGGGCTCACCGCCCCAACTGACGCAGCCGCCCAGAAGCATCACCAGCAAGGCAGGCAGCAGGACACGCAGGCGAGTCATCATGCTCAGCCACCCACATAGCTGGCGCAGCATTTCTTGAATTTCTGCCCGCTTTGGCAAGGGCAGGGATCGTTGCGCGTGGCGTTCAGGCCCACGGTGGGGTCGATGAAATACCAGCGGCCTTCGTGCTGCACGAAGGCCGAGCGTTCGCGGTGCTGATGATCGCCGTCCTGGTCATGCCAGCGGGCAGTGAAGGTCACGAAGCCGTGCTCGGGCTGGCCACCGATCAGCTCGGCGTCCTCCACCTCCAAGCCCAGCCAGGTGCTCTGGGCACTCCAGGCGGCCATGGCGGCGCGATCCAGGCCGGCCTGCTGGGCTGGCAAGGTGGTCGCCACCAAGTAATCGACCAGCCCCAGCACATAGGCGCTGTAACGTGAGCGCATCAGCGCCTGGGCATCCGGTGCCGGCGTGCCAGCGTGGTAATGCCCGCAGCAGGCGTCGAGCAGGTTGCCACTGCCACATGGGCAGACCGAAACACTCATCATCACCACCAGTATTTGCCGAAGTTTTCAGGGTTGGCCCAGAACCGCGCGTTCAGCCAGTCAGGGACCTGCTTGTAGTCATGTAGATCATAGGTGAACAGGCTCAACACCTGCTGGTCGCGCTGAAACTTCTCGCTGGCCGACAGGGCCAGGGCGAAGAAGTCCGTGTCCTGCCAGCCGCAGGCCGCCAGGTCGGCCAGCACTGCGACTCGACTGGCGTTGAGATTGCGGATGCCACCAAGCAGTTCCAACCCGTTGCGCTTGGGCAGGTGCTCCAGGCAATCGACCAGAAGCGCCAGGTCGAAGCGCTGTGCTGCCAGTTCAGCCGGCAGCGGGCCCGGCGGTGCGCTCGCCAGGCTCGCCTCAGGGTGGGCCAGCAGGAAGGCATCAAGTGCCGGGAACCGCGTGCCCACCAGCAACAGGCGTTGCGGGGTGACGCGCTCGAGCAAGGCAGCGAGCGCCTGCTGCGGCGTGCGTTGGGAAAAACCGTCGGTCATTGCCAGTCCTCATCAAGATTAGCCAAGACTATCGGGCCAGCGCCTGTCGGCATAGGGCCGTGGCATGCGGTCATGGCAAATGGCTGGCAGGCTGCGCAAGCAGCGTCTTTACTGCCCTGATCGGCCACGATGCCGATTCCCCCCTAGAAGAGGCTATGAAATGAGCATAGTACGCACAGCTGTACCTCTGGTTCTGCTCACCAGTGTGTTGACTGGTTGCGCGGGTTTGCAAAAGACCGACTGGCCCAAATGTGCGGCGGTCGGCGGTGTGGGCGGCGCGGCACTTGGCGCTATTGAAAGCTCGAGTTGGGCAGGTTGGGGTGCACTGCTCGGGGGCGGGCTTGCAGCGGGGTATTGCTGGGCCCATGGGGATGGCGACGAAGACGGCGACGGCGTACCGGACAGCCGCGACAAGTGCCCAGGTACACCGCGCGGCGTCCAGGTCGATGCTAACGGTTGCCCGCCGCCTGCGCCGCAGGTCGAAGCTGTGGTCGTCGAGCAGGTGGTGGTCGAGAAAGAAGAAGTGATCGTCATCCGCGACGTGCATTTCGAATTCGACTCTGCAAGGCTCACCGCTGCCGACAAGCAGCGCCTCAATACCATCGCTACACGCCTGAAGCAGGAAGCGCCTTCGGCCCGCTTGAGCGTGAGCGGCCACACCGACAGCGTAGGCGCCGACAGCTACAACCAGAAACTCTCCGAGCGCCGTGCCCATTCGGTCACCGACTATCTGGTTGAAAGCGGCATCCCGCGCAACAGCTTCGTGTCTGTGGTCGGGGCTGGCGAATCCCAACCTGTGGCCGACAACGCCACCGCCGAGGGGCGTGCCATGAACCGTCGTACGGAAATCAAGATCCAACGGTGAGGCAATGGCGCCCGCGCACCGTTACAGCGCGGGCGCTCTGCAATCGCCTTGGGCGGTAATGGCCGGAGGACTAGACCTTGCCAAGCAGGATATGCGCTGGCGCGGTTCCCGACCGAGCAGTTACTGTGAAACGGTCGCGTTGGCCATCCCGGCAGTACGCCATACGGTGGGGCAGAGCATGAAATTCATCTTGAGCCTGGGCAAGCTCCTGACCATAGTCTTCTGGGGCGTAGTGCTGTACAACCAGATGGTGCCGCAACCTGTGCCGTTGAACCTGTTGATCAACGCCACGGGCTTGATGTTGGCGCTGCTGCACCTGCTCGAAATGCTGGTGTTCAATGCCAGTCTGCGCGGCCGTAGCCATCGCTGGTTCGACCGTCTGCAGATCCTGTTGACGGGCATTTTCCACATCATGTCCATCCCCCGCGCGCAAGAGGCGCCACGAAATGCGTAATCTGATGTTGTTCGCCCTGCTGGCCGCGCCGCTTGCGCAGGCACAGAACCTGGAAGTACCCGCCAATTCCATGCTGCGCCTGCCAACCAAGTCGGCCGAGGTGCACCTGGAGCAGCTCAGGGTGGCAGACGATGCCACCTTGCTGCTTCCCGCCACGCTCGCCTCGCTGACGGTCGATCGGCTGGAGCTGGGCCGTGATGCCCGTATCGCCGTGGCACCGGCCGATACCCCGCTCCTGATCGAGGCCGCCAGTGCCAGCCTGGGTGCTGGCAGTGAGTTCAGTGCGCCGGGCGCGCCTGGGACCTATGAACGTGCCGCGCGTTCAGGGCGCGGGCTTGACCTCAAGCTTGCCCAGCTAGAGGGCGAACAACTGTCCATCGATGCCCGCGGTGGCGCGGGTGCGCCAGGGTTCGCCGGGCTCGATGGCGCCAACGGCCAGGCCGGTGGCTGCACCTGGGGCCGTGCCAGCCGTGGTTTCAACGGGGATGACGGCGGCAATGGCCACGACGGTGCGCCGGGTGGTCGAATTCGCCTGAGCGTACCCGAGGCTTTCCCGGCCGATCGCATCAGGGTGCGCCTTGACGGGGGCGCGCCGGGTAAGCCTGGTGCCGCAGGCAAGGCGGGCAAGGGCGGTGCGAGCAAGGGTTGCCTGGTCTACCGCACCTCGCCGGGCCACAGTGGCCGCGCCGGGCAACCGGGTCAGCCAGGCCTTGCCGGGGCTGCTGGCGAGCTGATCCTGCAGCGACTCTGATCGCTGCGGGTACGCTCAGAACATCAGGCGGGCACTGGCCACGGCGACCACGGCCAGGCCCAGCAGCAGGTTCACCCCCACCATCCGGCGGATGCGCCCCAGCACGGCCGCTGCCCCCGGCCAATCCTCGGCCTGGATCGCCGTTTTCATTTGCGCAAGCAGCAACGCCTGGATACGCATGAACAGGGCGAACATGACGATACCGCCCCCGATCATCACCTGGACGTACCGCGGCGCGGTTTCAAAGCCATTGAAGCGCAGGTGGATCATGCCCACGCCGCTTATCGCCAAAATCGCCACGGCCACCCAGATCCAGCCGAAGAAGCGTCGGAAAACTTCCGCCCATAACCGTAGCCTGGCAGGCCCGTCCAGCGCTGCAACCGTTGCCGGGCGCAGTACCATCCAGGCGAAGAACATGCCCCCCACCCAGACCAGGGCGGCCAGAACGTGCAGGGTGTAGGGCAGGGCAAAGGCAGTCATCCGGATCTCCATGCGGCATAAACAGCGTGAGCGGGGTATGATAGCCGCCCTATGCGCGATACTGAAAATATATCCAGCCCTTCGGGCGCCTGCACACCATGATCAGCACTGAACTCAAAGCCACCATCCAGGGCGCCTATACGCGATTTCTCGAAGCCAAGAGCCTCAAGCCGCGTTACGGCCAGCGCCTGATGATCGCCGAGGTAGCCAAGGTCCTCGGGGACATTCCCTGCGACGACGAAGGCCGCCGTGCCGGCGAACCCGCCGTCGTGGCGGTGGAGGCGGGCACCGGTACCGGCAAGACGGTTGCCTACAGCCTGGCGGCCATTCCGGCGGCCAAGGCGGCAGGCAAGCGTCTGGTCATCGCCACTGCGACCGTGGCGCTGCAGGAGCAGATCGTCTTCAAGGACCTGCCTGACCTGATGCGCAACAGCGGGCTGAATTTCAGCTTTGCCCTGGCCAAGGGGCGGGGCCGCTACCTGTGCCTGTCCAAGCTCGACATCCTGGTCCAGGAAGGCCACGCCCAGACCTCCCAGGCGCAGTTGCTGGAGGAAGAAGGTTTTCGCATCGACGTGGACGAGCGCAGCCTGAAGCTGTTCAACAGCATGATCGAAAAGCTGGCCGGCAACCGTTGGGACGGTGATCGCGACAGTTGGCCAGACAGCCTCGAAGACGAGGACTGGGCACGGCTGACCACCGACCACAGCCAATGCACCGGCCGCCACTGTCCCAATTTCCAGCAGTGCGTGTTCTACAAGGCCCGTGAAGGCATGGGCAAGGTAGACGTAATCGTCACCAACCACGACATGGTGCTGGCCGACCTGGCGCTGGGCGGCGGTGCGGTGCTCCCGGCCCCCCGGGACACCATGTACGTGTTCGACGAAGGGCATCACCTGCCAGACAAAGCCATCGGCCACTTCGCCCATTATTCACGGTTGCGTTCGACGGCCGACTGGCTAGAGCAAACCGCCAAGAACCTGACCAAGCTGCTGGCCCAGCACCCCCTGCCGGGCGATCTGGGCAAGCTGATCGAACAGGTGCCCGAGCTTGCCCGCGAAATCCGCACCCAGCAGCAGTTCATGTTCACGCTCTGCGAGCAGGTGGCCGATTTTCGTCCAGGCGAAGACAACGAAGGGCGTGAACGCCCCCGCTACCGTTTTCCAGGTGGCGTGGTGCCCGATGAAATCCGCGAGGTCGGCGTCGAGCTGAAAAAAGGCTTTGCCCGTCTGAACGATGTGTTCACCCGCCTGACCGACCTGCTCAAGGAAGGCATGGGCGGCGAGGTCAGCATTGGCATCGCCAGCCACCAGGCCGAGGAGTGGTACCCGCTGTTCGGTAGCCTGCAGACCCGTGCCCAGGGCAACTGGGAATTGTGGACGGCGTTCACCGCCGAAGACCCCGAGGACAGCCCGCCCATGGCCCGCTGGCTGACCTTGGCCGAGAGTGGGGCACTGTTCGATATCGAGGTCAATGCCAGCCCCATTTTGGCGGCCGAGATGCTGCGGCGCAGCTTGTGGAACGTGGCACACGGCGCATTGGTCACTTCTGCGACCCTGACTGCGCTGGGCAAGTTCGACCGCTTCCGCATGCGTTCGGGGTTGCCCCGCGATGCGGTTTCCTGCGTGGTGCCCAGCCCGTTCGTGCACGGTGATGCAGGCCTGCTGCGGGTGCCCGACCTCAAGGCCGACCCCCGTGACGCCGCCGGCCACACCGCGGCCATCATTCGCGAGTTGCCGGGCATCGTCGAAGATGCCCGCGGCGCGCTGGTGTTGTTCTCGTCACGCAAGCAGATGCAGGACGTGTTCGATGGCCTGGACCGGGACTGGCGCAAGCTGGTGCTGATCCAGGGCAACTTGTCCAAGCAGGAAACCCTGAACAAGCACAAGGCCCGCGTCGACGACGGCCAGCACAGCGTGCTGTTCGGCCTGGCCAGCTTCGCCGAGGGCGTCGACTTGCCGGGGGCCTATTGCGAGCACGTGGTCATCGCCAAGATCCCGTTTGCCGTGCCTGACGACCCCGTCGAGGCGGCCTTGGCAGAGTGGATCGAAGCGCGAGGCGGCAATCCATTCATGGAAATTGCCGTGCCTGATGCCTCGTTGCGCCTGATCCAGGCATGTGGCCGACTGTTGCGCACCGAGCAGGACCGCGGTGTCATCACCTTGCTGGACCGGCGCCTGGTCACCCAGCGCTACGGCAAGGCTATTCTCAATGCGCTGCCGCCATTTCGGCGGGAGATTTCCTGACGGCCGGAGCGCTTGCGCCGGCACGTTGTCCAACCTCAGTCGTGGGCCATGAGGGCCCTGAAGGAGAGACCCCGCCCTATGGTTCGCCGTACCTTGCCCGCTGTCATCGCCCTGCTGTTGAGTCCGCCGTTGCTGGCGGGGCAGCAGACGTTGTTCAGCTTCGTGCGCCCGGCCTCGGTGGTCAATGTCGCAACCGTGGATGCCGGCATGCCCCAGTACAACGCCGAGCAGACCGCCCAGGGCGAGGTGTTGCGACGCGTGGTGTTCAACGCCGCCGAGCGGCCGACCTTGCGCATGAGCCCGCAAAGCGGCACCTGGGACTGGTCTAGCGGCCGCTTCCTGACCCTGCGCCTGCAAAACGCGATGGCCTGGGCGCTGACCTTGGATGTGACGGTGCAGGGCAATGACGGCCGTACGCTGACCAGCCGTATCGACTTGCCGGCAGGGCCTGCGCAAACGGTGATGGTGCCGTTGACAGCGCGTTCGCCCCTGCAGCAAGGGCTGCGTGCAGGCCCGCCCATGCCGTGGAGCTTCGGCGGCCAGCGCGTGCTACTCGGCAGCAGCACGGGCGCGGTGGACTTGGCACAGGTCGCGGCGGTCAGCCTGAGCATCCCTGGTCCCAAGGCAGCCCAGAGCCTGCTGATCGAGCGCGTGGGTATCCAGGATGACGACCAGGCGTGGCAGGCGGCCTACCGCGAACTCATCGACGCCTACGGCCAGTCCACGCGCAGCACCTGGCCTGAGAAAGTAACCAGTGATGAGCAGCTCAAGGCGAGCGCCGGGCGTGAACAGCAGCAGATCAAGGGGTGGTTGGCCGAGCGTGAAAAGCAGCCGCTGGACACCTATGGCGGCGTGACGGCAGGCACGCCCTTCGAGGCTACCGGGTTCTTCCGCACCGAAAAACGCGAGGGGCGCTGGTACCTGGTGACGCCGCTGGGGCACCCGTTCTATTCCCTGGGCGTCAATGCCGTGGCCGCAGATGGCGGGCGCACGTATGTGGCGGGGCGCGAGGGGATGTTCAAGGCGCTGCCGCAACAGGGCGAGCCCTTGTCCGCCTTCTATGGCCAGGGCAATAACGATGACGGCAATGCCTCGTCCCAGGGGCGCGCCTTCAAGAAGGGGCAGTGGTTCGACTTCTATGCCGCCAATCTCGAACGCACCTACGGAGCACCGTGCCAGGGGGCCGACCCGCAGGCGCCAGCGCAGCCAGCCAATTGCCCTCCTGCCAAGTTGGACAGCGCCCGCTGGCAGCGCCATACACTCGACCGGCTGCAGGCCTGGGGCTTCAACACATTGGGCAACTGGAGCGATGCGGCCTTAGGCGAGCACCAGCGCGTGCCTTACACCTTGCCGCTGTCCATCGTGGGCGATTACGCGAGCATCAGCACCGGCATGGACTGGTGGGGCCGTATGCCCGATCCCTTCGACCCACGCTTTGCGATGGCCACCGAACGGGCCGTGGCCATCGCCGCCCGCGACCACCGCGATGACCCTTGGCTAATTGGTTATTTTGCCGACAACGAGCTGGCCTGGGCGGCCCCGGGCGATGACCCGAAAGCGCGCTATGGGCTGGCCTACGGTACATTGCGCCTGACCACCGACGTACCGGCCAAGCGCGCATTCCTCAAGCAGCTGCGTGACAAGTACCGAAATCAGGAAGGCTTGTCCAAGGCCTGGGGCATCGAGCTGTCGGCTTGGGAGTTGATGGAAGACCCCGGTTTCGAGGCCCCACTGCCCAGCCCGGAACACCCGGAAATCGAACGCGACTACCAGTATTTCCAGCAGGTGTTCGCCCAGACCTATTTCAAGACCCTCTCCGACTCGCTCAAGTGGCATGCGCCGAATCACCTCTTGCTGGGTGGGCGGTTTGCCGTGAGTACGCCCGAAGCGGTCAAGGCCTGCGCCGAGTTCTGCGATGTGCTCAGCTTCAATTTCTATACCCTCAAGCCTCAGGACGGCTATGACTTCGCGCGCCTGGCGGAGCTGGACAAGCCGGTGCTGGTGTCCGAGTTCCAATTCGGCTCGCGCGATCGCGGGCCGTTCTGGCCGGGGCCGGTGGAGGTCGCACGCGAGGAAGACCGCGGGCCTGCCTATGGCAACTTCCTCAAGGCGGCGCTCGCCCAGCCCACGATCGTCGGCGCCCATTGGTTCCAGTACCTTGACCAGCCTGCCAGCGGCCGATTGCTGGACGCAGAGAACGGGCACCTGGGTTTGGTTGCCATCACCGACATCGCCTACCCAGGCTTCGTCCAGGCCGTGCGCAAGAGCAATCTCGAAGCAATGGACCAGTTGCGCGCGCACAGCCAAGCGCCAGCGTCGCCGTGACGAGCGATGGGCGCCTGTAGGCAAAAGGCCGAACTACTGAAACAATGCAGGCCCTTTTGCCAACATGCCGCATGGAGAACACAGGGTGCAGATTCAGGGTCATTTTGAGCTGAAATTCGAAGCAGTGCGCGAAGCCTTCGCGGCGCTGTTCGATGATCCCCAGGAACGCGGGGCTGCGCTGTGCATTCAGGTGGGCGGTGAAACGGTAGTGGACTTGTGGGCGGGCACCGCCGACAAGGATGGCCAGCAGCCCTGGCACAGCGACACCATCGCCAACCTGTTTTCCTGCACCAAACCCTTTGCCGCCGTCACCGCCTTGCAACTGGTGGGCGAGGGCAAACTCGAACTGGATGCCCCGGTGGCGCGTTATTGGCCTGAGTTCGGTCAGGCGGGCAAAGCGGCTATCACGCTACGACAATTGCTCAGCCACCGTGCCGGTCTGCCTGCGATTCGCGAGCTGCTGCCAGCCGAGGCCCTTTACGACTGGCAGGCAATGGTCGATGCCCTGGCCGCGCAAACACCGTGGTGGACACCGGGTAGCGAGCACGGCTACGCCGCTATCACCTTTGGTTGGCTGATCGGTGAGTTGATTCGTCGCGCAGATGGGCGCGGCCCAGGCGACTCCATCGTGGCGCGTACGGCGCGGCCGCTGGGGTTGGACTTCCATGTGGGGCTGGCCGACGAGGAGTTTCATCGGGTGGCCCATATTGCACGCGGCAAGGGCAACCCTGGTGACGCTGCTGCCCAGCGCCTGCTGCAGGTGACGCTGCGTGAGCCCGAGGCGCTGTCTACAAGGGCGTTTACCAACCCACCCGCCATTCTGACCAGTACCAACAAACCTGAGTGGCGGCGCATGCAGCAACCCGCAGCCAATGGCCATGGCAATGCCCGCAGCCTGGCTGGGTTCTATGCAGGCCTGCTCGAAGGCAGCCTGCTGGAGTCGGAGCTGCTGGAGGCGTTCACTCGCCAACACAGCCTAGGCCAGGACCGGACCTTGCTGACCCAGACGCGCTTCGGGCTGGGCTGCATGCTCGACCAGCCTGATGTGGCCAATGCCACCTTCGGCTTGGGTGCTCGCGCCTTCGGTCACCCCGGTGCCGGGGGCTCGGTCGGGTTTGCAGATCCGGAGCGAGATGTGGCTTTTGGCTTTGTCGTCAATACCTTGGGCCCCTACGTGCTGATGGACCCTCGCGCCCAGAAACTGGTGCGCGTACTTGGGCAATGCCTTTGATCGGTTAGTGCGGGTATTGCCCAGCCTCTTTGACTATCCTCAATGCCGACGCCTCAAGAGTGTGGGCAAAATTTCTTTCTAATTCATGGTGTATCGCTGATGTCTTCACATAAAACCTTAGCACTCGCCCTGTGCCTGACCGCTGTCACCGGCTGCGCCAGCCATCCCGAGGGTTCTGCCAAGAGCGCCAGTTCAAGCTGGTGGCCATTCGGCTCGGACAAGGTCGCCGAACAGGAAGTGAAGGCAGCAGTCACGGAAAAGGTCGCCAAGGCCGACGCCAAATCCGAAAGCAGCAGCCGCTGGTGGTGGCCGTTTGGCGGTGAGCAGAAGCAGGCCCAAGGGCCGGTGGTGCCGAAGATCGACCAACAGGCCACCCAGGCCTGGTTGGACGAGTACGAACCCAAGCTGCGCGAGGCCATCAAGGACAGCAAGCTGGAGCTCGAGCGGCGCGACAACGTGCTGGCAGTCACCTTGCCAGTAGACGGCGCGTACAACCCTGACCGTCCGAACATGTTGTTGCCCGTCACCCTGGGCCCCATCACCCGCGTGGCCAAGACGGTCGAAGGCGACCCCAAGACGGCCGTGCTGGTGCTGGGCCACGCCGACACCAGTGGCGTGGTGGCTGCCAACCAGAAGCTGAGCCTTGAGCGGGCTGCCTCGGTATCGGCCATCTTCCGCCTGAGCGGGTTGCAACGTGATCGCCTGATCCTCAAGGGCATGGGCTCGGTGATGCCTCGCGCCGCCAACGACAGTGCCGAAGGCCGTGCACTGAACCGCCGCGTGGAAATGCTGCTGACCCCACAGAACACCATGGTCGCGCTGCTGAGCAAGTATCAACAGGCCACGCCAACGCCGTCGCCGGCTGCCATGGTAGCCGTGCAGGATGCCAAGGCACCTGTGACCAAGGCTACAGCCGCCAAGGCCCAGCCAAGCAAAGCTGCAGCCAAGCCAGCCGGCAAAACCGCTGCCAAGAAGCCTGCCGCCAAAGCCAAGTCCCCGGCCAAGACGGCGACCAAAAAAGCGGCGGCCGCCAAACCTGCCGCCAAGAAAGCTGCCACTGACAAGAAGGTAGCTGCCAACAGCCCTGCGAAGACCAACTGATCGTCAAGGAACGCAGCAATGACCCAATCCCTGGCCGATATGCGCCGCGATTACACCCGCGACGGCCTGACCGAGGCTCAGGCCCCGGCCGAGCCGTTCGCCTTGTTTCACCAATGGTTCGGCGATGCCGTGCAAACAGAGCAGGCGCCGGTGGAAGCTAACGCCATGACCCTGGCCACGGTGGACGCCGATGGGCGACCGCACTGCCGTGTGCTGTTGCTCAAGGGGCTGGACGAGCAGGGCTTCACGTTCTTCACCAACTACGACAGCGCCAAGGGTAGGCAGCTGCAGGCCAACCCGTTCGCCGCCATGACCTTTTTCTGGCCGGCGCTCGAACGGCAAGTGCGTATCGAGGGCCGTGTCGAGAAGGTCTCGGCCAAGGAATCGGACGATTACTACCAGGTCAGGCCGTTGGGCAGCCGCCTGGGCGCCTGGGCATCGCCCCAGAGCCAGGTGATCGCTGGGCGCGAGGCGCTCGAAACCTTGGTCAAGACGACCGAGGCGCGTTTCTCCGACACCCAGCCTCATTGCCCCGAGCATTGGGGTGGCTATCGCCTGCTGCCAGAGCGCATCGAGTTCTGGCAAGGGCGCGCCAGTCGCCTGCATGACCGCCTGAACTACCGCAAGGCGGCCCAAGGCTGGCATCGCGAGCGTCTCGCGCCTTGATACACGGGGCTACGAGATAGCCCCATCGGCTCTGTTCTTCAGCGCGAATACGCCGCCGCCTCCTGCGCAAGCCACTGAGCCAGTGCCTTGCGCCCCATCTTCGACTGACGCGCATGTTGCAACCGCTGCAGCATGTACGCCTGCTTGTGCGGGTCGCCACCTGCCAGTGACAGCGCCAGGTCACGGTCCATCCATCGCCGCATGCGCACGTACAGCCAGGCGTGGAAACCCAACCCGGCGAGGGTGGCGACCACGACGATGAAGTAATCCATGGTTATCCTTGGTCTGATGGGTAAGCGCCCTGCCTGACCGCGTTGGCTGTACGCTGGCTGAATGAAAGCAATTTTATGCAGTGAGTACCGTGACAGCCGTCAATGTGCAGCGTCTAATGAGTACCTGACTTATGGAGATTCTACCCATGCGTAAATCCGCTTTGCTGGTTGCGACCTTCACAGCCACCGCGCTGCTACTCGGTGGCTGTGCGTCAAACTTGAGCGGCGACAGCTATTCGCGCGATGAGGCCCGCCGTGTGCAAACCGTGCGCATGGGCACCATCGAATCGCTGCGCCCTGTGAAGATCGAAGGTACCAAGACGCCGATTGGCGGAGGCGCTGGTGCCGTAGTGGGTGGCCTGGCGGGCAGCGCCGTCGGTGGCGGGCGTGGCAGCATCGTCGCTGCCGTGATTGGTGCCGTTGCCGGTGGCCTGGCCGGTTCGGCCGCCGAAGAGGGCATCACCCGTACCCAGGGTGTGGAGATCACGGTGCGCGAAGACGACGGCAGCATGCGCGCCTATGTGCAGTCCGTGCAGGAAAACGAGATTTTCCGAGTGGGCGACCGTGTGCGCATCATGACGGTCGATGGCACCAGCCGCGTCTCGCACTGATCAACGCCCTAAAAAAAACCCGATCAGGCTTCTGGCCTGGTCGGGTTTTTTGTACCAGCATTTCAGGGCTTGTTACTGGGCCAGCATGGCCTTGGCCACCGCTTCAGCAACCCGAATGCCATCAACCCCTGCAGACAGAATGCCACCTGCATAACCGGCCCCTTCGCCGGCAGGGAACAGCCCCTTTACGTTCAGGCTCTGGAAATCTTCGCCCCGCGTGATGCGAAGCGGCGAAGAGGTGCGGGTCTCGATCCCGGTCAACACCGCGTCATGCAGGTTATAGCCCTTGATTTGCCGATCAAAGGCTGGCAAGGCCTCGCGTATTGCCTCAATGGCGAAGGCCGGCAGGCTTGGCGCCAGGTCACCCAGGGTCACGCCAGGCTTGTAGGACGGCTCGACACTGCCCAGTGCGGTCGAAGGCTTGCCAGCCACGAAATCGCCCACCAGCTGCGCCGGTGCTTGGTAGTTGCTCCCGCCCATGACGTAGGCGTGCGCTTCCAGGCGCTCTTGCAACTCGATGCCGGCCAGCGGGCCGCCGGGGTAGTCCCGTTCCGGGTCGATGCCGACGACGATGCCGGAGTTGGCATTGCGTTCGTTGCGTGAGTACTGGCTCATGCCATTGGTGACGACGCGGCCGGGTTCACTGGTGGCGGCCACTACCGTGCCGCCTGGGCACATGCAGAAGCTGTAGACCGACCGCCCGTTCTTGGCGTGATACACCAGCTTGTAGTCCGCCGCACCCAGTTTGGGGTGACCTGCATACTTGCCCAGGCGCGCCTTGTCGATGAGCGATTGCGGGTGCTCGATGCGGAAACCGACGGAAAACGGTTTGGCTTCCATGTACACACCCTGAGCATGCAACATGCGGAAGGTGTCCCGGGCGCTATGGCCCAATGCCAGAACCACATGCCGTGAAAGCAGCTGCTCCCCACTTTCAAGCACCACGCCCTGAACCTGACCTTCTTCGATCAGCAGGTCGGTGACCTTTTGTTCGAAACGAACCTCGGCCCCCAGGGCGATCATTTCCTGGCGCATCTGCTCGACCATGCCGGTGAGGCGGAAGGTGCCGATGTGCGGCTTGTTGATGTACAAGATCTCGTCAGGCGCGCCGGCCTTGACGAACTCCTCCAACACCTTGCGGCCGTGATGCTGCGGGTCCTTGATCTGGCTGTACAGCTTGCCGTCGGAGAATGTCCCGGCTCCGCCTTCGCCGAACTGCACGTTGGACTCGGGGTTGAGCACGCTCTTGCGCCACAGGCCCCAGGTGTCCTTGGTGCGCTGGCGCACTTCCTTGCCGCGTTCGAGGATGATCGGCTTGAAGCCCATCTGCGCCAGCAGCAAACCGGCGAAAATCCCGCACGGGCCCAGGCCCACCACGATGGGTCTTGCGCCCAGGCCCTCAGGAGCATGGGCGACATACTTGTAGGTCACGTCCGGCGCGGGCCCGACGTTATGGTCGTCGGCGAACCTGCGCAGCAACTCTTCTTCGTTGCTGGCATGCAGGTCGATGGTGTAGATGAACAGCAGTTCGGTGTTCTTCTTGCGCGCATCGTAGCTGCGCTTGAACAGGTTGAAGCTGATCAGCTGCTCGTCGCGGATGCCCAGGCGCTGGACGATGGCCTCGCGCAGTGCTTCATCGGGATGGTCCAGGGGCAGCTTGAGTTCGGTGATTCGTAGCATGGCAGGGTCCAGTATCCCGGCCATGGGCGGCCGGCGGCTTAACACAAACCGCCAAGTATAAAGCTTTAGCCGCCTCGACTGGCAGGATTAAGCCGCCCGGTCATCAGTCATCGCGCGCGCCACCGTAATAACCGCAGCCTTGCAGGGTCGTGCCATCAATGCGCAGCTCGGCGCGCAGATGGTTGAACGCGCCCGTGGCCGGGTCCATGCAGCGCTGTGGCGCCAGCCAGAGTTCGACGCGCTGCCCATTGGCTTCGCTGGTCAGGGTCAAGCCGCCACCGGGTACCTGCTCCTCCAGAAAGGGCAGGGCAAGCGGGGGTTGGTCGGCACGGTTGAGCACCATGCCCCGGCTATTGGCCTTGACGTCCCAGTCAGGCTTGTGGCCACCGGCTCGCAGGGTGAGCTGCTTGAAGTTGGGGTCGATGCACCCATTGCTGGCGTGTTCCAGGCGGTACAGGCGGCGCAGGTCCAGTTGCCCATCGGTATTGGCCTGCTTGCTGCCTGTAAGCCGGCCACGCACGTCGGCGAACAGGGTGTCGTTGGCACCGGTTGCAAGGTTCGCTGCTTCCTGCAGGATACCCGTGGCGGCGGCATCGTTGATGACGAAGCTGCGGGGTTCGTTGCAGGGCTTGAATAGCAACTGCCCACCGGCAGCGTGAACCTGGCCTTGCATGCGGGTGCTGCCTATATCAGGGTCGGCGGGTTTTTCGGCCAGGAGCTGGCAGCCCGCGAACAGGGGCAACAAGGCGGTCAGTAGCAGGGAAGGGGTCAGGCGCATGACGGGCTCCGGTGTTCGAGAGGCCGTCACGTTACTGAGGCAGGCAGGGGCAATACAAGCCCGGCGAAGATAAATAGACGGCTGCCACCTGCGCGCAGTCCGTGCTGTTTGATCGTGAAGCGGGGGGTGCAAGCGTGCAGTGTCGAGATAACGGGGCCCTCGCAGGCCCCGCTGGCATCAACCGCCTAGATAGGCGTCACGCACTTTTGGATCGGTCAGCAGCCCTTCGCCCGTACCCTGCATCACCACATGCCCATTCTCCAACACATAGGCCCGGTCGGCGATCTTCAGCGCCTGGTTGGCGTTCTGTTCTACCAGGAACACTGTCACGCCATCACGGCGCAGTTGTTCGATGATGTCGAAGATCTGCTGGATGATGATCGGTGCCAGGCCCAGGGAGGGTTCGTCGAGCAGCAGCAACTTGGGTTTGCTCATCAGGGCACGCCCGATGGCCAGCATCTGCTGTTCGCCCCCGGACATGGTGCCGCCGCGCTGGGCATACCGCTCCTTCAGGCGCGGAAACAGCTGTAGCACTTTGTCCAACTGCGCCTGATAGTCGCCCTTGTCGGTGAAGAACCCGCCCATGGCCAGGTTCTCCTCGACGGTCAGCCGGGCGAACACCCGGCGGCCTTCGGGCACCACGGCAATGCTCTTGCGCATGATGTGCGAGGAGGGCTGGCCGACCAGCTCCTCGCCCAGGTACTTGATGCTGCCGCTGTGGGCTTGGGGTGAACCGCACAGGGTCATGAGCAAAGTGGACTTGCCCGCGCCGTTGGCGCCGATCAGGGTGACGATTTCGCCTTGGTTGATCTCCACGTTGACGCTGTGCAGCGCCTGGATCTTGCCGTAGAAAGTGGAAACGTTCTCGAACTTCAGCATTTACGCTTCCCCCAGGTAGGCTTTGATCACTTCAGGGTTATCGCGGATTTCCTGGGGCGTGCCGTGGGCCAGGGGCGTGCCCTGGTTGATGACCACGATGTGATCGGAAATGCTCATCACCAGCTTCATGTCATGCTCGATCAGCAACACGGTCACGTTGTGTGATTCACGCAAATAGGCAATCAATGCCTTGAGGTCCTCGGTCTCTTTCGGGTTCAACCCGGCAGCCGGCTCGTCGAGCATGATGATCCGCGGGCGGGTCATCATGCAGCGGGCGATTTCCAGGCGCCGTTGCTGGCCGTAGGCGAGGGTGCCGGCGGTGCGATTGGCGAATTCGGTCAGGTTGACCTTGTCCAGCCAGTACTGCGCCCGCTCCATGGCTTCCTTTTCACTGCGGCGAAACCCCGGGGTCTTGAACAGCCCGGCGAAGAAGTTGGTGTTCAAGTGCCGGTGCTGGGCGATCAGCAGGTTTTCGAGCGCCGTCATTTCCTTGAACAGGCGCACGTTCTGGAAGGTGCGTACCACTCCCTTGCGCGCGATCTGGTGCCCGGCCAGGCCTTGGATGGGCTCGCCATCGAGCAGGATGGTGCCGCCGCTGGGCCGGTAGAAACCGGTCAGGCAGTTGAACACCGTGGTCTTGCCGGCGCCGTTCGGACCGATCAGCGCCACCACTTGTTTTTCCTTGACGGTCAGGCCTACGCCATTGACCGCCAACAAGCCGCCGAAGCGCATGCTAAGGCCGCTGACTTGCAGAATTTCGCGGCTCATCGACGCAGCTCCATGTGGGGACGTTGCATTGGCAGCAGACCTTGCGGACGCCAGATCATCATCAGCACCATCAGCGCACCGAACATCAGCATCCGGTATTCACTGAATTCGCGCATCAGCTCCGGCAGCAGGATCATGACGATGGCAGCGAGGATCACGCCGAGCTGCGAGCCCATGCCGCCGAGCACCACAATGGCCAGGATGATGGCCGACTCGATGAACGTGAACGATTCCGGCGTCACCAGCCCTTGGCGAGCGGCAAAGAAGCTGCCGGCAAAGCCTGCGAAGCAGGCACCCAGGGTGAAGGCCGAGAGTTTGATCACGGTGGGGTTCAGGCCCAGGGCACGGCAGGCGATCTCGTCTTCGCGCAACGCTTCCCAGGCACGGCCGATGGGCATGCGCAACAAGCGGTTGATCACGAACAGCGCAAGCAGTGCCAGCAACAGTGCAACCAGGTACAGGAAGATGACCTTGTTGATCGAGTTGTAGGGCAGGCCGAAATACTCGTGGAAGGTCTGCATGCCCTCGGCGGCGCGTCGCTCGAAGGTAAGGCCGAAGAATTCGGGCTTGGGAATGTTGCTGATGCCGTTGGGGCCACCGGTCCAGTCGGTGAGGTTACGCAGGAACAGGCGAATGATCTCGCCGAAGCCCAGCGTCACGATCGCCAGGTAGTCCCCCCGCAGGCGCAACACCGGAAAACCGAGCAGGAAGCCAAAGGTGGCGGCCATCAGTCCGGCAATCGGCAGGCAGACCCAGAAACTCCACCCCAGATAGTGCGACAGCATGGCGTAGCTGTAGGCACCCACGGCGTAGAAGCCCACATACCCCAGGTCCAGCAACCCGGCCAGGCCGACCACGATGTTCAGGCCAAGGCCGAGCAACACGTAGATCAGGATCAGGGTGGCGATGTCGACCGCGCCGCGCGATCCGAAGAAGGGCCAGATCAGGGCCACCACGACCAGCCCAAGAATCACCCAGCGCTGGGTTTTGGGAAGGGTCAGGTAGTTGCTTAGCGCAGGTGGGATCAGCTTGCGGTCCGAGCGACGGCTCATCACCGAGCTCCACTGCCGGTCGAACAGCACGCGCAGGAACATCAGCACCGAGCACACGGCGATGATGCTGATAGTGAACGAGCCCTGGCTATGCACCACCAGGCTAATGCCGTCGATGCTCAGCTTCAGGCCCAGCACCGGGAAGGCCACGGCCCATACCAGCAAGGCGCTGAAAAACGCCGGTTTGAGATTCTTGTTCATACTTTTTCAACCTCCGGGCGGCCCAGGATGCCGGTCGGCCGGAACAACAGGACGAGAACCAACAAGCCGAATGCCACGACGTCCTTGTACTGGTCGCCGAAGATGTCGGCGCCGAACGCTTCGGCCACACCCAGCACCAGCCCACCGAGCATGGCGCCCGGAATGCTGCCGATACCGCCTAGCACCGCGGCGGTAAAGGCCTTCAGGCCAACCAGGAAGCCGGCGTTAGGGTTGATGACCCCGTATTGCATGCTCAGCAGCACGGCCGCGACGGCCGCCAGGGCAGCACCGATGACGAAGGTGAGGGCGATGATGTTGTTGGTGTTGATGCCCAGCAAGTTGGCCATCTTGATGTCCTCGGCGCAGGCGCGACACGCGCGGCCCAGTCGCGAACGGGAGATGAACAGGGTCAGCAGGGTCATGGCCACCAGTGTTACCACGAACACCAGTACTTGCATGTAGGACACCAGGACTTCTTCTGCGCCGCCTGGTCCGAACGAGAAGCTGCCCGGAATCAGGTTGGGAATGGACTTGTCCTTGGAGTCTTGGGACAACAGCACGGTGTTCTGCAGGAAAATCGACATACCGATGGCAGAAATCAGCGGAATCAGCCGGTTACTGTTGCGCAGCGGGCGGTAGGCAACCCGTTCGATGCTGTAGCCATAGGCACTGGTCACGAAAATGGTCGCGACGAAGGCAACGGTCATCAGGATCGGCAGCGAATGAATACCCATCATGGCCAGACCCGCCAAGGCGATGAACGCCACATACGAGCCGATCATGTAAACCTCGCCGTGGGCGAAGTTGATCATGCCGATGATGCCGTACACCATCGTGTAGCCGATGGCGATCAAGGCATAGGTGCTGCCGATGGTCAATCCATTAACCAGTTGTTGGAAGAAATGGTAGATCTCAGGCATTACAGCGCTCCTAAAAACCTGATTTGCATTTCGCTGGCCGGGGGTACGGCCAGGAAACCGCGGGTGACGGTTTTAAGATTTTCAGGTGAGCCCGTCCCCGGATCGCGGGGGCGGGCCCATGAACCTCGTAAAACAAAGCCCACTGCTCGCACAGTGGGCTTCTCGGTCAGCTATTAGTCACGCTTGTTACTGAGGGGAGACTTCAGTCTTCGGTTTGCCGAAGTGCCATTCGTAAACCACGAACTTGAAGTCTTTGAGGTCACCCTTGTCGTCATAGGCCAGGGTGCCGGTAGGGGTCTTGAACGAGCCACTGTGGATAGCCTCGGCCACCTTGTCGGTGTCCTCGGATTTCGCGGCTTTGATGCCTTGGGCGATCAGCTCGACGGCCGAGTAGGCAGGGAAGACGAACGGGCCGCTCGGGTCCTTGCCGTCAGCCTTGATCGCGTCGACGATCTTCTTGTTCTCAGGGTCGGCATCGAACGACTTGGGCAGGGTGACCAGCAGGCCTTCGGAGGCATTCTGGGCGATTTGCGAAATGGAGTCGTTACCCACGCCTTCCGGGCCCATGAACTTGGCTTTCAGGCCTTTTTCCTGCGCTTGACGCAGGATCAGGCCCAGCTCTGGGTGGTAGCCGCCGTAGTACACGAAATCGACGTTGTTCTGCTTGAGCTTCTGGATGATGGACGAGAAGTCCTTGTCGCCGGCGTTGAGGCCTTCGAACACGGCAACCTTGGTGCCTTTTTGCTCCAGGGTCTGCTTGACGGCCGTGGCGATGCCTTCACCGTACTGCTGTTTGTCGTGCAGTACCGCGACTACCTTGGGCTTGACGTGGTCGGCGATGTAGTTGCCGGCGGCAGGGCCTTGGGCGCTGTCCAGGCCGATGGTGCGGAAGATCAGCTTGTAGCCGCGGGAGGTGATTTCCGGGGACGTTGCCGCCGGGGTGATCATGATCACGCCTTCGTCTTCGTAGATGTCGGACGCTGGCTGGGTAGAGCTGGAGCACAGGTGGCCGATGACGAACTTGACGCCGTCGTTGACCACTTTGTTGGCGACGGCCACGGCCTGTTTAGGGTCGCAGGCGTCGTCGTATTCCTTGGCTTCGAGCATCTTGCCATCGACACCGCCTGCGGCGTTGATGTCCTTGATGGCTTGCTTGGCACCGATGAACTGCATGTCGCCATACTGGGTCACGGGGCCGGTCTTGGGCCCGGCGATCCCGATCTTGATGGTGTCGGCGGCAAACGAATGGCTGGCTACCCCGGCCAGAACCATTGCAGCGAACAGCTTGGAAATCTTGATCATAGTGCTCCACTCATTCTGTTGTAATTCTTATAGTCCTGGCGGCCAGGGCTACAGACCAGGCGGGTTGCGGCGTGGTCATGCCAACGCGCAAGCCCACCTTCCCCGGAACATGTCCCGGAACTGTACCGGTACAGTGTAGAGCGCTGTCTGCGCGCTTGAAAAGCGGGCAAAAAGCGCCTGGTTTCACGGTTGTCGCTTGCTTGACACTAAAGTACAAAAAGGCGCCATCAGATGGCCTATATTGGCAGTCGCACCTCGAAAAGACGCGGCCTGCCAGCCAATTGCATATTTGAAACCAGGTTTTTCTGCAAAAATGCCGGCCCTTTCAAAGCCAGATTTCCAGCGGATATTCCCATGACTGATCGAACAAGCACCCTCTATGCCAAATTGCTCGGAGAGACCGCCACCATCGAGTGGAAAGCCCTGGAAAGATTCTGGGCAAAAGGTGACCTGATTTGGGTCGATCCCGCCCTGGATCTGATCACCGTGGCCACGGCAATGGCCGAAAACCGCAGTGATCTCTTCGATAAGTGGCGCACTGATGGCACTGTCGGCCCGGTGACGGCAGAACAGGCCAGTGAACTGCAAACCCGCGATCCAGAGATCTGGGCGGTGGTTGTGGCGCCGTTCATCGTCATTCAAGTCAGGCAGTGAATAGCAGCCTTGTGCTTTTTTGGTGCGCGAAAACGCGCAGGCGCCTCTTTTGGGTGCTCGTCATTGCTCAATTGAGGTAGAGGTAAGTAACAATTCGGCGTGGCGGTAACAGTTTACGGCATGCGTAAAGGTGGTCGTCGCCGCAGTCACGCAGCGCGGCGTTGCCCCAGCCCTTTTTTCAGCCAGGAGTACCTGATGAGCAACGCATTACCTTCACTTGGTTTCGCTGGTGTCGGTCTGATGGGCCTGCCGATGTGCAAGCGCCTGCTGGCGGCCGGCTATCGGCTGTGGGTATGGAACCGCAGCCCGGAAAAATGCCAGGCGCTGGTTGCCGCAGGCGCACGACTGGCCGCAAGCCCCGCCGAGCTTGCACGGCAGGTGGACATGGTATTGCTATGCCTGGCCGATACCGCCGTGGTGCGCGAGGTGGTATTTGGCGATCAGGGCGTTGCTGCAGGCGGGCGGCAGGGCCAGCTACTGGTGGATTTTTCCAGCCTGGAGCCTGGCGCTACCCGGGAAATGGCAGCCCAACTGGGCGCCTTGTGTGGGATGGCCTGGCTGGATGCCCCGGTGTCCGGCGGCACGGCGGGCGCGCAGGCAGGTACACTGGCCATCATGGTGGGCGGGGAGGAGGCTGACCTGGCGCGTGCTCGCCCAGTGCTGGAGGTACTTGGTCAGCGGGTGACGCACATGGGGGGCGTTGGCGCGGGCCAAGTGACCAAGGCCTGCAACCAGATGATCGTGGCGTGCAATGCCCTGGTCATTGCCGAGGTCATCGCGCTGGCCGAGCGTTCCGGGGTGGACGCCGGGTTGATCGCCCAGGCCCTGGCAGGCGGATTTGCTGATTCCAAGCCTTTGCAGATATTGGCCCCGCAGATGGCAGAAAGCCGTTTCGCTCCCATAAAGTGGCATGTGCGAACGCTGCTCAAGGACCTGGATGGTGCCGTGAAGTTTTCACGCGAACAGGGCGCGGCGACACCGTTGACGGGTCTGGCTGCCCAATTGATGCGCTTGCACGGCAGTCAGGGTTACCTGGACCAGGACCCTTCGACCTTGGTCGAGCAGTATCGAATCAAACGCCAGGACTAGGTGCTGCCCAAGCGCGCGGTAGGGAAACCGCGCGAGGTTGGGACGGTCTGACCTGCAGCGGCCTCATCCCAAGACGGGTAAGGCCGCTGCAGGTCAGGCGGGCCCGCTGCGGTCAGCCTGCGACCAGTACGCGGATCGCTTCAAGGCGCAGCGCTGCTTTGGCCAACATGGCCAGGCCCTCTTCGCGCTGCTTGCGCAACGCGTCGATTTCACTGTCCCTCACGCTTGGGTTGACCGCTTGCAGTGCCACCAGGCGTGCGAGCTCTTCGTCGGCCTCGGCGGCCAGGCGTCGTTGGGCTTCGGCCACCCGTTGCTCGTGTAGCGGGACGATCTTTTCTTCGCCGCTGCCGATACGCTTTGCAAGCACGTCGCGCTGTGCCTGGACGAACTTGTTGGCACTGGCACGGGGTACGCTTTCGAGCTGATCGTTCAGGGTCTCGAATGCTACCCGCGACGCCAGGTCATTGCCGTTGGCATCAAGCAGGCAGCGCAGGGCGGCTGGCGGCAGGTACCGGCCCAGTTGCAAGCTGCGCGGCGCGACCACCTCGCTGACGAACAGCAACTCGAGCAGCACGGTCCCAGGCTTGAGCGCCTTGTTCTTGATCAGCGCCACAGCGGTATTGCCCATCGAGCCGGACAGCACCAGGTCCATGCCGCCTTGCACCATCGGGTGCTCCCAGGTCAGGAACTGCATGTCTTCACGCGACAGCGCCTGGCCGCGGTCATAGGTGATGGTCACACCTTCGTCATCGCCCAAGGGGAAGCTGGCATCGAGCATCTTCTCGCTGGGCTTCAGGATCAGCGCGTTTTCCGAATGGTCTTCACTGTCGATACCGAACGCATCGAACAGGGTCTCCATGTAGATCGGCAGGGCGAACTGATCGTCCTGCTCAAGGATGGCCTCGACCAGCGCTTCACCTTCGCCGGCACCACCGGAATTGAGTTCGAGCAAGCGGTCACGGCCGGTATGCAGCTCGGCTTCGAACCGCTCACGTTCGCTTCGCGCTTCGTTGACCAGGCTGTCCCAGGCCTTGCTGTCATCGCTGTCGAGCAGTGCCAGCAGGCGGGGGCCGAACTGATGCTGCAGGGCGTTACCGGTGGGGCAGGTGTTGAGGAAGGCGTTGAGCCCTTCGTGGTACCACTGGAACAGGTGCGCTTGCGGCGTGCCTTGCAGGTACGGCACGTGCAACTCGATGGTGTGCTTCTGGCCGATACGGTCCAGACGGCCGATACGTTGTTCGAGCAGGTCGGGGTGGGCAGGCAAGTCGAACATCACCAGGTGATGAGCGAACTGGAAGTTGCGCCCCTCGCTGCCGATTTCCGAGCAGATCAGCACCTGGGCGCCGAATTCTTCATCGGCGAAGTAGGCCGCCGCGCGGTCGCGCTCCAGGATGCTCATGCCCTCGTGGAAGACCGAAGCCGGAATCCCGGAACGCACGCGCAGGGCGTCTTCCAGGTCCATGGCGGTCTCGGCATGGGCGCAAATGACCAGCACCTTGGTGCGCTTGAGCATTTTCAAGGTGTCGATCAGCCAGTCGACCCGCGGGTCGAAGCGCCACCAGCGCTCTTCCTGCGCCTGGTCCACTTGGGACTGGAACGCGACCTCAGGGTAGAGCTCGGCGTGTTCGCCCTCAGGCAAGCTGGCGTATTGCTCTGGGTTAGGCAGTGGGTGAGGGTGCAACTGCCGCTCAGGGAACCCCTGGATGGCGGCACGGGTGTTGCGGAACAGCACTCGGCCCGTGCCATGGCGATCGAGCAGCTCGCGGATCAGTCGGGCGCTGGCCTGGCTGTCTCCGTCGTTGACCGCCGCGAGCAGCGCGTCTCCCTCGGCCCCGAGGAAACCCTGGATGGTGGCGTGGGCCTTCGGCGACAAGCGCCCCTCGTCCAGCAGTTCCTGCACTGCCTCGGCCACTGGCCGGTAGTGCTCGCTTTCGGCGCGGAAGGCCGCCAGGTCATGGAAACGGTTGGGGTCGAGCAGGCGCAGACGCGCGAAATGGCTGTCCTGGCCCAATTGTTCAGGGGTTGCAGTGAGCAGCAGCACGCCGGGAATGACCTGAGCCAGCTGTTCGACCAGTGCATATTCGGCGCTGGCGTGTTCCTCGTGCCAGACCAAGTGGTGCGCCTCATCGACCACCATCAGGTCCCAGCCCGCCGCGAACAGCGCATCCTGGGCTTTCTCGTCGTCGACCAGCCACTCCAGTGCGACCAGCGCGAGCTGGGCGTCCTCGAAGGGGTTGCTGGCATCACTTTCAATGAACCGTTCGGCATCGAACAGGGCGACCTGCAGGTTGAAGCGCCGGCGCATTTCCACCAGCCATTGATGCTGAAGGTTCTCGGGCACCAGGATCAGCACCCGGCTGGCGCGGCCGGTCAGCAGTTGGCGATGAATCACCAGGCCTGCCTCGATGGTCTTGCCCAGGCCCACTTCGTCGGCGAGCAGTACGCGAGGTGCGCTGCGGTCGGCTACTTCGCGGGCGATGTGCAACTGGTGGGCGATGGGCTGGGCACGGCAGCCGCCCAGGCCCCACAGCGTGGACTGCATCTGCTTGCTGGTATGCTGCAGGGTGTTGTAGCGCAGGCTGAACCAGGACAGCGGGTCGATCTGGCCGGCGAACAGGCGGTCGCTGGCCAGGCGGAACTGGATGAAGTTCGACAGCTGGGTCTCCGGCATCGTGCGGGGCTGATTCTGCCCGTCGAGCCCGTGATAGACCATCAGGCCGTCGATGTCCTCGACTTCCCGCACGGTCAACTTCCAACCTTCGAAGTGAGTGATCTGGTCACCTGGCGAGAAGCGCACGCGTGTCAGCGGCGCATTGCGCAGGGAATATTGGCGGGTATCGCCAGTGGCCGGGTAGAGGACGGTCAGGAGGCGGCCATCCTGCGCCAGGATGGTACCCAGGCCGAGCTCTGCCTCGCTGTCGCTGATCCAGCGTTGCCCCGGTTGATACTGCTGCGCCATACTGCCTGCACTCCCGCGATGAAAAGCCGATTATGTTAACGGATCGGCCGGGCAGACCAAAGTGCCGAGTGCACCTGAGGGTGCCGAACGGTCTCGGCCGGTGCATCAGTCTAGCCGTTTCGTCGCTTCCTGCCGTGCCGACGAGGGTTCTGCATCCCATGCCTGCCAAGCCTCTTTGCGTTGTCTTGAGCCTCACAGTCGGCGGTCTGCTCGTGGCAGGCTGCGAGCCGAAGACCTTCGAAATGTTGCCACCTATCCCCATGGAGCAACTGGAGGTGCTGGGCGTGCAGGCACCGCTCAAGAGCGTGCACTACCGCGACAGTGACGGCGAAGGGCTGCTGGTCTTGAGCCGTGTCGATGGCCAGGCCAGCGACCCTGAAAGTGAGCAGGAAGTGGACAAGGTCGTGCTCAAGGCGACCTTGTACGGCCGAAGCAAGGCGCAGGAGGCCTTCCAGGCGCGCTGGCAGATCGATCAGCAAACCACGTGTCCGGGTTTGGACCTGGACGTGGACTTCTACACCGATGTCAGCGGCGTGGCCGACCTCGACCAGAACGGTGCGGCCGAGGTGACAGTGGCCAGCCATGCGTTCTGCGGAGGAGGTGTCGAGCCCCATGACATCGCCATCGAGATGCGGGACGGGCAAAGGGTCTACAGCATCACGGGCCAGTCGCTGATCACGCCGGCCGGCGAAGATCCGATCGGCGGCGAGCGCCAGGACAGTGCCTCGCTCAGGGCCGCCCCGGCCTGGGTTCGGGCTCATATGGATGCAGTGTGGCAGCAGGTCTACCAGCGTCCCTGGAGCGAAACCGCCTTGCAGGACCAGGATGAGGCGGCGGACGAACCGGGCTAGAAGTTGTCCATGACTTCAAGGCAGCGGCAGGGCTGCCGATACAGGGCTACAGGAGAACCGCCATGCTGCCACCGATCATTCCGCTCAGCGCTGCCCCGGTCACCTCGCAGCAGGACCCGGTCAAACCGACCCCGGATATAAAGCCGGTAGTGCCGGCGCAGCCTGCATCCGGTGAAAGTGCAATCGACCTCAAGCGCCAACGTGACCCGCAGGAACAGCAGTTGCTGCTGCGAGAGGAGCAGCGCCGGCAGCAGCAACGCCAGGGTAAAGGCAAAGGTAACGATGAGCGATTCGACGCGTTGCCGGGCCATGAGGTCAACGCCGACAACACCGTGCCAGTGGTGCCCTTGATGGGTGAGCCCGTGCGCCAGGGGCTGCTGGTGGACATCGAAGTATGAAACGGGACTGGCAAGCGTCTGGTTCTGGCCCCATCATGCAGTATCCGTAGCGTGTAGAGCCCAGTATGAGCCAAGACAATCTCATTGATTTCGATGCCGAACGTGCACGCCGCGTGCATGACATCAAGGAAAAGCGCCTGAACGAGATGCGCGATGCTTTCGAGCAGGCACTGCCCTTGAATGCTGCCAAGAAGAAGTCCAAGCGCAAGCCCAAGAAACGCTGATGCTTGACGCAGGTCAACCCTGCACCCGCCCGCGCGCCCGTCCCCGGGCGTCATTGACCCTGGTCAATTTCCTCCCGCCTGACATTGGTTACTGTTCTCCCATCGGACAACGGCAAACAAATGGAGAGGTCGGCATGTTCTTCGACAACGTGGTTATCGCAGGCGTGGTAACGGTGGGGTTGATGGTGGCTTTCTTCGCCGGTCTAGGCATTTTCATCTGGAAGGACTCGAGCAAGCGCAAGCGCCCTTGACCTTCTCGATTCACGAGCACGCAAGGCATTTAGGGCGACTTCGGTCGCCCATTTTTTTGCCTGGCATTTGTTCCGGCGACGTGGGCCGTTACGCGCGGGCGTGGCTGGCAGCGGCAAGCATTTCCGTTTGAAGGCTACGCAGCGCGTTCCATTCATCGTGAGGTGGGGCATGACCATTACATCCCAGGATATCTGCAATGCAGCCGAGCAGCTCAAGGGCTTCGTCGGCTTTCACGGTAAACGTGGCCTCTATATCGTGCGTTTCTCCGAGGATGCCTTCGGCATGGATATCGCCGACGACAGCATCACCCCCAGCAACGAGTTCGTATGGCGACCCGAACAGGGGCATCGCATGGCCTTGTGTCGCGAGCGGCTGGGCCTGTTGCTGGAGCAACGCATGGATGAGCGGCTGAATGTGAGTGAGCCGCTCAGGGCCTACCTTCGTCGGCACGACCTGCCGGAGATTGTGGCCGAGCGGCGCTTGCACCCGGCAGGCGTCATCGCGCCAGCGATATGAAGGCGGGGGGCTCGGCAGAAGGCGTCACGCTGGTATCGGCACGATGAGTGGCCATGACGCGATCCCGGCCGTTGCGCTTGGCTACATACAAAGCGGTGTCCGCCTGGCGTAACCAGCCGTCGGGCGTCTCCAGCGAGGGGTCGAACGGGCACAGGCCAATGCTCAAGCTGATGCGCAGGTGCGGTGTCTGCGGGTCGCGGTAGGCCGCCACGCGCTCGCGCAGGCGCTCCATGGCCTGGCAGGCCTGGGCTTCGGTGGTGCTCGGCAGTATCACGCAAAACTCGTCACCCCCGTAGCGACCGGCCTTGTCGCCCTCGCGCAGGGCGCCGCGCAACTCGATGCTCACCTGGCGCAGCACCTGATCGCCCACCACATGGCCGAAAGTGTCGTTGATGGTCTTGAAATGATCGATGTCGATCAGGGCAACTACCGCTTCACTGCGCTGTTTCCTGCACCCGTGAAAACGCCTCGCCATAAGGTCTTTCCAGGCGCCGTGGTTGAGCAGCCCGGTCAGGCTATCGGTCAGGCTGAGGGTGTTGAGTCGGCGTTTGTGCTCGGCCAGCTTGATTGCCAGTCGATAGCAGACCCACCCTAGCGCCGCCGGGTACAACGTCAGCATCGGCAGGCAGGCGTAGACCTGAAAGGCGGTGGCGTCGGGTTGAAATTCCGCCCCCAGCAAGACGCAAGCCGTAAGCATGCCTGCCACTTGCGCCATGCCTGCGCGAATAGCCAAGGCCTTGCCGCCGGCTGCGACGTTGTTCATGGTGATCATCGATAGAACGGTAACCGTCGGCAGCGGATTGAACTGCATGGCACCGGCCCAGAACCCACCCATTAGCGAATCAAGAAAAAAGTTGCGTTGCTCGGCCTGGTAGGGGGTTTTGGACCGGGCCGCCCACAGATAGGCCAAATGTGGCCACAGCAAGCCGTTGAACAGCATGAATGCCCAAACCCAGGCGGGGGGAGACAGGGGTTGCACTGCGGCCATTACCGCGAAAAGCCCCACACCCTTGCCCAGTACCCGTGGCAGATAAATCCGTTTGGCAAACGAAAGGCCCTTGCCGGTGCGTGTGTCCATGGGTGTGATCTCTGTCGGAGCGCTTATCGCTTAACGTGCGCGAGTATTCTGGGCCATGGGCGGTGCACGAGACATGGCCTTGCAAGCCAAATCACGGGTGATGCGAGCAGTGGAGGCGAGTATGCCTGACTGGGATCTGAAAGAAGACGGGAAAGCTGGGCAGCGTTGTCGGCACGCCTTTGCCCAGCTTCCTTATAGAAGAAAAAGAGATGTTACCCGCACGCGGTAAGGCTACGTTTCATTTTTGCTGATCGCCTTGGCGTTTTCGCGAGGGCTGTTCATCTTTGAGTAACTGCGACGGCGATTTGCCGCTGTCGCTGCGCACCTGGGCATGGCTGATCAGACCAAAGATGAGACTGCCGCCGATGATGTTGCCGGCCAGCGTAGGCAGGGCAAAGTGCAGCAAGAAGTTGCTCCAGGTTTCTTCACCTGCCCAGACCAGATACGAGACCTCTACCGACCCCACCACGATGTGGGTAAAGTCGCCCAATGCCATGAGGTAGGTGATGACCAGGATGATCCAGATCTTGGCGTGCTCCATGGAGGGGATCATCCAGACCATGGTGGCGATCATCCAGCCGGATACGATGCCTTTGGCAAACATCTGGCTAACGTCGTTCTCCATTACTTTACGCCCCACCTCCAGGAACGCGATGTCTGTCTTGGTATCGAAGATGGGCAGTTCGAGCATTACCCAGGCCACCAGCAAGGTACCGGCCAGGTTGCCGGCCAGGACCACGCCCCAGAGACGCAGCAGGCGACCGAAGTTGCCTAGCGTTGGCGTCGTCATCACCGGCAGGACGGCGGTCAGAGTGTTCTCGGTGAACAACTGCTGCCGTGCGATGATGACGGCTAGGAAGCCGGCGCTGTAGCCGATACTGGCGATGACCTGCGCGCTCTCGCCGTCCGGCAGACGCGAGTACAGAAGACCCATGGCCATCAGTGACAGCCCCATGGACAAACCAGCGGCAAGGGCTGACCACCAGAGCGCAGCCAATGTACGTTCCAGTTCCTGGTCGCCCTGCAACCGGATGGTTTCGTGGAGCACTGCCGCACGTGGCGGCTGGTTGGAGCTGACCTCCTGTTGTTCGTCTGCAGACAGGCCCGGGGTTTTCTCGCTTTGCGCCTCGCTCATTACCGCTACGCTCCGTGGTGGGTTTATCTACAGATTCACCGCGGCCTCATTAAGTTGCGGGGAATGGGGCGGTACGTGTGCAAAAGTTTTTAAATCAAAGGGTTGACTCAAGATTCAAAGCGCGTATTATTCGCCACCTCGCAGCGAGTAACGCAGCGGGGAAGTCGGTCAGCGGTTGAAGTTTCAAGTCTTCGAGTAAGGCGCTTCAAAAAACTTCAAAATAAACGCTTGACAGGCAGTGAGGAAAGCGTAGAATGCGCGCCTCGGTTGAGACGAAACGCTCTCAGCCAAACGCTCTTTAACAAATCGAATCAAGCAATTCGTGTGGGTGCTTGTGAGTACGGACTGATAGTCAGAAAGATTATCAGCATCACAAGTGGCCATGCGAGAAATCACATAGTCATTTGAGATTGCTGAGCCAAGTTTAGGGTTTCTTAAAAACCCAAGCAGTATTGAACTGAAGAGTTTGATCATGGCTCAGATTGAACGCTGGCGGCAGGCCTAACACATGCAAGTCGAGCGGATGACGGGAGCTTGCTCCTTGATTCAGCGGCGGACGGGTGAGTAATGCCTAGGAATCTGCCTGGTAGTGGGGGACAACGTTTCGAAAGGAACGCTAATACCGCATACGTCCTACGGGAGAAAGCAGGGGACCTTCGGGCCTTGCGCTATCAGATGAGCCTAGGTCGGATTAGCTTGTTGGTGAGGTAATGGCTCACCAAGGCGACGATCCGTAACTGGTCTGAGAGGATGATCAGTCACACTGGAACTGAGACACGGTCCAGACTCCTACGGGAGGCAGCAGTGGGGAATATTGGACAATGGGCGAAAGCCTGATCCAGCCATGCCGCGTGTGTGAAGAAGGTCTTCGGATTGTAAAGCACTTTAAGTTGGGAGGAAGGGTTGTAGATTAATACTCTGCAATTTTGACGTTACCGACAGAATAAGCACCGGCTAACTCTGTGCCAGCAGCCGCGGTAATACAGAGGGTGCAAGCGTTAATCGGAATTACTGGGCGTAAAGCGCGCGTAGGTGGTTTGTTAAGTTGGATGTGAAAGCCCCGGGCTCAACCTGGGAACTGCATCCAAAACTGGCAAGCTAGAGTACGGTAGAGGGTGGTGGAATTTCCTGTGTAGCGGTGAAATGCGTAGATATAGGAAGGAACACCAGTGGCGAAGGCGACCACCTGGACTGATACTGACACTGAGGTGCGAAAGCGTGGGGAGCAAACAGGATTAGATACCCTGGTAGTCCACGCCGTAAACGATGTCAACTAGCCGTTGGAATCCTTGAGATTTTAGTGGCGCAGCTAACGCATTAAGTTGACCGCCTGGGGAGTACGGCCGCAAGGTTAAAACTCAAATGAATTGACGGGGGCCCGCACAAGCGGTGGAGCATGTGGTTTAATTCGAAGCAACGCGAAGAACCTTACCAGGCCTTGACATGCAGAGAACTTTCCAGAGATGGATGGGTGCCTTCGGGAACTCTGACACAGGTGCTGCATGGCTGTCGTCAGCTCGTGTCGTGAGATGTTGGGTTAAGTCCCGTAACGAGCGCAACCCTTGTCCTTAGTTACCAGCACGTTATGGTGGGCACTCTAAGGAGACTGCCGGTGACAAACCGGAGGAAGGTGGGGATGACGTCAAGTCATCATGGCCCTTACGGCCTGGGCTACACACGTGCTACAATGGTCGGTACAGAGGGTTGCCAAGCCGCGAGGTGGAGCTAATCTCACAAAACCGATCGTAGTCCGGATCGCAGTCTGCAACTCGACTGCGTGAAGTCGGAATCGCTAGTAATCGCGAATCAGAATGTCGCGGTGAATACGTTCCCGGGCCTTGTACACACCGCCCGTCACACCATGGGAGTGGGTTGCACCAGAAGTAGCTAGTCTAACCTTCGGGAGGACGGTTACCACGGTGTGATTCATGACTGGGGTGAAGTCGTAACAAGGTAGCCGTAGGGGAACCTGCGGCTGGATCACCTCCTTAATCGACGACATCAGCCTGCTGATGAGCTCCCACACGAATTGCTTGATTCATTGTAAAAGACGATGTTGTAAAGCGACCCTGTTATAGGTCTGTAGCTCAGTTGGTTAGAGCGCACCCCTGATAAGGGTGAGGTCGGCAGTTCAAATCTGCCCAGACCTACCATTACTTGGTTCAGCCGTAGAATACGGGGCCATAGCTCAGCTGGGAGAGCGCCTGCCTTGCACGCAGGAGGTCAGCGGTTCGATCCCGCTTGGCTCCACCAATCCTTCAGGCTTAAGGTTTGCAGCACTGTTCAGAATACAGAAATGAACATTCCAGCGTGAATGTTGATTTCTGATTTTTGTCAGACCGTTCTTTAAAAATTCGGATATGTGATAGAAATAGACTGAAGACCAGTTTCACTGCTGGAATTCAGGCTAAGGTAAAATTTGTGAGTTCTGCTCGTAAGAGCGACGTGCGAATTTTCGGCGAATGTCGTCTTCACAGTATAACCAGATTGCTTGGGGTTATATGGTCAAGTGAAGAAGCGCATACGGTGGATGCCTTGGCAGTCAGAGGCGATGAAAGACGTGGTAGCCTGCGAAAAGCTTTGGGGAGTCGGCAAACAGACTGTGATCCAGAGATCTCTGAATGGGGGAACCCAGCCAGCACAAGCTGGTTATCTTGTACTGAATACATAGGTGCAAGAGGCGAACCAGGGGAACTGAAACATCTAAGTACCCTGAGGAAAAGAAATCAACCGAGATTCCCTTAGTAGTGGCGAGCGAACGGGGACCAGCCCTTAAGTTGATTTGAGATTAGTGGAATGCTCTGGAAAGTGCAGCCATAGTGGGTGATAGCCCCGTACACGAAAATCTCTTATCAATGAAATCGAGTAGGACGGAGCACGAGAAACTTTGTCTGAATATGGGGGGACCATCCTCCAAGGCTAAATACTACTGACTGACCGATAGTGAACCAGTACCGTGAGGGAAAGGCGAAAAGAACCCCGGAGAGGGGAGTGAAATAGAACCTGAAACCGTATGCGTACAAGCAGTGGGAGCCTACTTTGTTAGGTGACTGCGTACCTTTTGTATAATGGGTCAGCGACTTATATTCAGTGGCGAGCTTAACCGAATAGGGGAGGCGTAGCGAAAGCGAGTCTTAATAGGGCGTTTAGTCGCTGGGTATAGACCCGAAACCGGGCGATCTATCCATGGGCAGGTTGAAGGTTAGGTAACACTGACTGGAGGACCGAACCGACTACCGTTGAAAAGTTAGCGGATGACCTGTGGATCGGAGTGAAAGGCTAATCAAGCTCGGAGATAGCTGGTTCTCCTCGAAAGCTATTTAGGTAGCGCCTCATGTATCACTGTAGGGGGTAGAGCACTGTTTCGGCTAGGGGGTCATCCCGACTTACCAAACCGATGCAAACTCCGAATACCTACAAGTGCCGAGCATGGGAGACACACGGCGGGTGCTAACGTCCGTCGTGAAAAGGGAAACAACCCAGACCGTCAGCTAAGGTCCCAAAGTCATGGTTAAGTGGGAAACGATGTGGGAAGGCTTAGACAGCTAGGAGGTTGGCTTAGAAGCAGCCACCCTTTAAAGAAAGCGTAATAGCTCACTAGTCGAGTCGGCCTGCGCGGAAGATGTAACGGGGCTCAAACCATGCACCGAAGCTACGGGTATCACCTTATGGTGATGCGGTAGAGGAGCGTTCTGTAAGCCTGTGAAGGTGAGTTGAGAAGCTTGCTGGAGGTATCAGAAGTGCGAATGCTGACATGAGTAACGACAATGCGAGTGAAAAACTCGCACGCCGAAAGACCAAGGTTTCCTGCGCAACGTTAATCGACGCAGGGTTAGTCGGTCCCTAAGGCGAGGCTGAAAAGCGTAGTCGATGGAAAACAGGTTAATATTCCTGTACTTCCAGTTATTGCGATGGAGGGACGGAGAAGGTTAGGCCAGCCTGGCGTTGGTTGTCCAGGTTTAAGGTGGTAGGCTGAAATCTTAGGCAAATCCGGGATTTCAAGGCCGAGAGCTGATGACGAGTTGCCTTTAGGCGATGAAGTGGTTGATACCATGCTTCCAAGAAAAGCTCCTAAGCTTCAGATAACTGGGAACCGTACCCCAAACCGACACAGGTGGTTAGGTAGAGAATACCAAGGCGCTTGAGAGAACTCGGGTGAAGGAACTAGGCAAAATGGCACCGTAACTTCGGGAGAAGGTGCGCCGGCGAAGGTGAAGGGCTTGCCCCGTAAGCTTTTGCTGGTCGAAGATACCAGGCCGCTGCGACTGTTTATTAAAAACACAGCACTCTGCAAACACGAAAGTGGACGTATAGGGTGTGACGCCTGCCCGGTGCCGGAAGGTTAATTGATGGGGTTAGCGCAAGCGAAGCTCTTGATCGAAGCCCCGGTAAACGGCGGCCGTAACTATAACGGTCCTAAGGTAGCGAAATTCCTTGTCGGGTAAGTTCCGACCTGCACGAATGGCGTAACGATGGCGGCGCTGTCTCCACCCGAGACTCAGTGAAATTGAAATCGCTGTGAAGATGCAGTGTATCCGCGGCTAGACGGAAAGACCCCGTGAACCTTTACTATAGCTTTGCACTGGACTTTGAATTTGCTTGTGTAGGATAGGTGGGAGGCTTTGAAGTGGGGACGCCAGTTCTCATGGAGCCATCCTTGAAATACCACCCTGGCAACTTTGAGGTTCTAACTCAGGTCCGTTATCCGGATCGAGGACAGTGTATGGTGGGTAGTTTGACTGGGGCGGTCTCCTCCCAAAGAGTAACGGAGGAGTACGAAGGTGCGCTCAGACCGGTCGGAAATCGGTCGTAGAGTATAAAGGCAAAAGCGCGCTTGACTGCGAGACACACACGTCGAGCAGGTACGAAAGTAGGTCTTAGTGATCCGGTGGTTCTGTATGGAAGGGCCATCGCTCAACGGATAAAAGGTACTCCGGGGATAACAGGCTGATACCGCCCAAGAGTTCATATCGACGGCGGTGTTTGGCACCTCGATGTCGGCTCATCACATCCTGGGGCTGAAGCCGGTCCCAAGGGTATGGCTGTTCGCCATTTAAAGTGGTACGCGAGCTGGGTTTAGAACGTCGTGAGACAGTTCGGTCCCTATCTGCCGTGGACGTTTGAGATTTGAGAGGGGCTGCTCCTAGTACGAGAGGACCGGAGTGGACGAACCTCTGGTGTTCCGGTTGTCACGCCAGTGGCATTGCCGGGTAGCTATGTTCGGAAGAGATAACCGCTGAAAGCATCTAAGCGGGAAACTTGCCTCAAGATGAGATCTCACTGGGATCTTGAATCCCCTAAAGGGCCGTCGAAGACTACGACGTTGATAGGTTGGGTGTGTAAGCGCTGTGAGGCGTTGAGCTAACCAATACTAATTGCCCGTGAGGCTTGACCATATAACACCCAAGCAATTTGCTTCTGCAGATTGCGGTGGTGAAGATGACATGAACCGAAAGTTCGCAACACATCACAAACATCACATATCCGGATTCGCTGGGCTGTCCAACAGGACATTCTGGCTACAGAATTTCTTGACGACCATAGAGCATTGGAACCACCTGATCCCATCCCGAACTCAGTAGTGAAACGATGCATCGCCGATGGTAGTGTGGGGTTTCCCCATGTGAGAGTAGGTCATCGTCAAGATTCATTTCGCAAAACCCCTATCTGCGTATGCAGGTAGGGGTTTTGTCTTTGGGACTACCCAAAATTATTGCAGCTGAATAGATGGTTTGATCTGTAAGGTCATGCTTACCATCTGAATCGTAGAATCCTACCGACTTATCAGAAACGCCCGACTGTATCCGGTTAACGAAAGCCGGCTCTACTGGCTTCCTTCTAAACGATCAAAAGAGGGAAGGCATCATGGCCGCATTCAGCCCGGCACGCATTGCCGTCATCCAGTTCGCGCCTCAGGTGGGGCTTGAACATTGCGCTGGTAACCTCGCCAAGAGCGTGGCATTGGCACGCAGCGCCGCGCGTGCTGGAGCCAACCTCATCGTGCTGCCCGAACTCACCAACACGGGCTACACCTTTGTGTCGCGGGCAGAGGCCTTTGCTCATGCCGAAACACTTGAGCACGGCTCTAGCGTGCAGGCCTGGGCAGACCTTGCCGAGCAATACCAGGTCTACTTGGCTGCCGGATTCGTCGAACAGGATGGATTGAAACTGTATGACAGTGCGGTGCTGTTCGGCCCGAGCGGTTTGCTCGGGCATTACCGCAAGGCTCACTTAGGGGCCCAGGAAAACTTGTGGTGTGCCCCAGGTAACCTGGGCTTTCCAGTGTTTGACACATCGATAGGCCGCATAGGTCTGTTGATTGGCGGTGATATCTGGTTCCCGGAAGTGCCACGACTGCTGGCAGCCCAAGGGGCCGATCTGATCTGCAGCCTCAATAACTGGGTCTGGACACCACCACCGCTATTCGATCAGGCAGACCGGTGCATGGCCAACTACCCGACCATGACGGCCGCCCACATCAACAATATCTTCATTGCCGCTGCCAATCGTATCGGTGACGAGCGAGGTAGGCGGTTTTTGGGATGTTCACTGATTGCCGGAACCAACGGCTGGCCTATTGGCGAAGTGGCCAGTGCACAAGAGCAGACCATCGTCTATGCCGATATAGACCTGAGCAGTGCTCGCTCGGCCCCCTGCAATACCTTGAATGACGCCCCCCGTGTTCGGCGTACAGATCTTTATGATGTGACGCTCGGTTATCGCCTGCATGCGGCCATGCCGCTAAGGAAGTGAGCACGCTATTCAGGCATACCCACATGATGCGTATGAAGCGCGCAGGCGCTCTGCAGGAGGTGTTTATGTTAGGGTGCACGCATACCCGACTGCCAGGACCCTACTGCATGTTTTTACCGCTTACAGAAAAAGAGCTCAATCGCCTTGAAGACATGTTGATCGTCTACGGCAATGACTACTCGGTCATCAATCTGGCAGAGCTCAACGGCTTCTTCACCGCCCTGGCTAGCTCACCCAATACCGTCCAGCCTATGGAATGGCTGCCAGCGGTAGCCGGCGGTCACGTTCCCAAGTTCAAGAAGCCTGCTGACGAAGAGGCCTATACGGCATTAATGTTGCGCTACGCCAGTCAGGTTGCCGAAGACCTGGAAGACGATGTTGATGGCTTCGAACCGCTTTTTGAGCAAGGCGAGGGCGATCAGGGTACCGAAGTCGTCATGGAGGAGTGGTGCTTTGGCTACATGCGCGGCACTCAAGTCGCTGGGTGGGCTGCCCTGCCTACAGAACAGGATGCGCTGCTCAAGACTATCTCGCTACATGGGTTGGAAGATAACGTCGAGCTATTGGATCAGATGTCCGAACAGAATATCCAGCAGTGCGTGCCCCAAGTCATCGATGCCGTTCGCCAGCTCTATCGCTTCTATTCAAGGCAGCGGTAAGGCCATCGAAGACCGCGAATTTGATGAACTGAGCAAGTTGGGGTTCAAACAGCCATACGGTGCCACAGTCCCCACGTTGTATAGGCTCAGCACAGGCTCTACCTCCAATCACCTTCTGTCGCGGGCGCCACGCAGGCCCATTGTTTCGATCAGCGAAATTGAGGCTTGCTCCAGGCGCTGATTCTGCTTCTACGTCGATACATGCAGTATGGCTCCACCAGCGCTATGCCGGCGCTGACTAGGAGCCATGCCAATGTCCAACCCAATAAAGCTCTACAACTTCCCCAAGTCCGGTCACGCGCACCGCATCGAGCTCATGCTTTCCCTGCTTGCGTTGCCCACCGAACTGGTTTTCGTGGACCTGGCAGCAGGTGCGCACAAGCAACCCGAGTTCCTGGCCCTGAACCCTTTCGGTCAGGTGCCGGTGATCGATGACAACGGTACGGTGATCGCTGATTCCAACGCCATCCTGGTGTACCTGGCCAAGAAATACGACAACGGTGCATGGCTGCCCGAAGATCCAGTGGCAGCGGCTGCTGTGCAACGCTGGTTATCGGTAGCGGCCGGCCCGCTGGCCTTCGGTCCGGCCGCCGCGCGCCTGGTAACCGTATTCGGCGCGGCATTCAATACCGACGAGGTCATTGCTCGCGCCCATGCGCTGCTCAAGGTGATCGATACCGAGTTGGCCGAAAGACCGTTCCTGGCAGGCCATACCCCAACCATCGCCGACATCGCCAACTACTCGTACATCGCCCACGCACCTGAAGGCAATGTGTCGCTGGAGCCCTACGCCAATGTGCGCGACTGGCTGATGCGAATCGAAGCGTTGCCCGGCTTCGTGGCCATGCCACGTACTCAGATCGGGCTGCAGAACAACGCCTGACACTTTGCCGCCCCGAGGACGTCGCCATGCAGCACACACTCGACCATCGCCCATCGCCTTGGCACCCAGGCGAGAAAACCCTGCAGGAAAAGGTGGGTGTTGCAGCGCGCATGGAGGCGGTGGGGCATAAGGTCATTCGCGACTACATGCCCGATCAGCACCGCACCTTCTACCACCAGCTGCCGTTCATTGTTGCCGCCAGCGTGGACTCGCAGGGCCGTCCATGGGCGACCCTACTGGAGGGGCCGGAAGGTTTCATCCGCTCGCCCCATCCACGTGAGCTGATAATCGATACCCAACCGCCAGCCGACGATCCGGCGACGCCAGGGCTGGCCGACGGGCAGGCAGTCGGTCTGCTGGGTATCGAACTGCACACCCGTCGGCGCAATCGCCTCAACGGCCACATCCAACAGGCCACCCAGGGGCAGTTGCAGGTGACCGTGGCTCAGTCATTCGGCAACTGCCCGCAATACATCCAACGGCGCGACTACACCCGGGTTGCGCAACTGCTCCAAGGGCGCGTCGATTCCACAGCGCTGGATGCCGATGCCGTCAGCCTGATCCAGGCAGCCGATACCTTCTTCGTTGCCAGTTATGTCGAGCACGCCGACGGCCAGCGAGCGGTGGACGTCTCCCACCGTGGCGGACGACCCGGCTTCGTCAGGGTTGAAGGCAGCCTCCTGACCATCCCCGATTACGCCGGGAACCTGCACTTCAATACCCTGGGCAACCTGCTGGCAAACCCCCGGGCTGGGCTATTGTTCATCGACTTCAGCAACGGCAACGTGCTGCAACTGTATGGGCGTGCCGAGCTGGTGCTGGACAGCCCCGACACTTCCCTGTTCGAGGGTGCCGAGCGTCTATGGACGCTGGATGTCGAGCAGGTGGTATGGCGTCCGGGCGCAGTTGGCCTGCGTTGGGCATTCAAGGACTACGCGCCAACCACGTTGGCGACCGGCACCTGGCCCCGCCTGCTGCAACCTTCGCAACAGGCGCAATGGCAACCTTGGCGTGTGCTGCGGGTAGAGCAGGAAAGCGGCGATATCCGCTCGTTCTACCTTGAGCCACCTGGCGCTACCGCAGTGACGTTCGCGCCAGGGCAACATGTGCCCGTGCAAATCCCGCTGGACCCGCATAAGCCTCTGATCCGCACCTACAGCCTGTCCAGCGCACCCTCCGACGGCCATGTGCGTATCAGCGTCAAAGCCCAGGGGCCCGCTTCGCGATATTTGCATGAGCGCGTCGTGGCAGGCGATGTACTGCAGGTGCGCCCGCCCGTAGGCAGTTTCACGCTCGATTTGAACAGCACCCGGCCGCTGGTACTGATTGGCGCTGGCGTGGGTATCACGCCTTTGCTGGCCATGTTGCGCGAGCAGTTGAAGCAGGGGCAGGCGCGGGTCATTCATCTTTTCCAAGGTGCCCGTAGCTTGGCTGATCTGGCATTCCACAAGGAACTGGCCCACTTGCAACATTACGCCGCAGGGCTGCTGCACGTGTACCGCGCCCTGAGCCAACCCGAAGACCACGCCCAGCCAGGCCGTGACTATCAGTTTGCCGACCGGCTGGGTATCGAGCACGTCAAAGCCACACTGACACTCGATGACTACGACTTCTACCTGTGTGGCCCAGGCAACTTCACCCAGGACTTCTACCAGGGGCTGCGTGGCCTGCATGTGCCGGACGCGCGGATTCATGCCGAAGCGTTCGGCCCGTCAAGCCTTCGCCGCCACCTCGACGCCGGCCAGCCGACGCTGCAGCAGCCGCTTGCTGCCAGCGAGCCAGTGGCGGTGCATTTTGCAGCATCAGCTAAGCAGGCACAGTGGTCACCCTCCAGCGGCACACTGCTGGAGCTGGCCGAAGCACATGGCCTGTCGCCGGAATTCAGTTGCCGGGGTGGAACCTGCGGCACCTGCAAAACGCGGTTGCTCAGTGGCCAGGTGCATTACCCTAACCTCCCGGCCGAAATGCCGGAGAGCGGGACCGCGCTGATCTGTTGTGCGGTGCCAGCGAACATGGATGAGCCGGGGCAGGCGTTGATGCTTGATATCTGATCGGCCAGAACAGGCAGCACCAGCGCCTCGAATCAACCATAATGCCCGCATTCCCGCCCCCAGGAGCCCGCATGGACCAGATCCACCTGATGAAGGTGTTCGTCGCCGTTGGCGAACTGGAAAGCTTCGCCGCCGCTGCCCGGCGCCTGGATATCTCCCCGGCGGCCGTCACCCGTGCTGTTGTCGCCCTGGAAGAACAACTCGGGGTGAAGTTGGCGCTGCGTACCACGCGCAGTGTGCGCCTGACCGAAGCCGGCGGCCGCTACCTGGAGGACACCCGGCACATTCTCGCCAGCATCCATGAGGCCAACGAAGCCGCTGCCGGCATCAACGCCACACCCAAGGGCGACCTGGCCGTTACTGCGCCCATCCTGTTTGGCAAGAAGTTCGTCATGCCGTGCATCGTCCGCTACCTGCAGCAGTACCCCGAGGTTGACGTCTCCGCCTACTTCCTCGACCGCATCGTGAACATGGTCGAAGAGGGCATGGATGTGGCCGTTCGTATCGGGCCCTTACCCGACTCCGGGCTCAAAGCACTGCGGGTGGGCAGGGTCCGACGCATGCTGTGCGCCTCTCCCGAATATCTGGCGCGTCATGGCGTGCCAAAGCACCCGTCCGACTTGGCGGAGCATGCAGTGATTGGTACCACCAACCTGTCGCCGCGAGCCGGCTGGCGTTTCGGAGTAATCGGTGAACCGACCCTGGTGCGCATGAAACCCCGCTTGACTGTGACCAGCAATGACGGCGCCATCGCTGCGGCCAGCTGCGGGTTGGGCATTGCTCGCCTGCTGTCGTATCAGGTCGCGGATGAACTGGCCAGCGGGCAGCTGCAGGTGGTTCTGGCCGATTACGAAGAGGCGCCTTGGCCAATCCATATATTGCACCGGGAGAGCAAGTACGGTTCAGCCAAGGTCCGGGCCTTCATTGACATGCTGGCGCAGGCGCTGAAGGCTCGACAGCTGGACTGATTTAACTGAGCAGGGTGAATGTAAAGCAACCTGGGTGGTTCGTGCTGCAGGTCCTTGTGCAGGTTGAGCTTGCCCACCACGACTGCTTGCCGGTACGCGGGCATACGTGCGGCAAGCCAGGGTCATGCGGCAGTGAATCGATTGTAGAGGTCGGCCCGCCTTCCAGATCGAGGTAGTCGGTAATGGGCTAGGCGGCTGGGGTGTGTGGGCCGGCGCGCTTGATGCTGTCTACATCGGTATCTTCGCCCAAGTCTCCCCAAGGGGCGGCGCGTTGTCCAAGTGACAGATGTTCACGTGAATCTCCTCAGCCCTTGCCCCTCTCGGGTGATCGCCTTGAGTCAGCAGCCCTTCAGGTGAACTGAATGAAGAAGAACCCGGCGTCATCGCCTTCCTTGCCACGGCGCGCCTGCATGTCCACGAACAGGTAGCCATTACCTTCGCCAAACAGCCCACCATGTGGCGGACTGGCTTGGGCCACGTCGGCGTCTACCAGTTGCATCATGAACATGTAGCGCGGTGGTTCGTAGATCGGATCCTGCAGCCAGCAAGGGCGACCGCTGGGCTTGCTCAGCCCGATCCCGCTGTCTTCATCCTCATGCTCCTCGTCATGCTCCTCGTCGGTCATTTCTTCGAAATCGATGAACGCTCGCTCCAGCAGCAAGGGCGGGGTGCTGGGCTCCAGTGGATGGCTGGCGAGTTCATGCAGAATGACCCGGGCAAAGCCACCGCTGAGCACGCTCTGCAGTTCAGACTGCTGATTGACCGTATAGCGACGTTGAAGTGGGCGGTTGAAGCTACCATCCTGCTGTTGCGCGACTGCAAGAAAAACGGTGATAGCCATGCCTGGTGGGACGAACCGGGCCGGTTGGAATGGTTCGGTAAGGGTCATGATGGGAGTCATCAGCCCACCGGTTTGCGGGTTGGCCGGCCACAGGGAGAGATCCTTGAGCAAAGGCGCACCACCGATCTGGCCGTAGCCGTGATCTTGTTGGGACAACACGATTTTCTTCATGGCTAGTAACACCCTTTGCTTTTGGCGAACGATTTGGCGTAGCGTCGTGCCGTTCTGAGTTGCTGGATTGTGACATCCCCCTGGCTGACTAACGATTGGTAGATCGCCTTGGACATCAAGCGGATTTCAAGCTTGCCGCTTTTGAGCATCTGGTTAGGCTTGAGGCCCATTGCCTTGCGTAACCGGTTCTCTGCAGCATGCACCTGATCATGGTGCTTCGGCGTCAGGGCAATCGAAGGGTTGCCGCGCAACCTGCGGTTTTTCGGTGCAATACCGGCGTCCTGCAAGAACTTGTTACGCAGAATCTCATGAGCTTCAAGGCCATCGCCTCGGTGCGCCTTGGCACCATACCCCGCGGTCTCGCCTTCCTTCAATAGACCCCATGGGTCGATCCAAGTAAACGGGTTGGGCGCATACTCGTAAAGGTTCAAACCACCGGCCAGACCAATCGGGTCAGGCTGGGTAAAGCGGCCTATCTCCGGGTCGTAGAAGCGGAACAAGTTGTAGTGCAGGCCGGTTTCGCGGTCCAGGTACTGGCCTTGGAAGCGCAGGTTCTGTTTTTCCGGCAGACGGGTAGCCCGCTGTTCATCCCAGCTTGCGCCCCAGGTCAGGTAGCGCGCCGACCACACCTCCTCGCCAGCGTCGTCGGTCAACTGCTCCGGCAGGCCGTTGATGTCATTGTGGTAATGCAGTACCTGCTGGTGAGCACCCAGGCCATCCACCCGGGCCAGCGGTTCATGACCATCGTCCTCGTACAGGTACAACGCCTGCCGGCCATTGTGCTGCTCGCCGAGCAGGCGCAGGCCACTCCAGCTGAAGCGCGTGCGGCCGACCACCTGGCCGTCGAGCGTCGATTCGATCTTCTCGGTACGCCGGCCCATCGGGTCGTAGCGCATGTCGATGATGCGCTCCCGCCCGGGTTGCAAGTTGCGCACCTGGACCAGCCGGTGCTCGGCGTCGTAGCGAAAATGCTGCGTACCGCGGCGACGGCTGCGCTTTTCCACCAGGCGACCGAAGCCATCGTAGCGATAGCGCTTGTCCTCGAAAGTGAGCACGCGGTTGTGCCGGACCAGCCCGGCCCCTGCTGCCCGCGGGTCGAGCAGGTTGCCGGCCGGGTCGTAGCGGAATGCTTCGCGCTGGCCGACAGGGCTGTCTTGGCGCCCCAGCACATAGCCGCAGCCATCATGCTGATAAGCCTGCAAATAGCCGGTGCCCGGATGCTGCACTTCGCGTACGGCCAGTTGGTCGGCCGCGTCGAATTGGTACCGCTGCTGGTCTGGCGCCGGCAGCTGGCGGGGTTGGGTTGCCGGGCGGCGCAGCAGGGTGCGCACGCGCCCGCCACGGTCGTACTGGCGTTGAATCGCCAGGTTGCCCTGCAGGCGCAGCGTCTCCCGGTGTACGCGGTCTCGCTCGAAATCGCACACCACCTTGCCATCGAGGTTGATCTGGTGCAGGTGCCCGCTACCGTAGTACAGGCGGTTGATCCAACGGCCGTCGGGGACTCGCGTGCGGGTGACATTGCCGAGCGGGTCGTACTGATACTGCACGCGGCCCTGCGCGCTGTGTTCTTCGAGCAACTGGCCAAGTGCATCGAAGGCGAAGCCAAGTTCCTCGACCTGGCCATCCACGGCGGTACGGCGGACCGCAACCACGTTGTCCAGGGGGTCATTGCAGTATTCGGTGCGCCCCTCATCGGTATGGCGGGTCAGCAGGCGACCGCCGGCGTCATACGCCATGCGATGAATGATGGGCGCCTCCTCGCTGCCCGGCGCAGGCATGAAGGTCACCTGGACAAGGTTGTCCAGTAGGTCGTACTGGTAGCGCCGCAAGCCGCCGTCCAGGTCGCGTTCGGCGATCAGCCGGTCGCCTGCATCCCATTCGAAACCGTATGCTTCACCATTTTCGTTGTACAGCGCGAGCAGGCGCCCATGGTTATCGTACTGGTAGCGCACCTGTCGGCCGAGCGCATCGGTGCGTAGTTCCAGCTGCCCGCGGCGGTTACGCCGGTATTGGGTAACGTGACCTGCTGTGTCGATGTGCTGTGCCAACAAGCCGCTGGCATCCAGGACAAACGCTTCGCTGCGGCCATCGGGCAAGGTCACGCTGCGCAAGCGACCCTTGCTGTCATGCTGGTAGCCGGTGCGCTCGCCCTGGGCGTCGGTGATCGATTGCAGGTGGCCCAATGTATCGTAGGCGAAGCGGGTCAGATAGCCGGAGCAGTCCCGCTGTTCGACCAGCAGTCCTTGCTCGTTCCAGCGCAGGTGGCGGCTGGAACCATTGGCATCGATGATTTCGACAGGGTTTCCCTGGCTGTCGTGGCGATACCGTGTGTGCTGGCCCAGCGGGTCAGTTTCGCGCGTGCAGTTGCCACGTTGGTCGTAGGCGAATGTCCAGCGGTGGCCGGCCTGGTCGGTCTGGCTGCGCGGCAGCGACCAATGCTCGAGCCACTCGCTCGACTCGCTACGCCCCAGCGGGTCGACCGTTTCGGCAAGATTGCCCGACTCATCGTAGAAAAATTGCCAGCGTCCATCCATGGGATCGCTTGCCTCGAGCAACTGGCGCTCGTCGTTCCATTCGAAGCGCCAGGTCCGCTTGAGTGCATCGGTGTAGGCGGTGATCTGATACTGCGGGTTCCAGTGGCGCACGGCGACGCGGCCAAGACTGTCGGTCACCCGCGTGATGCCAGCGGCCACATCGTATTCGAAGGCGTAGCTGTCGCCGCCGTTGGTCCAGTGTCGTACTACCCGCCAACCGTCCTCATGCTGCGCCCATTCGTAATTGCAACACAGACCGCCCCCAGTACGGTGTTCGATCATGCGTCGGGCGGCGTCGTAAGCAAAGCTGCGCAGCGGCTGACTTGCGCCATCCAGCACCTGAGCCAGGTCACCGTTTACGTCATAGCCATAGCTGGCCAAGCGTTGCGATTCGCCGCTCGCCGCGTGGAAGTCGACGTGGCTCACACGCTGTGGCCATTGCTGGCTGTAGCCGAGCCGGACACGCACCTGATCGAAGGTATCGCGCAACTGGCAAAGACGGCCTTGGTCGTCGTAATCCAGGTAGATCCGGTTGTCGTTGCGATCACCGATCTGGCTCAGGCGCAGTCGGTCAGGCCGCCCCGGGGTCGGCTGGAACAACCGGTACTCGCCTTCGCGGCTTTCGGTCAGCAGCTCGCCGTTGTGCGCCCGGCGTACGCTCAGCCCTTCACCGACGCTGAACACCGCATCACCCAAGGTGATGATGCCCATATCCACCCGGCGGGCCTGCTCGTCGACCAGCACCAGGTGATCGTCTTCGCCAACCTCTACCGAAACTTCGTAAGGCAGGCTCCAGCCCGCGCCGAACAAGCCATCGATCCGCTCGTCGTGGCTGTTATAGAAGCGTTGCCAGGCGATCGGCAGGGTGGCCTGCACGGTGAAGTCGAGGTCTTCATCGCCACACAGGACCTTGCCGCCGGTCGCCGCATGTACCGGGTTGGGCGAACCGGCCATGGCCTGGGTGAGGGCACCGGTCACCTGCCCGGTCACGACGCTGCTCACCCCGCCCACCAGCATGCAGCCGAACTTGCTGTAGAACTTGCCGCCACGCCCGCGCAGCAGCATCAGCGCGGTCACCGCCAGGCCGATGCCCGGCGTCTTGCCGCTGCGTATCTCGCGCACTACGATCGGCTCTCCACCGATGCGCACGTTGCTCGATATCAGGCCACCTTCGACGATCACCGCTTCGCAGGTGCTGCGGTCACCGCTGCGGCAGGCCGGGTGGCCATTGATCAGTACCTTGCTTGACCCTTCGGCCAGATATTGCGGTGGCATGGGCGGGTGCTTGCTGCACAGTACTTTGTCGTCCGGGGCTGGCAGAGTATTGGCGGCTGGCGTGGCCACGGTCGGCCGCCACATCTGCGAGAAGAAGCCCTTGGCCATGTCCAGAAAGCTTTCTTCCTTCGCCTCGCCAGCCTCGGCGCCGGCCGGCTCCAGCGGTGCCGGCGGGCCGGTGACGATGCCGGCAGCACGTGCCGCGCGCATGCCGTTGGTGCGAGTGTTCGGCGAGCCACTGATGATGGTGGCCTGCACCGACGGCGGGAACAGGAAATTTCCGATACCCTCGCATAATCGGCTCAGGCCGGTATCGGCGCCGGTCTTGGCCATGACGACACCGACCACCAGGCCGACCACCGCACCCAGCACGAAGCAGCCCAGGCCACCGGTGGCCACGGTCAGGCCGAACGCCGCCGCCACGGCGGCAGTGGCCAGGGCACCGATGGCCACGGTGGCAGCGATTTCCAGTACACCGCCGACGATGTCTGCCAGCATCGAGGTGTGCATCAGCGCGTCGCCTTCGCGGGCGGCCCACAGGGCGTCGGACATGGTGCGCGATCAGCCCAGGTTGTCGAAATCGAGCGACTGCTTGATGGTTGCCCAGTGCGCCGCGTCTGCTGCGCCCAGCGGGCTGGCCTTGACGTAACTCAGGGCAAACATCTTGCGCGTGCCGGGCAGCACCAGGGCCAGCTGGTACTGGTGGACCTTTTCCTGGCCCTTGCTAAATTGGCTGCTCAGCTCGATGGCGGCGATCGCCTGGGCGGCACCCACCTGCACGGCCTGGGCCGGTTGCATGCGCAAGTCCTTGACCTGTTGTTGCAGGCGCTGCAGCTGGCCATCGAAATTGCTCTGCAAGGTCTCGCCTTCGGCCAGCTGGCTTCGGCTGATGATCAGCGAGGTGGCCAGCGCCTCGAAGCGCAGGATGTTGATGCTGCTGTCCTGCACGGCGGCATCGGGCAGGGCCAGGCGGAATTCGTTGACGCGATAACTCATGACAGGTCTCGTTACTGGTCGGAGCCGGAGAAGATCGCCTTCACCGAGTCGTCGATGGTCTTTTTCACACCCTGGTTGTCGGGTGCGGTCTGCGCACCGCTGCCGACGTTCAGGTCGAGGGTGCCGTCGGTATTGATCTCGCCGTTCTGACTGGCATGGAAGCTGAACTGCGCGCAGCTGATGTTGATCTGGCCGCTGGCGTTCAGCTCGATCACGCTCTTGCCGCACACTAGGCGCAGGTTTTCACCCACTTCGATCAGGTAGCTGGTGCTGACGCTGTCAGTCTTGCTAGCGCCGACCAGCAGCATGTCGTCGCGGCGCACGGCGCGGATGCGGTCCTGGCCGATGGTGATGGTTTCCAGCATGCCGACCGTCTGGGTGCGGTTGATGCCGACCGCCAGCGTCTCGCACTGCTCGACCACGGTGTCCATGTTGCGCTCGGCATGCACGTACAGCTGCTCGGCGCCCTTTTTGTCCTCCATGCGGATTTCATTGAAATTGGCCGGGCTGCCCCCCTTGCTCGAACGGCTCTTCATGCCGCTTTGCGTGGCATTGGCGGGCAAGTCGTAAGGCACGCTCTGCTCGGCGTTGTATACGCGGCCGGTGATGATCGGCCGGTCAGGGTCGCCTTCGAGGAAGCTGACGATCACCTCCTGGCCGATCCGCGGGATCTGCATCGAACCCCAGTTCTTGCCGGCCCAGGCCTGGCGAACGGCACCTCGGCGCCAGTGCGCAAGGTCAGGCGCATGCCGGCGCGGGCCTGCGGCACGCTGCCGGCTAGGCGCCCGAGCACCGCACCGGGGTTGCCGAAGTACTCGGCGGCGGCCACCTGCAACGGCCACAAGGTAACGTCCTGGGTGCTGCGGAACTCGCACGGGGTCTGCGAGTTGCGCCCCAGGTTGGCGCGCAGCACACTGTCACGCGGCAGGCGGAAACCGCTGGCCAGCGAACCCTCGTCGGGGTCGGTCTGCAGTTGCACCACGGTCATCGATGGGGTCGGCGCCAGGTAGTGTGGGTAGGCGATTTCCAGCAGGTTGTGGGTGAAGGTCGGGTACTCGGCGTCGAGCTTGAGCTGCACCCGGGCGGTGAGGTAGGCGAAGCCTTCGAGCAGGCGCTCGACATACGGGTCGGCGCACTCGATGCCGGACAACGTCAGGCGCCCGGCAATTTTCGGGTATTCCCTGGCGAACTCCGCGGCACTCTCGCTTTCGGGTATTCCCTGGCGAACTCCGCGGCACTCTCGCGAATGTGCTGCAACTCCTGGTTGTACAGCTCGAGCATGCGCGGGTTCATGCACGCCTCCGGCGTTCGGCGGGGGCCACACGCACATGCCCGGACTCAAGGTCGATGTCGGTCTGCAGCAGCAACGGCAGCGCCGCTGGCTGGGCCCACAGGTCGCCTTCGATCTCGAAGCTCAAGGCGTTGGCGTTCATCTCGCCGGGCGCGGCCTGGGCCCGCACCTTGAGGGTGTGGGGGAGAATGCGTGGCTCGTAGGTGGCGATGGCCTGGTGGATGATGCGTTCCAGGGCGGTCAGGTCAATGTTCGAGGCGCTGTTGCCGGCCAGCGCCGGTAGCCCATAGTTGACCACCGAGGCCCCGGCCGGGGTGTCCAGGGTGGTGACGCTGTCGAGCAGCGAAGTGGTGTTGAGCAACCAGGCGAGGTCGCGCAGCACAGAGGCCTTGAGCTGGTGCAGGCTGAGCACGCGCTTGTCCGGGGCTTCCTGCGGGTTGCCCGGGTTGTCGTCGGTCAGGCGGTCCAGCAGCGACGGCTGCAGGCGGTCGCGGGCGGCGATCTCGGCTACCACTCGAACAGCCCCACGAAGTTCTTCTGGTCCACAGGGCCACGCGAGCAACTGCCGCCACGGGCCAGGATGGAGGGCTCCAGGCGCGTGCCGAGCTGACGCACGGCCTGGAACTGGCTGTCGCAACGGCCAGGTTGCGCCGGGTCTGGTTGCACATGGCTGACAATGATGATCTGCGCCCCCTTGAATTGTTCGACGCGTGGCTTGCCGCTGTCGCGCCCTGGGCTGAGCTGGCAGGGCCAGGGCATGTCCAGTTGCAGCAGCGAGGCATCGGCTTTGCGCAGCGCGCAGCGGCCTTGGTGGTTAACCAGCGCAAGGGTGTGGCCGCCCAAGTTCACCTCAGGCGCCGCGCCCGACGGGGCAGCGGGCGCCTGGGCACACGCGTTCAAGGCGAATGCGAGCAGCAGCGCCGGCAGCAGGGTTGTGCATGCAGGTCTCATTTGAGCTCCCAGAACCAGACAGCCTTGGATCGGTGCGCCTGGTCGGCGAAATAGCCCGTGACCCGGCCTCGGTCCCACAGATCGATGTGGTCGCCGGTACGGTTGTCGAATGCCTGCCCGGCACGGGCGAAGCAATCCTTGAAGAAGATGATGCCGCGCTTCTCGCTGAGCTTGAGGCGGTCGTCGGCGCTGCCGCTCAGTTGTAGGGGTGCGCCGAGATGGTACTTCCACAACCAGTTGGCAAGCGACTCGGCGCCCCGGGCATGGCCATGAGCACAGCGCGGTTCGCTGTAGCTGCCGGCATTCACCTTGATGGTGTGTTCGCCATTGAGCGCAATGCTCATGCGAATGGCGCACTGGTTGTCCCAGCCGCCGTCGCAAGGCGACGAGTCAGTCGGGTAGGCATTCCACAGGTTGATGAAAGAAGGCTTGGCCATGGGTTCACCGTAAGCGGGTGAGGTGAGGGAAAGGCGTCCACGCCAGCCAAGGCAGCGCGGACGCGGTCGGTCAGATCTTGACGTTGGAGCGGATGTTCCAGCCGTACTTGATCGGGCCGCCTTCCTTGCTGCCGTCGGCTTTCTGCGGCTGATAATCGACGGTGACCTTGGCGAAGTTCAGGGTCACGTTCTCGGTCAGGCGGTCGTCGCTGCCCGAGCCACCGGTGCTGAGCGAGCTGATGATGACTTCTTCAAGGTTGATGATCAGGTACTCGACCTGACTCTCGCCCCCGGCCTTGCGCACGGTCAGCTTGACCTTGTCGATGTGCTTGCCGCTGGAGCAGTGGGCCATCAGGTTGGGGCTGGACTTGTCGATGTACTTGGTGATCGACAGGTCCTGGATGTTGACCTTGCCCGAGCCGCCGCCGCTGCCCGTGTGCATGTTGCCGGACTGGGACATGCCCCAGCTCCAGTTGAGCACGTCGATTTCGTCCTTGTGGGCCTTGTCGTGGGACTCGCCCTTGATGTCGCCGATCTTGATGAAAATATCTACAGCCATGATGTCCTCGGTATTACGCGTCAGGTTGGCGGTTGGGTGCAGTTAGGGCTGTCAGACAGCCCGGGGGCGGTCAGGCCCCTTTGGCCGAAGGCAGCTTCGATACCAGGCGCAGCGACACGGTCAGCCCTTCGAGCTGGTAGTGGGGGCGCAAGTAGAAGCGCGAGTTGTAGTAACCCGGGTTGCCTTCGACGTCCTCGACCACGACCTCGGCCGCTGCCAGCGGGTGCTGGGCCTTGGTGGTCTCGGTGGAGTGCGCCGGGTCGCCGTCGACGTAGTTGAGGATCCAGTCCTGCAGCCAGCGCTGCATCTCGTCCTTTTCCTTGAACGAGCCGATCTTGTCGCGAACGATGCACTTGAGGTAGTGCGCGAAGCGGCAGGTGGCGAACAGATACGGCAGGCGCGCGGCCAGGTTGGAAACTCAGCGTCATATTCGAGGTCTTCGCCGCAGGGGAAGTCAGCAGAAACAGCGGCGAGCAACGGCGATGCGTACACCAGAATTCGATCTCCCTATCGGCCCTTGATGAGGGCGTGTTCTTGTGCGAATTTGCAAATGTGAACTGGCGCACAAACTTTTAACGCGTGTCGAAGTGGTATCACGATGATATTATTTTGGCACTTCGAAGTTGCGCATTTATGGTTTATCTATTTGCAGGTGTCAAGGTAAGCTACGCGCCTCCGAGTGCCTGCTGTGACGCTGTTGGCAGTAGCCAGGCACCGCTCGTCATGGATTCTGGTTTGGCTACGGCATTGGCGTTACATACCCTTCATATATTTTTGGTTTTTGCCTGGGCTACGTGAATCAAGCGTTGCAGCGGTGTTCGAGTGGCTTCGCACACTAACTCGAATGGATGGATCGACGTTCTAAACGGATGCAAGGAGGCATGATGGCACTTTGCCTAACTATCACCAGCTATCACAAGATTACCCCTGGACAATGTCCGGAAATGCGGCTGGAGAGCGGTGCCATCACTATTGGTCGCGCGGCTAACAATGACTGGGTACTTCCCGACCCGGAACGGTTGGTATCGTCTCGGCATTGTGTGATCCAGTCCAAGAATGGCCAGTATTACTTGACCGACGACAGCACCAATGGTGTCGAGTTAGTTTGTGCCGGTATTCGTTTGCGTCGTGGTAACAGTGAGCCGTTGATGGATGGCGAAGTTATCCGTATTGGTGAATACGAGATACAGGCGCGGATCGACGCGAGCCTGCCTGGCAGCCTTGAAAGCGAGCCCCAGGCGCACAGTTTCGAAGCGCTGATGGCCAACCAGATGGCCGCCCCGACCATGCCTGCCCCGGCGATTTCCGGGGCGCCGGCTGCGCTCCTGCAGGGGGCTTCGAGCCATGACACCCTGCCTGACCTGTTCGATTTCCTCGGCCCGGCCAGCGTGCCGCCGGTCAGCCAGCCCGACCACGTCCCTGCCCAGCAGCATGACTTTCGCCCACCAACCCCGTTGGCTCCGCCGGCACCGACTGCCGCCCCGGCCACCCCGGGGTTGATTCCGGAAGACTGGGACCTGCTCGGCTCGACGCCGGCTGCAGCGCCGGCGGCAGTGGCCCCGGCTGCGGCTGCGGCTGCGGATATGATATCGCCACCGTCAGCGCCGCCGGTGACAGCGGCAGCGGTCGCGCCGCCTGCCGCTGCGCCCGCACCGGCCATGGCCAGCGACGCCCTGTTGCAGGCGTTCCTGCGCGGCGCTGGCATCGAGCACCTGCGCATCGACGCCGCCGATGCCGCCGCGCAGATGGAGGCCATCGGCCGTAGCTACCGCCTGATGGTAGAGGGCCTGATCGATGTTTTGCGTGCGCGCAGTAGTCTGAAGGGCGAGTTCCGCATGCAGCAGACCACCATTGCCCCGGTGCAGAACAACCCGCTGAAATTCGCCCCCAATGCCGACGAGGCGTTGCTGTTGTTGCTGCGCCACGGCAACCCGTTTCAGCACAGTCCTGGTCGCCGGCTGCTCCAGCTCGCCGGTGTCCAAGGTGGGTGCCACGACCAAGGTCGAGTACTACCCGAGCTGCTACGAGCCGGTGCAGCACTTGCGTTCCACCGACGGTGACATGACCCGCTCGGTGGCCAGCGGTGCGGTCATCGGCGCCCTCGGCGGTGCCTTGACCGGCGCCCTGATCGACGGCGACAACCGCGGCCGCAATGCCGCCATCGGTGCAGCAGGTGGTGCCCTGGTGGGTGGCGCCGCCGGCTACTACACGGAGCGCCAGAAGCAGATCAGCGACGACAAGCAGCGCATCGCCTCGTACGCCACCGACATCGACAAGAGCGCCGCCGACCAGGATCGCACTATGGCCTATGCCAAGGCTTCGCAAAGCTGCTACCAGCGTGAGTTCACCAGCCTGATCGCAGGCCGCAAGGCCAACCGCATCAACGACACCGAAGGGCGCAAGCGCCTGGCCGAGATCGTCTCGGGCCTGCAGGAGTCGAACAAGCTGCTGGCCACCGTCAATGGCCGCGTCGCGGAAAACCTCGACAGCTACACCCAGGCCTACGAGCAGGACTTCAAGCAGGTTGGCGTGGCGCGTACCGAAGTCGCCACCGTGGCCGCACCGGCCAAGACCACCGGCAAGAAGACCCAGGCCAAGAAGGTCAACAAGGCCGTGCCGCAAGAGGCCGTAGCCACCGAGAAGACCCTGCAGAAGGCCGCCACCAAGAAGGCCGAGGCCCAACAGGTGGCCAACGCTGGCGTGGACCAGGTCAACAAGATGTGCCGCTGCCCCGACATGGGTAACTGGGCGCCGATACCGTGCCCGAACGTGTAACCCCACGCTGCGTTGCGCTCGCGCCGCTGCACCCGCAGCCCGTGTGCAGGTCGCCTGACCTGCCTGGGCCGCGGTTGCGCCGGCGCAGCGGCTTTTTGAAACTAGGAGAGTTGTTGTGACAGACCTGATGACCGACGTGCTCGGCGGCTACCGGCAGCAAATGGCACGCCAGCGGTTGTTGCTGACCCTCGACCAGCAGAAGCTATTCAGGGCCATTGATTCCGACCCGGGTATCGTTGGCGCGGGTGTTGTCTACATCGATGCCCAGTACAACGTGATCGTCCTGCGCGAATTCAAGCCGATCTGCAGCATCGCGCCCAAGCGCGTGATTTTGCAGGAGGCGCCACCTTACAAGTCACCTGAACAGTTCATGACCCAGCTGCAGACCGGCGCTCGTGAGCGCAAGGTGATGGCAGAGGCCGTGAACGCCAGTTTGAGTTGCCTGTCGGCCTACCTGGGTTGGGTCGTCATGTTCAGCGGCACCATTGCCGTACCTTTCACTGGCGGCGCCAGCATGGTGTTGACGGCGGTCGGTTATGCCGCCGCAGCGGCAGGGACCGGGCAGTGCATGATGGGCGGGTATCGGGTGTTCAACGAAGTGTTCGACCCTGGGCAGAACGACTGGCTCGACAGTAATGACACGGTCCAGACGGTAATGAGCATACTCGACGGCGTAGCGCTGGCCGGTGTGGGCGCATCGAGCCTGACCACCGTGCGTTTCCTGCAGGCACGCAAAGCGGCGACCGGCAAGGGCTGGAGAGAGCTGTTCCAGAGCCTGTCGCGGCAGCAGCGCAAGGCCCTGGCCGAGGAACTTCTGCAGATCAAGCACCCGTCGCTCACCGCCAAGCAGCTGAAGCTGAAGCAGGCGGCGGGTACCGCGATCAAGCGTTTCACCCCCACCCAAATCCAGCACGCCACGCATACCTTGATCAAGGACTCGATTGGCGGCTTGTCGGGTTTTGCCAGCAGTAGCTTCGTGCAGTCGGTTGCCGTGGGGCTTTATGAGGAAATTGACGAATGACCCATGGCCAGGAACTGCAAGCATTCCTTTCCCGTTATTTCGGCGTGTTCATTGCCGAGTTTTTCTTTTCCTGCATGGCGCTGGGCGGTACCGTCTCGCTGGTGTTCTCCACCTATATGCGCGGTTCAGACCCTGAACTCTCGGTGATGGTGCTGGCGGCAGCCGGTGTAGTGAGCGCCGCCTCCCATATCGCCATGGTGCGTGGCTTTGCCTGGGGCGTGCGCGGTGTGGTCGGCATCCTCGTGGTTGCCTTGCTCGCCGCATTGCCCAGCTACGGTTATCGCCCGCACATGGGGGGGTATATTTCCGTCCTGGTGTTCGGTTTGCTGGCTCTGCTGATCATCAACAGCCAGCGCTACCGGGACATGCGTGTTCGCCTGATGGAGTATCGGGACATCCGTAAATTCAACCGCCGGGTAGCGAAAGCCGGTAAATGACACCTTTGTGGATGTAACGAGGCTATCTGAATGAATCTGCGCCAAAAGCGTACCTGGCTTGGCGGTTTGCTGTTGCCCTTGCTCGCCGCCTGCAACGGGCACAAGGTCGAACGCGTCGTGGTGTATGAAAACGACGTCCATCACTGGCGCATCGAGCACGTGGTAGCGCACAACTGGCCTGCTGGGTCTCGCCAGTACTACGAGGTATTTCTCAAAGACCGCTTGCTGATCCTGCCCGCTAACACCTTCAACGACGTGCGCGACATCCGCGAGTTCATTGCCGCCGGCGGCTTCGATATCAGCAACTGGCGCAACGATACGGTCGTTGTGGCGTTCGAGAACGTGCAGGAGCGCAAGGGCGGCAACGAGCACTTTGTCCGCTCGCTGATGATCACCCCGACGCACCAGGAAGGGGAGGTGATACTGGCCGACATGACCACCCGCCAGCAGGTTGCCGTGCAGCGGGTGGAGCCGGGTGGTGATCACTGACGTGGGTGACGGCTTGCGCTGCAACCATAAGGTGAACAGCGGACTGAGGGGGAGTGACACCGGTCTCTCTGGTGCCATTGGCGCTTCCATCTGCTTTCCACTTGCGTGGCCTGAGCGCTCGACCCACTCTGGGCGGATAACGGCACTGCCAGGGACACGGGTCCCTGGCAACTCATGGCTCACGATGGTTCAAATTGGAACCCGATCCTTCCTTGCCATTCGACGATACAACACAACCGTCGAGCACAGCGCACACAGTGCAGCAAATGCGACCCAGTAAGCAGGCGCTGCTTTGTCACCGGTTTCATGGATCAACCAAGTCGACATGACCGGTGTGAAACCGCCGAACAGAGCCGTAGCCAAACTGTAGGCTAGGGAAAAGCCCGCTACCTTCACTTCGACTGGCATGATTTCCGTGAGCGCCGGGATCATCGCACCGTTGTACATCGCATAGAGGAAGGAGAACCACAGCAGTACCTCAAGCATGTGCGCGAAGCTTGCCGCATGGGCCAGGTAAGACAGTGCCGGGTAAGCGGTGAACAAGGTGAGTACGGTCATGGCGATCAGGATTGGTTTACGACCGAAACGGTCGCTGAGCGTGCCGCCGATGGGTAGCCAGATAAAGTTGGACACGCCTACCAGAAGCGTCACCAGCAGCGCGTCGTTTGCGCTCAGGTTGAGCACAGTCTTACCAAAGGTCGGCGCGTACACGGTGATCAGGTAGAAAGCGCTGGTGGTCATGGCGACCATCAACATGCCCGCGATGACTACCGATGAGTTGCGGCCGAGGGTGGCGATCACTTGCTTCATGGTCGGGCGATGCTGACGCTTCTCGAACGCTTCGGTTTCTTGCAGGTTACGGCGCAGGAAGAAGATGAACGGGATGATCAGGCAGGCAGCGGCGAACGGAATTCGCCAGCCCCACTCGCTGATCTCGGCCGGCGCCAGGCTTTGGTTCAGCCCGTAACCCAACGCAGCGGCGACCACGATGGCGACCTGTTGGCTGCCGGATTGCCAGCTGGTATAGAACCCTTTGCGACCTGGTGTAGCCATTTCGGCTAGATAGACCGATACCCCACCCAGTTCAGCACCGGCGGAGAAGCCTTGCAGCAAGCGGCCAAGTAGTACGAGCGCGGGTGCCCAATAGCCGATCGTGGCAAAGCCAGGGACCAGGACGATGAGCAGCGTGCCACTCGCCATGATTGACAGCGTGACGATAAGGCCTTTACGGCGGCCCACATCGTCGATGTAAGCGCCCAGAATCACCGCCCCCAGTGGCCGCATGAGGAAACCGGCGCCGAACACCGCGAAGGTCATCATCAGCGAGGCGAATTCGCTGGAGGCTGGGAAGAAAGCTGAAGCGATTTGGGTGGCGTAGAAACCGAACAGGAAGAAGTCAAATTGTTCGAGGAAGTTACCAGATGTGACACGTAGAACCGCCGCGGCCTTGGACCGGGCGGGAGGCGAAGCGGGCATAGACGGTTCTCCAGCATAAATCTGTTCGTTTTTGAGCGGTCAAGCGCCTCGATTATGCTGGACACATCCTGAAATGCTTAATGAAACATTCTGATCACTGCAGCGCAGGGCGCACTCACGCGACACGAGAGCTAACAGGCGCTTGTACCCATTCGCAAAGGTCATCGTTTGACGAAAGAACCGATTTTCAGCCGCAGATTTGTCAGATCACTGGTCTTTTTCCAGGCTCCGGCTGCTTCTCCACGCCGGTACAACCCGCGTTGGCACCAGATAACGTTTTTGTCGCCAGGCAACAGGTGAGCGACCTCCGCTACATCGGCCGTAGACTTTCCGCCTGCTGTAGCACGTGTCGGAGGTGCAGTGAAGGGTTCAGCGTTGACTGGATTTCAGTACAAAAGCTGAATAAGAAAATTTCAGAGGGATTGAGTGCACAATGAGCTCATCCGGGCCTTGTGCACTCAATCAACATCGCTTGTAGCAGGAGGGTTCAGTTTAGTGTTGGTGAAAAAACTTCAGCCGGAAGTGAAAACCTACGCGCTTGAGGATCAATCCCAGCTCAACGCCCCACCGGTCTGATACTCGATCACCCGCGTCTCGAAGAAGTTCTTCTCCTTCTTCAAGTCCATGATCTCGCTCATCCACGGGAACGGGTTGGTCGTGCCTGGGTACTCTTCCTTCAGGCCGATCTGCGTCAGGCGACGGTTGGCGATGAACTTGAGGTAGTCCTCCATCATCGCTGCGTTCATGCCCAATACCCCGCGTGGCATGGTGTCACGGGCGTATTCGATCTCCAGCTGGGTCCCTTGCAGGATCATCTGGGTGGCTTCTTCCTTCATCGCCGCATCCCACAGGTGCGGGTTTTCGATCTTGATCTGGTTGATCACGTCGATACCGAAGTTCAAGTGCATCGACTCGTCACGCAGGATGTACTGGAACTGCTCGGCCACGCCAGTCATCTTGTTGCGGCGGCCCATGGACAGGATCTGGGTGAAGCCGCAATAGAAGAAGATGCCTTCCAGCACGCAGTAGTAGGCGATCAGGTTGCGCAGCAGTTCCTTGTCAGTCTCGACGGTGCCGGTGTTGAATTCCGGATCGGAGATGGCGCGGGTGTACTTAAGGCCCCAGGCCGCTTTTTTCGCGACCGACGGGATCTCGTGGTACATGTTGAAGATCTCGCCTTCATCCATGCCCAGCGACTCGATGCAGTACTGGTAGGCGTGGGTGTGGATCGCCTCCTCGAAGGCCTGGCGCAGGATGTACTGGCGGCACTCGGGGTTGGTGATCAGGCGGTATACGGCCAGGGCCAGGTTGTTGGCAACCAGCGAGTCGGCCGTGGAGAAGAAGCCCAGGTTGCGCATGACGATGCGGCGCTCGTCCTCGGTCAGGCCGTCCTGGCTCTTCCACAGGGCGATGTCGGCGGTCATGTTGACCTCCTGCGGCATCCAGTGGTTGGCGCAGCCGTCGAGGTACTTCTGCCAGGCCCAGTCGTACTTGAACGGGACCAGCTGGTTGAGGTCGGCGCGGCAGTTGATCATGCGCTTCTCATCCACCGCCACACGGGCAGAGGAGCCTTCCAGCTCAGCCAGGCCTTCGGCAACGTCCAGGGCGTCCAGGGCCGCCTTGGCGCGCTTGACGGCCTCGGAGTCCGAGGCCGTGGCGGCGCGAGCTTCCAGGGCCGCGGCACCGCCGGCGCTGTCGAGCTTGTCGAGGGTGGCGGCGGCGTGTGCCTGCGCAGGGGTATTGCCTTTGGCGGCGACTTCGCCGTCATCTTCTTTATCGAATTCGTCCCAGCTCAGCATGGTGAGAGTCTCCTGCTCGAGGGCCATCTGTGGAGTATGGCCGGTAGATCTTGGTTGCGGTGCGGTGCACGCAAATCAGCGGTGCCCGTGGCGGGCTGGCCCCAGCGGCGCGGCTGCGGCTTTTGTATCGAGTAGCGGGGCGGCAGCGCCATACCCGCAGGCTTGCATACAGCTCTACAAAAAAGAGGCTTCCCGCAGGAAGCCTCGGCCTGGCCTTACTGGCAGGCTTCGCAGTCCGGCTCGTCGATCGCGCAGGCCTTGGGCACTGGCGCAGGGCCGGCTGCCTGGACCGGGGCGCTGTCGCCACCGCTGGACACGGCGTTAAGCTTGCCGGTGTTGATGGTCGACTTCTCGGTGCTGGTAGCGGCCAGGGCACGGAGGTAGTAGGTGGTTTTCAGACCACGGTACCAGGCCATGCGGTAGGTCACGTCCAGCTTCTTGCCCGAAGCACCGGCGATGTACAGGTTCAGCGATTGAGCCTGGTCGATCCACTTCTGACGACGGGAAGCGGCGTCGACGATCCACTTGGTTTCCACTTCGAAGGCCGTGGCGTACAGCTCCTTGAGCTCTTGTGGAATACGCTCGATCTGCTGTACCGAACCGTCGTAGTACTTCAGGTCGTTGATCATGACCGAGTCCCACAGGCCACGGGCCTTGAGGTCGCGAACCAGGTACGGGTTGATCACGGTGAACTCGCCCGACAGGTTCGATTTCACGTAAAGGTTCTGGTAGGTCGGCTCGATCGACTGCGACACGCCGGTGATGTTGGCGATGGTCGCGGTTGGCGCGATGGCCATGATGTTCGAGTTACGAATACCTTTCTGTACACGGGCACGGACCGGCGCCCAGTCCAGGGTTTCGTTCAGGTCGACGTCGATGTACTTCTGGCCACGGGCCTCGATCAGGATCTGTTGCGAGTCCAGCGGCAGGATGCCTTTGGACCACAGCGAGCCCTGGAACGTCTCGTAGGCACCGCGCTCATCGGCCAGGTCGCAGGAGGCCTGGATGGCGAAGTAGCTGACCGCTTCCATCGACTTGTCGGCGAATTCGACGGCAGCGTCGGAGCCGTAGGCGATGTGCTGCAGGTACAGCGCATCCTGGAAGCCCATGATGCCCAGGCCCACCGGACGGTGCTTGAGGTTCGAGTTACGCGCTTGCGGCACCGAGTAATAGTTGATGTCGATCACGTTGTCGAGCATGCGCACGGCCGTGTTGACGGTGCGTTGCAGTTTGGCGGTGTCCAGCTTGCCATCGACAATGTGGTTCGGCAGGTTGATCGAGCCCAGGTTGCAGACCGCGATCTCGTCCTTGTTGGTGTTCAAGGTGATCTCGGTGCACAGGTTCGAGCTGTGCACCACGCCCACGTGCTGCTGAGGCGAGCGCAGGTTGCACGGGTCCTTGAAGGTCAGCCACGGGTGGCCGGTCTCGAACAGCATCGAGAGCATCTTACGCCACAGGTCCTTGGCCTGGATGGTCTTGAACACCTTGATCTTGTTGTACTCGGTCAGGGCTTCGTAGTACTCGTAACGCTCTTCGAAGGCCTTGCCGGTCAGGTCGTGCAGGTCTGGCACTTCCGAGGGCGAGAACAGGGTCCACTTGCCGTCGTCGAAGACACGCTTCATGAACAGGTCAGGGATCCAGTTGGCAGTGTTCATGTCGTGGGTACGACGGCGATCATCACCGGTGTTCTTGCGCAGCTCGATGAATTCTTCGATGTCCAGGTGCCAGGTTTCCAGGTAGGCACACACAGCGCCCTTGCGCTTGCCGCCCTGGTTGACCGCAACAGCGGTGTCGTTCACGACTTTGAGGAACGGCACGACGCCCTGGGACTTGCCATTGGTGCCCTTGATGTAGGAGCCCAGTGCACGCACCGGCGTCCAGTCGTTGCCCAGGCCACCTGCGAATTTGGACAGCATGGCGTTGTCATGGATCGCGTGGTAGATGCCCGACAGGTCGTCCGGGACGGTGGTCAGGTAGCAGCTCGACAGCTGCGGGCGCAGGGTGCCGGCGTTGAACAGGGTCGGGGTCGAGGCCATGTAGTCGAAGGACGACAACAGGTTGTAGAACTCGATCGCGCGCGCTTCCTTGTCCTTTTCTTCCAGTGCCAGGCCCATGGCCACACGCATGAAGAACACCTGTGGCAGCTCGAAGCGCACGCCATCCTTGTGGATGAAGTAGCGGTCGTACAGGGTTTGCAGGCCCAGGTAGGTGAACTGCTGGTCACGCTCGTGATCGATGGCCTTGCCCAGGCGCTCCAGGTCATAGGCTGCCAGTGCCGGGTTGAGCAGCTCGAACTCCACACCCTTGGCGACGTAGGCCGGCAGGGCCTTGGCATACAAGTCGGCCATTTCGTGGTGCGTGGCGCTGTCGGCAACGTTCAGGAAGGCCAGGCCTTCGGCGCGCAGGGTGTCCATCAGCAGGCGAGCGGTGACAAACGAGTAGTTCGGCTCACGCTCGACCAGGGTGCGCGCAGTCATCACCAGGGCGGTGTTGACGTCCTTGATGGCCACGCCGTCGTACAGGTTCTTCAGGGTTTCGCGCTGGATCAGGTCGCCATCGACTTCGGCCAGGCCTTCGCAGGCTTCGCTGATGATGGTGTTCAGGCGCGCCATGTCCAGCGGCGCCAGGCTGCCGTCGGCCAGGGTGATGCGAATGCTTGGGTGCGGCTCGACCACGGCGTCGGTGCTGACGCGGGTGGCGCGCTCCTTGGCGCGCTGCTCACGGTAGATGACGTAGTCACGGGCGACTTTCTGCTCGCCGGCGCGCATCAGGGCCAGTTCGACCTGGTCCTGGATTTCTTCGATGTGGATGGTGCCACCCGATGGCATGCGACGCTTGAACGTGGCCGAGACCTGCTCGGTCAGGCGCGCGACGGTGTCGTGAATGCGCGACGAAGCGGCGGCGGTACCGCCTTCAACTGCGAGAAACGCCTTGGTGATGGCCACGGTGATCTTGTCGTCGGTGTAAGGGACGACAGTACCGTTACGCTTGATCACGCGCAGTTGGCCAGGGGCAGTGGCGGCCAGATCCTGATTGGATTCGGCAACCTGCGGGGCCTTGGCCTGCGGGTTCTCGCGAGTCGTGTCGGTTTGCATGGGTGGGTGTCTCCACAGTTTCTATATTGATCAGGCGCCCAATTGGGCGCCCACCGTTCCGTCCACTTGCTCGATTGCCTGGCGGGGATGCGCAACGCAAGCGCATCCGTCCGCGCGGGCGTACCGACTTCGGGACAGACTCAGGAATAAGGGCAATGGCTTGCCGCTCCCTGGCCGAAGTCAAAAGTTCCGGGTTGCCGGAATCTGTTGCTGATGAGTGCCAGGCTCGCCTGGTGCACCCATGCCCGAACAAGGCCCTGGCAGGGCTTGCCTCGGTCGCCTCCGCAGGAGCGGTTTGGCTGCTGAAACCACCGTAAGTTCAGCCGAAAAATCCGATGATTTTGCGGGTTGACTTTTGTAAGTGATTTTGCACGAACCCCTATATCTAGTGGTTCGTCGCGATCGCGATACAAGATAATGCGGTATGGGGGTGTTTGCAAGGCGAGCGGCTGTGGATATCTTGTGGGTACTTTGTGAGTGAAACGTAAGTATTCGCTGTAGGCCTTGTGCCCACTGGTTTGAAGTATTTTTCTGCGTCTGCTTGCCGCTGGGCAGTTTTTTTCAGGGGCTGCCAACGCACTCGGATCTTTGTCCGCAGAACCATCCAGTGGGTTGGCTCGGCAGGGCGCTGGTCGTACTATCCAGGGAAAAACAGCACCAACAGGCCCTACGCCATGGATCCAACGCCACCGCGCATCCTCATTGTCGAAGACGATCAGCGTCTGGCCGAGCTGACCGCCGAATACCTGAGCGCCCAAGGGTACGCGGTCAGTGTCGAGGGCGATGGTGCGCGTGCAGCGCGACGCATCATCGATACCCAGCCGGACCTGGTCATGCTGGATGTGATGTTGCCGGGGGAAGATGGCATGAGCATCTGTCGCCGCGTGCGCAGCCGATACCCTGGGCCCATCCTGATGCTCACGGCACGCACCGACGAGCTGGATCAGGTGCAAGGGCTGGACATCGGCGCAGACGACTACGTGTGCAAGCCCGTACGCCCCCGGCTGTTGCTGGCGCGCATCCAGGCCCTGCTGCGTCGCAGCGAGGCGCCTGCGGGCAAGCGCCAGGACCTGACCTTCGGCGCGCTGCGCATCGACAGCCGGGTGCGTGAGGCGTGGCTCGGCGAGCGGCAGATCGAGCTTACGGGCGCCGAATTCGACCTGCTGTGGCTGCTGGCCAGCAACGCTGGCAAGGTACTGACCCGCGAACAGATATCCACGGCGCTGCGCGGTGTCGGCTATGACGGCCAGGACCGCTCCATCGACATACGCATTTCCCGCATCCGCCCTCGCATCGGCGACGACCCCATCCAACCCCGGTTGATCAAGACCCTGCGCAGCAAAGGCTATCTTTTTGTGGGCCAATGCCCGTGAACTCCATTTTCCTGCGCATTTACGGCGGCATGCTGGCGGTGCTGGTGCTGGTGGCGCTGCTGGGGGTGCTCAGCCTGCACCTGGTCAACGAAGTACGTGCCGCCCAGCATCGCGAGGGCCTGGCCCAAGGCACGTTCAGCCTCATGGCAGACAACCTGGCCTTGCAGAGCGACACCGAGCGCAAGCGTTCCCTGCTGCTGTGGGGGCGGCTGCTGGGGGTGCCGCTGCAATTGCAGCCCATGTCGGCCTTCGCCCTTGATGGCACACAACGCGCGCGCCTGTACCGCAGCCTCGTGGTGGTCGAGAAGACCGGCCCGCATGCGGCTCGGGTGTTGCGCAGGGTAGGGCAGCAGGACCTGCTGCTGGTCGCCCAGGTCAGGCAGATCAGCGAGCAACTGGCCCGCGCGACCCTCTACTTGCTGGCCGACGAGTTGGTGCGTTACCCGGTGACCGAACAGCAGCAGCGCCTGGAGCAGATCAAGCGCGACAAGGGCTTCGGGTTCGGGGTTGCCCTGCAGCGCATCGAGCGGGCCAGCCTGGATGACGATCAGCGGCGCCGGGTGGAGGAGGGTGACACGGTGATGGCGCTGGGCATGGATGGCGATTCCATACGCGTGTTCGCCGGGCTCTCCGGCTCGCCGTGGGTACTGGAGATCGGGCCCTTGCACCAGCTCAACCCTTACCCACCCCAGTTGCTGGTATTGATCACCCTGGTTGGGCTGAGCCTGATTGGCCTGGTGGTCTACCTGCTGGTGCGCCAACTGGAGCGGCGCGTGTCCGGCCTGGCGCTGGCCGCGGCGGGCATCGCCCAGGGCAGCCTGGACACACGCGTCCCCGCAGGCGATGCCGACTCGGTCGGGCGCCTGGCCGCTGCATTCAATGGCATGGCCGAGCACTTGCAGCGCTCGCTGTCCATGCAGCGCGAGCTGGTGCGTGCCGTGTCGCACGAGCTGCGCACCCCCGTGGCCCGCTTGCGCTTCGGTCTGGAAATGGTCGAAAGCGCCGCCACCGAGCAGGCCCGCGCCAAGCACCTTGCCGGCATGGACGGCGACATCCAGGACCTGGACAAGCTGGTCGACGAAATGCTCACCTACGCGCGCCTCGAGCAGGGCGCCCCGGCGCTGACATTCCAGCGTATCGACCTGGATGCCTTACTCGATCAGGTCATTGCCGAATTGGCTCCACTGCGCCGTGAGATACGCCTGCTGCGAGGCGATTGCCAGGGCGTCGAAGGCGAGACCTCCTGGGTCGAGGCAGAACCCCGCTACCTGCACCGCGCCGTGCAGAACCTGGTGAGCAATGCCCTGCGCCATGCCGAGCATGAGGTGCGCGTGCGCTACCAGCTAGGCCCGCAGGTCTGCCGTATCGATGTGGAAGATGACGGCCCAGGCATCCCGGAAGGGGTGTGGGACCGCATCTTCACGCCGTTCATGCGCCTGGACGACAGCCGGACCCGGGCCTCCGGTGGCCATGGCCTGGGTTTGTCGATCGTGCGCCGTATCATCTATTGGCACGCAGGCCGTGCCACGGTAGGCCATGGCAAGGCCCTGGGAGGCGCCTGTTTCAGCCTCGCCTGGCCGCGGCAACAGGCGCCGTTGTAGGCCTCAGGCGCTGACCAGGCTCAGCAAATGGCCGTCCTGCAGGCAGAATTGCCCCTGCAATTGATCGCCCTTGCGCCATTGGGCGGACAGGTCGGTGAGCAGGCGCAGCGTGGCCAGCCCTTCAGCGGACCATTCGAGCAGCTCGGCATGTTCGAAGTAAAAGCGCTGACCAGTGAGGGGGTAGAGCGTCTTGAACAGGCTTTCCTTCAGCGAGAAGGTCAGGGTCACGGCCAGGCCCAACTGCCGGTGGTCCAGGCGCTCCAGCTCCATCGGCGTGAGGATCTCGCCCATCAGGCGCTCGGCGCGCTCGTCATCGAGCAGCGCTTCCTGATCCAGCCCCAGCCCGCGACAGCTGCTTTGGGCGGCAACCACCGCCGCCGCCCAGCCTTTACCGTGGGTAATCGAGCCCCGGATACCGGCAGGCCAGATGGGGGAGCGGTCTTGGTGGGTGGTGGGCACGTAGTCCCGGCCATCCAACTGCTGCAATGCAGCACGCGCGCATACCCGTCCTGCGACATATTCAGCCTGGCGCTTGGCGACTGAACGTAGCAGGCCCGCACTGGGTACGATGCCAGCACGCGCGAAATCGTCCGGGGTAATGCTTGTGGGGTCGAAGGCGCAACTGACCAGCACCGCGCCAGGCAGGGGGCGGGGCAAGGGCCAGTGTTGCCGAAGCGAGGTACAGCAGGCAGGAAGGGTAGTCATGCGCGGTATTGTGCCAGCTGAGCAGGGGTTGCGGGAGGTGCAGGGCGATGCTGCCCGGCACATGGGCGAAGTTTTCAACACAAGCATGAAAACGCGCCCAGTGTTGCCTACCTGTCACGGTGAGCGCTGGCATCCCATCATGGCTGCCCCGTGTGATCACTCATTGAACACTTGCTTGAAGAACGCCTGCATGTCTGCCCAGGAGCGGTCGTCGGCTGCCTTGTCATAACCGATGTCCGGGCCGCCGTGATCCCCATGGCTCAGTCGGTCGGCATCAGGGTTGGTGAACCCGTGCTTGGCCCCATCGAGGCTGACGAAGCGGTAATTCACCTTCGCCGCGTCCATCTCCGCCTTGAAGGCCTGCACTTGTTCGGCCGTCACCATGCTATCTGCCGCGCCGTGCTCCACCAGAATCGCCGCCCTCACCACCCCAGGCTTTGCTGGAGTAGCGGTAGCCAGGGCGCCATGGAAACTCACCACCCCGTCAAGCTTCTCGCCGCGCCTGGCGGCATCGAGTACCACCTTGCCGCCAAAGCAGTACCCCACAGCGCCCAGGTCATGCTTGTTGGTGTTGGGCTGCAGCTTGAGCAACGCCAGCCCGGCGTCGAAACGCCTGGCAGCAGCCTTGGGGTCCTTGAGTGCTGCCGCCATGAACGCCTGGGCGTCTTGAGGGTGCTCGGTGTGCTTGCCGTCACCGTACATGTCGATGGCCAGGGCGTTGTAGCCCAGCGCTGCCAAGTCCCGGGCGCGCCGTTTGGCATAGTCATTGAGCCCCCACCACTCATGCACCACCACGATGCCAGGCCGCTTGCCGGTGACGGCGTCGTCATAGGCGTAATAGCCCACCAGCCGGTTGCCATCGGCATCCTGATAGGGAATCTCGCGGGTCTGTACCGCCGCCTGGGCGAAGGCGGCGGTACACATCAAGGTCAAGGCCAGCAAGGCGCGCATGGTGACTACTCCTGGATTGCGATCGGTTCGTTCAGTCAATGTTCAGCAGGGGTTCAGTCGAGGTTCAGTGTGCCCTGCTTACTCTAGCTTCCAGACCTCAACAGCGCACTCGACTGGAGTAACCTCACCATGAAAACATTCAACACCCTGCTTGCCGCCGTAGCCGTCTGCGCCGCTGGCATGACCAGCGCCCAGGCGGCCGACGAAAACTTCGCCAGCCTCACCTACGGCCAGACCAGCGACAAGGTTCGCAAGTCAGGCCTGCTGCAGCGCAACACCGACCACCTCAACACCGACGGCGTGATCGCCAAGGACGGTACCTGGGGCGTGCGCCTGGGCCGTATCAATGACCAAGGTCGCTACTACATGACCTACGACAACGTCTCCGGTGACCACAGCGGCTTGAAACTTCGCCAGGAAAACCTGCTGGGCAGCTATGACCTGTTCCTGCCCGTAGGCGATACCACCAAGCTGTTCGGCGGCGGTACCCTGGGCATGACCAAGCTGTCCCAGGAATCGCCAGGCCTGAGCCGCGACACCGACTACGGTTACGCCTACGGCCTGCAGGCAGGCGTCATCCAGGACATTACCGACAAGGCCTCGGTCGAACTGGGCTACCGTTACCTGCGCACCAATGCCGCCACCGAAGTCAGCCCCCACGGCACGCCGAAGGCCGGTACATTGCGCCTGAGCAGCAGCGCGCAGACCTATCTGGCGGCTTCCTACAAGTTCTGACCTGCCCGTCGCGTTATCCTGAGCGACCCGGGTCTGGCAAGCCAGCTCCAACCAGTGCCATGCTGGGCCATCGGGCCGGTAGGCGCACGCGGTGGGGCTGGCTTGTCAGCATTGGGCACCGTACAGGCACATCCATCAAGGAGCTGCACATGAAACTGCTGGTGGTCGAGGACGAAGCCTTGCTTCGCCATCATCTCTATACCCGCTTGGGGGAAAGTGGCCACGTGGTCGAGGCGGTCGCCAATGCCGAGGAAGCGTTGTACCAGGCCGAGCAGTACCACTTCGACCTGGCAGTGGTCGACCTGGGGCTGCCGGGCATCAGTGGTCTGGAGCTGATCACGCGCCTGCGCAACCAGGCCAAGACCTTCCCCATCCTCATCCTCACTGCCCGCGGCAACTGGCAGGACAAGGTCGAAGGGCTGGCCGCTGGCGCCGACGACTACCTGGTCAAGCCGTTCCAGTTCGAAGAACTGGAGGCGCGCCTCAATGCGCTGCTGCGCCGCTCCAGCGGCTTTACCCAGTCAACCATCGCCGCCGGCCCGTTGGTCCTGGACCTCAATCGCAAGCAGGCCACGCTCGACGAGCAGCCACTGGGCCTGACCGCCTATGAATACCGCATCCTTGAGTACCTGATGCGTCATCACCAGCAGGTGGTGGCCAAGGATCGCCTGATGGAGCAGCTCTACCCTGGCGATGAAGAGCGTGATCCGAACGTCATCGAAGTGCTCATCGGGCGCTTGCGGCGCAAGCTCGAAGGCGAATGCGGCTTCAAGCCCATCGATACCGTGCGCGGGCTTGGCTACCTGTTCACCGAGCGCTGCCGATGATTCGATCCCTGCGCGTGCGCCTGATGCTGGCCGCTGCCGTGTTGGCGGTGCTGTTCATGCTGGCGCTGCTGCCAGCCTTGCAGAAAGCCTTCAGCCTTGCCTTGCAGGAATCGATCGAGCAACGCCTAGCCTCGGACGTGACTACACTGATCTCGGCGGCGCGTATCGAAAACGGGCAGCTGCAGATGCCGGCGCTGTTGCCTGACGAGCGCTTCAACCTGCCCTATACCGGCCTGCTGGGGTACATCTTCGACCGCAGTGGCCACCTGGTCTGGCAGTCCCGGGCCACGGCAGCGCAGAACATCAACTACCAGCCTCGCTACGATGGCCGCGGAAACGAGTTCGCCCGCATCCACCAGGCCAACGGTGAGGAATTCTTCGTCTATGACGTCGAGATAAAGCTGCTGGGCGGCAAGAGTGCTGCCTTCAGCATCGTGGCCCTGCAGCCAGTACGCGACTACCAGCGCACCCTCGACGGCCTGCGTGAAAAACTCTACCTGGGCTTCGGCGCTGCCTTGCTGGCACTGCTGGCGCTGCTCTGGGCAGGGTTGACCTGGGGGTTGCGCTCGCTGCGCCGGCTCAGCCGCGAGCTCGACGATCTGGAATCCGGCGCGCGGGACGGCCTGAGTACCCAGCACCCCCGCGAACTGCTGCGCCTGACCGGTTCGCTGAACCGCCTGCTGCAAAGCGAGCGCGAGCAACGCCAGCGTTACCGGGACTCGCTGGACGACCTGGCGCACAGCCTGAAGACGCCCTTGGCCGTGTTGCAGGGGGTGGGCGAAAGCCTGCAGCAGCACAACGGCGAGCGCGAGCAGGCCAGGGTCCTGCAGAGCCAGATCGAACGCATGAGCCAGCAGATCGACTATCAACTGCAACGCGCCAGCCTGCGCAAGAGCGGCCTGGTGCGCCATAGCGTGGTGCTACGCCCCTTGCTCGACAGCCTGTGCAGCACGCTGGCCAAGGTCTATCGCGACAAGCACGTGGAGGTGACCTTGCAGGTGCCAGACCAGGCACGGGTGCCCGTGGAGCAGGGCGCATTGCTCGAACTGCTGGGTAACCTTCTGGAAAACGCCTACCGCCTGAGCCTGGGCCAGATAAGGGTAAGCCTGTTCAGAGAAGCCGGACGGCTGACCCTGTGTATCGAAGATGACGGCCCAGGCGTGCCCGCCGATCAGCGCCAGCGCATTCTGGAGCGCGGCGAGCGGCTGGACAGCCAGCACCCGGGGCAAGGCATTGGCCTGGCTGTGGTGAAGGACATCATCGACAGCTACGATGCCGAACTGAGCCTCGATGACTCGACGCTTGGTGGCGCCGCCTTCCGTATCACCTTCAATCTGGAATGAGCCCAGGCGGTTTTCCGCCATCTGGGCCGCTCCAGTTCCGCCAGCGGGCGGAAACCCGCCACCCTTGCTCAGGTTTCGCCCCGCCGTTGGGCATGGAAAGCCAGCAATAGCCCAGCCTGCACCCGGTTTGGGCATTTTGGCATCGCCCTTGCTATCGCTATTGGCAGAGGCCTCAACAGGCAGCTCTACCACAACGACAAATCCCTCCAAGTGCAGGAGGGTTAGCGATTCAGGTGCTGCACCCCTGGAACAGGGTGGCGCGGCACACTTGAGGAAAAACAGCCATGACGACACGTCAGCCGCTTTACAAATCCCTGTATGTCCAGGTGTTGGTTGCCATCACCATCGGTATTCTGCTCGGCCATTACTACCCGGAAACGGGTGTTGCCCTCAAACCCTTGGGTGATGGCTTCGTCAAACTGATCAAGATGGTCATCGCCCCGATCATCTTCTGCACCGTGGTCAGCGGTATCGCCGGCATGCAGAGCATGAAATCCGTCGGCAAGACGGGCGGCTATGCGTTGCTGTATTTCGAAATCGTCTCCACCATCGCGCTGATCATCGGCCTGGTGGTGGTCAACGTGGTCAAGCCCGGCGCGGGCATGCACATCGACGTCAGCACCCTCAATGCCAGCAGCGTGGCCGCCTATGCTGCCGCCGGCGCGCAGCAGACCACCGTAGGCTTCCTGCTCAACGTCATCCCCAATACCGTGGTCGGTGCCTTCGCCAACGGCGACATCCTGCAAGTACTGATGTTCTCGGTGCTGTTCGGCTTCGCCCTGCATCGCCTGGGCAGCTACGGCAAGCCGTTCCTGGACATGATCGATCGCTTCGCCCATGTCATGTTCAACATCATCAACATGATCATGAAGCTGGCCCCGATCGGTGCCTTCGGCGCCATGGCCTTCACCATCGGCCAGTACGGCGTGGGCTCGCTGGTGCAGCTCGGCTACCTGATGGCGTGCTTCTACATCACCTGCCTGCTGTTCGTGCTGGTGGTGCTCGGTGGCATCTGCCGTGCCCACGGTTTCAGCGTACTCAAGCTGATCCGCTACATCCGTGAAGAACTGCTGATCGTGCTGGGCACGTCCTCGTCCGAGTCCGCACTGCCGCGCATGCTGGCCAAGATGGAGCGCCTGGGTGCCAAGAAGTCCGTGGTAGGCCTGGTCATCCCGACCGGTTATTCGTTCAACCTGGACGGCACCTCGATTTACCTGACCATGGCTGCGGTGTTCATTGCCCAGGCCACCGACACCCCGATGGACATCACCCACCAGATCACCCTGCTGCTGGTGCTGCTGGTCGCTTCCAAAGGCGCCGCCGGTGTTACCGGTTCGGGCTTCATCGTACTGGCGGCCACGCTGTCGGCTGTTGGCCACTTGCCGGTTGCCGGCCTGGCCCTGATCCTGGGTATCGACCGCTTCATGTCCGAAGCACGTGCCTTGACCAACCTGGTGGGCAACGCCGTTGCCACCGTGGTCGTGGCCAAGTGGGTCAAGGAGATGGACAACGACACGCTGGCGTCGGAGTTGGCTTCCGGTGGCGGTCCGCTGATCGACACCCGTCCAACCGATGACCTGGGCGTTGCCGAAGGTCCTGCGCGTTGATCGCAACGTAACGGCACAAAAAAAGGCGACCCGACGGGTCGCCTTTTTCATGGGCGGCAGTTCGTGCCTGCGGCCGATGGCGGCAGCACAACCTCCAGGTGCGGCCCTATTGCACCTTCAAGCCAGCACCACCTCAAGCACGCAGATCACATCCGTCTGCGGGTAGTGCCACCTGACCTGCACATCCCAGAACTTCACCCCATATACCCGCTCGGCCACAGGCACCTGATAGGCCGGCCGTGGGTCTTGCGCCAGGCATTGCTCGATCAGGGCCACCAGGGGCTCGCCCAGCCGCAACGCATGCTCGCGGGCCTGGGGCAGGGCGCTGTTGGCCCACTGCACGGGAATGGCGACTGGCGCAGCGCTGGCCATGTGGTTATGGGCACCCTCGACACTGTCGGCATAGGGTACGTAAGGCTTGATGTCCAGCACCGGCGTGCCGTCAAGCAGGTCGATGCCTGACAGCAGCAAGCGGCCAGGTTCAACACCCTCCAGCCGCACCACCGACTGGCCGATGCCGTTGGGCCGGTGAGTGGCGCGGGTGGCGAACACGCCCATGCTCTTGTTGCCCCCCAGGCGCGGTGGGCGCACCTTGAGCCTGGGTTTTTCTTCCAGGGCCTGGTGGAACAGAAACAGCAGCCAGACGTGGCTGACCTGATCCAGCCCTTCGACTGCCTCGGGTTGGTCGAAGGGTGGCAGCAGTTCCAGCACACCGCGTGCGGCTGGTGCCAGCTGCGGCTGGCGCGGAATGGCGAACTTCTCCATGAAGCAGGAGCGCACGATCCCCACCGGCGCCACCGTATGCTGCATGACCATTCAGCCGTGCACGCGCTGGGTCAGGCCCTTGAGGAAATTGCGCAGCAACTGGTCGCCGCACGGGCGGTAGTTGTCATGGCCGGCCTTGCGAAACAGTGCGCTGAGCTCAGGTTTGCTGACGGGGAAATCGACCGATTTCAAGATCGCGTGCAGGTCGTCTTCCTTCAGTTCGAAGGCCACGCGCAGCTTCTTCAGGATCTGGTTGTTGGTAACCGGCAGCTCGACAGGTTGTGCCGGACGGCTTTCGTCCTTGCCGCGACGGTAGATGACCAGGCCGTCAAGAAAGTGCGCCATGACCCGGTCCGGGCAGCGCACAAAGCCTTGCTCTTCTTCTTTCTTCACATAGGTCGCCAGGACGACAGGGTTCACGTCCAGGCCGGTCAAACCGATGATCTCGGCCATCTTGGCGTCATTGACTTTCAACATGTAGCGCAGGCTGCGCAGGACGTCATTGTGGTTCATTGCTGCAAAATCCTGTTCTTGTGCCGCACGTCATCGCACGGCATCTCACTTAGAAACGTTCGGTGCCCATCAGGTAGCGCCATTGGCCCAGCGCCAGCTTGCCCATCGAAACGCCACCCAGGCGTATGCGGCGCATGCCCAGCAACTCCAGGCGCAGATAGGCGCACAGTTCGGAAATCTGGCCGGGTTGCGGGTTCTTCAGCACCAGGCGCAAATGGGTTTCGTTCTGCCAGCTGGCCTTGGCCTTGGGCAACTCGCGGTCATTGCGGGTCACACCGCGGGCCAGACGCTCGAGCATCTGCGCACTGGCTTCACCGCGCACCTGGACGACGAATTCCTGTTCGAGCTTGCGCAGGTCGGCGTTGATCTTGCGGGTAACCCGCCAGTCCTGGGTAAACACCTGCAAGCCGCTGGCACCCGGTTCCAGCGGTGCTATACAAGCCTGGCGGGTGAAATGCCCGTGCAAGGGGCGCACGCCTTCGCGATGGGCCTCGCTGAGGCTGGTCATGTTCATGCCAAGCCGGGCGGTTTCATTGTCCATGCCCGCGGCTTGGTGCAGCAGCAGCGTAACCGGCTCCAGGCTCTCGGCGCGCGCGCCGGGCAGCAGCTCCACATGCTGCTGCTCGACCTTGAACTGCGGCTGCTCGACCACCACGCCATCGACCGTCACCCAGCCTCCTTCGATATACAACTCAGCCTCGCGGCGGGAGCAGCCAAGCTGCTCGACAAGGCGTTTGGACAGACGGACGGGTTCGGACATGACGACGATTCGCAAAGGCAATGAAAGGCTGCATTGTACCCTTCCCGCCGGGCGAGGGGCGGGAATCTGTGTCAATCAGGCCGTGCCGCGTCGGCGCATGTGCAGCAATGGATACGGCTGGCCCAGGCCGTCCTTGGGCGAACGGCCCACGATTTCGAAGCCCTGGTGCAGATAAAAGCCCAGCGCCTGGGTGTTCTGCTCGTTGACGTCGAGGGTCAGGGCGTCCAACGCCTGCACAGCATGCTGCAGCAGCTGTTTGCCGATACCCCGGCCATGCCATTGCGGGTCCACGAACAACATGTCGATGCGCCCGCCCGCCACACCCACAAAGCCCTGGATGCTGCGATCAGGCCCACGGGCACAGACCAGCATCACCGCGTCCAGGTAGCGCCGCAGCACCTTGTCGCGCAGCAGCACGATGTAGTATTCGGGCAGGAAAGCGTGCGTTGCACGTACCGCGTTTTCCCACACGCTGACCAGCTTGGGGTAGTCGCTGAGATGGGGCGTTTCCAGGGTCGAAAAGGTGCGCATCGGGTCCCTGCTCCAGTGGCCGTCAAACCAAGGATAGATGCTGGGGGAGGGCGCGACCCGGGGCGGGCCGCGCCACTGCGACAGGAGGCCGGCGTGGCGCCCTGTCAGATGGGCTCTGCCCACATGTCGTATTCGTCGGCGTCTACCACGCGGCAACGCACCTTGTCGCCAGGCTTGAAGCCATGGTTGCCATCGATGAAGACACTGCCGTCGATTTCTGGCGCGTCGAAGAAGCTGCGGCCCACCGAGCCTTGCTCTTCGACCTCATCGATGAGCACGTCGATTTCCTTGCCGATGCGCATCTGCAGGCGGGCGGCGCTGATGGCCTGCTGGTGGGCCATGAAGCGGTCCCAGCGATCCTGTTTGATGTCGTCCGGGACGTCGGCCAGGCCCAGGTCATTGGCCGGTGCACCTTCGACGGGCGAATACTGGAAGCAGCCCACGCGGTCGAGCTGGGCTTCGGTCAGCCAGTCCAGCAGGTACTGGAAGTCTTCCTCGGTTTCCCCTGGGAAGCCAACGATGAAGGTCGAACGAATGACCAGCTCCGGGCACTGCTCGCGCCACTGCTTGATGCGGGCCAGGGTCCGGTCTTCGAAGGCCGGGCGCTTCATCGACTTGAGCACCTTGGGGCTGGCGTGCTGGAACGGAATGTCCAGGTACGGCAGGATCTTGCCGGCAGCCATCAACGGGATCACGTCGTCTACATTGGGGTACGGATACACATAGTGCAGGCGCACCCACGCACCCAGGCTGCTCAGGGCCTCGCACAACTCGAGCATGCGGGTCTTGACCGGCCGGCCGTTCCAGAAGTCGGTCTTGTACTTGACGTCTACGCCGTAGGCGCTGGTGTCCTGGGAAATCACCAGAATTTCCTTGACCCCGGCCTTGACCAGGCGCTCGGCCTCGCTCAGCACCTCGCCCACCGGGCGGCTGACCAGTTTGCCACGCATCGACGGGATGATGCAGAAGCTGCAGCTGTGGTTGCAGCCTTCGGAAATCTTCAGGTAGGCATAGTGGCGCGGCGTGAGCTTGACCCCTTGCGGCGGCACCAGGTCGATCAGCGGGTTGTGGTCCTGACGCGGCGGCACCACTTCGTGCACGGCGTTGACCACCTGCTCGTACTGCTGCGGGCCGGTCACCGAAAGCACGCTTGGGTGCACATCGCGAATGCTGCCTTCCTCGACACCCATGCAGCCGGTGACGATCACCTTGCCGTTTTCCTTGATGGCTTCACCGATCACTTCGAGCGATTCGGCCTTGGCGCTGTCGATGAAACCGCAGGTGTTGACCACCACCACGTCGGCATCCTCGTACGTTGGCACGACTTCATAGCCTTCCATGCGCAACTGGGTCAGGATGCGCTCGGAATCGACCAGGGCTTTGGGGCAACCCAGGCTGACGAAACCGACCTTGGGGGTGGCGGGCGTGGTGGACATGACTAACCTCGGCATTGAATACAGGTCGCCCAGCGGTGATCGGGGGCGATCTTGACGGGCGCTTTTGGCGCCTCTGATCAAAAAGTGCGCAATTCTAGCGAGCGATGGGTCGATTGACCAGCACAAATACGACGAACGCTGCGCTATGCTTCGCGCCGTTACGCCAGGCCCGGATGGGCGACCTGGCATGCACGCTGACAACAGTGGCCGTGAGGGCCTTTTGCGGGAGTGGTCGATGGTTCAGGCAAGCAGTCACGCCGAGGGCGGGCACGCAGCGAAGCAGGGGGCGACCCGGTCGCTGGGCCTGCTGGTGGCGGCGGTCGGGGTGGTTTATGGCGATATCGGCACCAGCCCGCTGTATACCTTGAAGGAAGTGTTCACGGGCGGTTACGGGGTGCAGGTCAATCACGACGGTGTGCTGGGGATCCTGTCGTTGATCCTCTGGTCGCTGCTGTGGGTGGTGTCGTTCAAGTACGTGGTGTTCATCCTGCGTGCCGACAACCAGGGGGAGGGCGGCACCATGGCCCTGACCGCGCTGGCGCGGCGCGCCACGGCGGCGCATCCGCGCCTGCGGACCCTCATGGTGATCTGCGGCTTGATCGGTGCCTCGCTGTTCTATGGCGACAGCATGATCACCCCGGCCGTTTCGGTGCTCTCGGCCGTCGAGGGCCTGGGCCTGGCCTTCGATGGCATCGATCATTGGGTGGTCCCGGTGTCCCTGGTGGTGCTGGTGGCGCTGTTTCTGGTGCAGCGCCATGGCACTGAAAAGATCGGCAAGCTGTTCGGCCCGGTCATGGTCATCTGGTTCATGGTGCTGGCCGCGCTGGGGGGTCATGGCATCGCACAGACGCCTGAAGTGCTGCGCGCCTTCAACCCCGGTTGGGCAGTCAATTTCTTCATCGTCCACCCCGGCATGGGGGTGGCCATCCTCGGCGCGGTGGTGCTGGCGCTGACCGGTGCCGAAGCCCTATACGCCGACATGGGGCATTTTGGCCGCAAGCCGATCGCACGGGCCTGGTTCGCCCTGGTGCTGCCGGCACTGGTGCTCAACTACTTCGGCCAGGGCGCCATGCTGCTGCAAAACCCCGAGGCCGCGCGCAACCCGTTCTACCTGTTGGCCCCTAGCTGGGCCTTGCTGCCGCTGGTCGGCCTTGCCACGCTGGCCACCGTCATTGCGTCGCAGGCGGTGATCTCCGGCGCCTTCTCGCTCACCCGACAGGCCATCCAGCTGGGCTACATCCCGCGTATGCACATCCAGCACACCTCCAGTGACGAGCAAGGGCAAATCTACGTGGCGGCGGTCAACTGGACGTTGATGGTGGGCGTGGTGCTGCTGGTGATCGGCTTCGAGTCCTCGGGCGCCCTGGCGGCAGCCTATGGCGTGGCTGTCACCGGGACCATGTTGATGACGACCATTCTGGTGGCGGCGGTGATGTTGTTGCTGTGGAAGTGGCCACCGGTCCTGGCCGTGCCGCTCCTGCTCGGCTTCTTGTTCGTCGATGGGCTGTTCTTTGCCGCCAACGTTCCGAAGATCGTCCAGGGTGGAGCCTTCCCTGTGCTGGCGGGCGGTTTGCTGTTCCTGCTGATGAGCACCTGGAAACGTGGCAAGCAAATTCTCGTCGAACGTATAGACGAAGGGGCGCTGCCACTGCCGCTGTTCATCAGCAGTATCCGCATCCAGCCGCCGCATCGGGTGGAGGGCACGGCAGTGTTTCTCACCGCGCGCTCGGATGCCGTGCCCCATGCATTGCTGCACAACATGCTGCACAACCAGGTGCTGCATAGCCAGGTCGTGTTGCTGACGGTGCTCAGCGAAGATCGACCCCGCGTGCCTGAGCAGGAGCGCTTCGAGGTCGAGGCCTATGGCGATGGCTTCTTCAGGGTGGTGCTGCATTTCGGCTTCATGGATGAGCCGGACGTGCCGGCGGCGCTGAAACTCTGCCACCTGGACGAGCTGGACTTCACGCCCATGCGCACCACCTACTTCCTGAGCCGCGAAACCGTGATCGCGTCCAGGCTTGAAGGCATGTCGCGCTGGCGAGGCAACCTGTTCGCGTTTTTGCTGAAGAATGCCAACGGCAATTTGAGGTTCTTCAACCTGCCACTCAACCGGGTGATCGAGTTGGGGACTCAGGTTGAGATCTGAAACAGGGTAGGGGAGCGGCTGAGGGGATTCCCCTAGGGCCTGGTGATGTTTGCGGCGACGCGAGGGTACTGGGGCTGCTGCGCAGCTCATCGCGGCCGGTCCGGCGCCCCGGCGAGGCCGCCCCTACACTGACCGCATAACGCCTGAGTCAGGAGCTTCACAGGGCTTTGTAGGAGCGGCCCTCGTGCCGCGATGGGCCGCAGCGCGGCCCCGGCAATATGCGCTGCGAAGCTGAAATCTTGGGGCTGCTGTGCAGCTTATCGCGGCATGAGGTCATGCAGGGCGCTGGGTAACCCCTGATCCGCGCTATCAGTGCCGAGCGCTCGACCTGGCCCTTGCAAACTGTACGTCCAATAGCCCTCAGTTCTGCTCAGCCACACTCGACTTGCCCTGACGCGTCTCGATCTCATCGATCAGCCGCTTGGCCAAGGCCGGGTAGTTTTCATCGAAGTGGTGCCCGCCCGGTAGTTTCAGGCGTTCGCCCACGGCGGTCTTGTCGGTGCAACCGCTTTCGTCGCTTTCCTCCACCCCGTACACACACACCACTTTCGCAGCCGGCAGCTTGGCCATCTCAGGCCCGGTGGGTGCCTCTTGACCTTCCTTGCCCAGCCAGCCTTCGACTTCGATCTCGAAGCTGCCGCTGCGGGCAAAGGCCAGCAACATGACAGCGTCCACCCGTTGCTGGTCTTCCGCCGGCAGGCGGTTGTAGATGGCAGGCAGTACGTCTGCACCGAACGAGTACCCCGTCAGCACGAAACGCTTGGTCCCCCACTTCTGCCGGTAGTGATGCATCAGTTCGGACAGGTCGGCAGCGCTCTGCTCCGGTGTCTTGTGCTGCCAGTAGTAGCGCAGGGTATCGATGCCCACCACCGGATAGCCCAGCTTGGCCATCTCGCCGGCCACGTCGCGGTCCAGGTCGCGCCAGCCACCATCGCCGGACAAGAACAACGTGACGGTATCGGTGGTTTGACCGGCAGGTACCTCGACCACGGGGATCGCCAATGCGTTGCCATCCTGGCCCACCAAGGCCTGGGTCAGCTGTGCCTTGAGCACCTGCGGCAGGTGGATGTCATAGTCGCTGATGCTGGTTTCGGCATTGCTCTGGTCGCGCACGAAGGCCGCACTGGCATCGTCCGGGTTATCGTTCCACGCCACGCTCCAGTGGCCGTGGGGCGCGGTCTTGGGCAAGGGGGCCTGGCACCCTGGCTGCTCGACCGTAAAGCCCACGGAAATGGCCCGGGCCTTGTCGTCGTTCTGGCTGGCCAGCCAGCGCCAGGCTTGGGTGGCACCCGGGCCAATGCCGGCAACCAGGGTCGGTTTGCTCGGCAACTGGGCCAGGGCCGTGTCCATGGCTTGCTGCTGCTTGGTGCAATCACCGGCAGGCAGCACCACTTGCACCAATTGCGCCTCGGCCGCCTGGGCAAGGTCCAGCAGTTGCTTGTGGGTCAGGGCCTGGTCCTGCGGTACGCCGATCGCCACCCAGGCAGTAGGATGCACGCCTGGGGTGACGCGGGTGATGCTGGCATCGTTGATTTGAAGTTGTTCAAGCTGTGCATCCGGCGCCGGGCGCGTCCAGAACCAGAACGCCGTGGCGCCGGCCAGGGCGGCCAGCAGCAGGGTCAGCAACAGGTAAAGCCAAAAGCGTCGGGTCATCAGCGTTTCACCAATCCAGTCAAGCCACCGGCAATCAGGGCAGCAGTGTCGGCCAGAGCCACCAGCGGGTCGAGCCCGGCAGGCACGGCCATGTAGCGAGGTTCCCAGTCGGGCTGGAACTTGTCCTTGAACCGGCGCAGCCCCTGGAAGTTGTAGAGTTGCTCGCCACGGCGGAACACCATCGAGCCCAGGCGCTGGGTCAGGGGCGCACCGCGCCGTGGTTGTAGCCCCGAAAGCGGCACCATGCCCAGGCTGAAGCGGCCGTAGTCATGGCTTTTGTAGTGCAGGATCAAGCCGATCATCATGAACTCCATGGTCAGCTTGGGCGCCTGCGGGTGTGCGCGCATCAGGTCGAGGCTGGCTAACTCGTTGCTGTGGGTCTCGAGCAGGTTGGCAAAGGCCACAGGTTGGCCCTGGAAACGAATCAGGGCGATACGGAAATGTTGCAGATAATCCGGGCTGAAACGGCCCAGCGAAAAACCCTTTTCGCGAACGTTCTTGCCACTTAGCCATGCATTGGAAATTTCCTTGAGCTCAGCCAGCGGCGCATGGCCTGGCTCATGGATTTCCAGGCTCAGCCCGTCACGGCCGCCTCGATTCCACGTGTAGCGCAGGTCTTTCATCTCCTTGCCTTTGGCGTCGAGGTCGAAGCGGCGCAGGTCGACACGGGCTTCTTCACCCAGCTTCAAGGCGGTCAGGCCGATATCCATGTAGAACGGCAGGTTCTGCGCACGCACCTGGTAAAACACCGGTCGGGCGTGGTGCAGGTCGCACAGGTCGCGGAACTGCCAGATCATCTCGGCACGCTCCTGGGCCGGCCCGATCGGATCGTAGAGCGCTACCAGGCTGCGACCACGGCGGGCATACATCAGGAACGCGTTGTCCCTGGGATGGAACAGCAGCGCCTTGTCGCCGGTCAGGGCCAGGCCGCCATCGGGCTGGTCGGATGCCTGCAGAATGCGATGGGCACGTTGCAATTCGGCTTCATCGGGCAGGTGGATCACCGGCGGTGCAGTGCGCAGCAGCCAGGTCAGCGCCAGCGCTGCGAGCAGCAAGGCACTGCCCATCGCCGCACGCAGCCCACGGGGGGCATCGGCGTCCAGGGTGAACTGCCACCACAGCTGATGGCTGTAGGGCACATCCTGGTAGGCGAACAACAGCAGCCACACCGAGGCGCCCACCGCGCAGGCGCTGGCCACCAGGTACACCGGCGAAAACGGCAGCTCCATCAAACGGCTGGGCCGATAGAACGAGCGGCGGAACAAGGCCAGGAGCGCGGCGGTGAAGGTCAGCAGGCAGGCTTCTTCCCAGTCGAACCCCTTGAGCAGCGAGAGCAATGCACCCACCAGCAACAGCACCGTGGTCAGCAGCCACGCGGCCGACAGGCGCCGACGCAGGCCTTGGGCCAGCAGCAGGCACAGTACGCCGATCAGGCTGGCGCCGAAGTGGGAGGCATCGATCAGCCGATGGGGAATCAGAAAGCCCATGTGCTCAAGGCGGGTATCGATCTCGGGCGTGGCGCCGGAAAACAGCAGTACCACCCCGGAGAGAAATACCATGATGGCCAGGATAGGCGCTGCCAGCCCGGATGCAGCCTTCATGGCCTGCCGCGCGAACAGCAAGCGCCGGGCTTCGTTGGCCAGCAGCAGCACGCAGGCCAGCAGAAGCGGCAGCACCACATAGATGATGCGGTACAACAGCAACGCGGCCGCCAATGGCGCAGCGCCCAATTGATCGGCGAAGGCGGCCAGCAGGATGGCCTCGAACACACCAACGCCACCCGGTACATGGCTGAGCACGCCCGCGGCCAGCGCCAGGAGGTAGACCAGTACGAAGGCACCGAACGGGGGTGCTTCGGGCAGCAGCAGGTAGAGCACGGTAGCGGCGGCGGCGACGTCCAGTGCCGTGATCAGCAGCTGCAGGCCAGTAAGCCGGGCGCCGGGCAGTCGCAGCGTACGCCGACCCAGTTGCACCAGCAAGTTGTCAGGCACTGGCTGCTCGGCCAGCCGCTTGCGGTACAGGCCTACCGCCAACAGTGCGCAGGCGGCCAGGACGGCAACCGCGATGCCGGCCAGCAAGCCTTGCGGCAACCGCAGGGCAGCCGAGGCGGCGGGCAGATTGCTAAGGGTGGCCAATGCTGCGAGCGGTGGCAGTGCACAACCCAGTGAAAGGCTCGCGAAGACGGTCATGCGCGCGACCTCGCCCGCACCCACGCCTTGGCGTGCATACAGCCGGTAGCGCACCGAGCCGCCCGACAGCATGGACAGGCCGATGGCATTGCCGATGGCGAAGGCGCTAAAACCGCCCAGTATCAACGTTCGCGCAGGTAGCTTGACCCCCGCGTAGCGGCTGGCTGACCACTCGTAGCCCAGCAGAATCACGAATCCGATCACGGTCGCCAGCAGCGCGCCAAGCAGTGACTGCACCGGCACTTCGAGCATGGCATCGTGCAAGGCATAGATGTCCAGCTCGCTCAGCAGGTGGCGGCAGGCGATCAAGGCCATGGTGAACAGCACCAGCGTCACCGCCAGCCCGATCGGCTGACGATAGCGGCTTATCCGTTCAAGCAAGGGCAGGCGCTGCACGGCTCCGGGCAACGCTGTGGCCAGCGGCACCGTAGGTTCAGGGTTCTGAGCGGTCATGAATTACCCCGGGCGTCAGGCACGAGGTGAAGAAGAGGCGCGGCCAAGTGAAAGTCCCTTTGGAAAACGTATCCAATATTACTCCGGCCATGGGCGCATAACAGCCCGGCAGGGGTTAAAGATAGTTCATCCACGCAAGGGCAGCGCCAGCCGCTAATCGGGGGTGCGCCAAGGCATGCAGGCATCGCTTGCAAGTAAGGGAGGTAGAAACGAAAAACCCCGCGCGTATCGCTACGTGCGGGGTTTGTTCTGACGAATATGGTTGCGGGAGCCGGATTTGAACCGACGACCTTCGGGTTATGAGCCCGACGAGCTACCAGACTGCTCCATCCCGCGTCAGAGGTGCGCATTCTACAGCGAACGACTTTGATGTCAAGCGTTTAGGGAATCTTGTGGCCAGCGCTTGAACAGAACAGGGCGCATCTTGGTAACCCTGGTGCCGTGAAACAGGCAAAGAAAAAGGCCACTGCGTTAACAGTGGCCTTTTCTTGAACTTGGTTGCGGGAGCCGGATTTGAACCGACGACCTTCGGGTTATGAGCCCGACGAGCTACCAGACTGCTCCATCCCGCGTCTGTGGGGCGGATTCTACAGTCTTAGCAGGTGGTGTCAAGTGCTACTCATTGATTTAACGAGGTTTTTTCGAATTGCTTTGCACGCGCGCAAAGAAAAAGGCCACTGCGTTAACAGTGGCCTTTTCTCGAATCTGGTTGCGGGAGCCGGATTTGAACCGACGACCTTCGGGTTATGAGCCCGACGAGCTACCAGGCTGCTCCATCCCGCGCCTGTGAGATCGAATTCTACGGATTTGTTTCCCCGTGTCAAGCAAATAGTGTGAAAAGCCCTTTTTGTTCAGACCTTTAGCCTTGTAGCACGCGGGCTGGGGTAGCGCGCCTACGGTGAACGCCGGCGCTGTCTAACCTATGTCCATGCTGTTTGAACACCAAACCATGCGCTATTATCTGTATGAATTTACAGTGCCTATGGTCATCCATGTCCCTGCGCAAGATCATTCACGTCGACTGCGACTGCTTTTATGCTGCCATCGAAATGCGCGACGACCCTCGTCTTGCAGGTCGCCCCATGGCAGTGGGCGGGTCGGCCGAAAGGCGTGGGGTCATCGCCACATGCAATTATGAAGCGCGTGCCTACGGGGTGCGTTCCGCGATGTCGTCCCGTCACGCCCTCAAGTTGTGCCCGGACCTGTTGATCGTTAAGCCGCGCTTCGAGGCTTACCGTGAGGCTTCTCGAGAGATACATGCCATCTTTCGTGACTACACCGACCTGATCGAGCCGCTGTCCTTGGACGAGGCCTACCTGGATGTCAGTGAAAGCCAATGGTATGCCGGCAGCGCTACACGCATCGCCGAGGACATCCGTCGGCGCGTGGCCCGTACCCTGCATATCACCGTCTCGGCCGGGGTGGCGCCCAACAAGTTTCTTGCCAAGATCGCCAGCGACTGGCGAAAGCCCAATGGCCTGTTCGTGATCAGGCCTGATGAAATAGAAGCGTTCGTGGCGACGCTGCCGGTCACCCGTCTGCACGGTGTGGGCAAGGTCACAGCAGATAAGCTGACCCGCCTGGGGATCGAGACCTGCTCGCAGTTGCGTGAATGGTCTCGCCTGGCGCTGGTGCGAGAGTTCGGCACCTTTGGCGAGCGGTTGTGGGGACTGGCGCGTGGTATCGATGATCGCGTGGTTCAAAACGACAGCCGGCGGCAGTCGGTCAGCGTCGAGAATACCTACGACACCGACCTGCCGGATTTGCCCAGTTGCCTGGCACGGTTGCCGGAATTGCTGCAGAGCCTGAACGAGCGCATCGAGCGGATGGACAGCACCTACCGGCCGGAAAAGCCTTTCGTCAAGGTCAAGTTCCATGACTTTACCCAGACCACCCTTGAGCAAGCAGGCGCCGGCAGGGACTTGGACAGTTACCGGCAGCTGGTGGCGCAAGCGTTCGCGCGCGGTGGTAAACCTGTGCGATTGCTAGGTGTAGGGGTGAGATTGCGGGACTTGCGCGGTGCGCATGAACAGCTGGAGCTTTTCCCGCCGCTATAGCTCGCAAGAAAAGTGCTCAGTTGCCCGCGTTGAGACCCTCACGGGTCCAGCGCGGGTCAGCCACAGGCGGGCGTCAATGCCCTGGATCAGCCACCAGTCGGCCAGTGGCCTTGGTCAGGGACTGCAAGAACTCCTGTTGCAACTCGGGATCGTTGCGCGTCAGCTCGATCAGGCTCTGCTCCAACTCACTGGCTTCCTCCTCGAGGCCCAGCTCGGACAGCCGCTTGACTCGGTGCACCCACTGGCTCACCTCATCATCTTCGAGGTCGTCGAAAATCAGCTCGTGAGCTTCGCGCAACTTGTTGCGCAGCGTGGCGCTGATCAACAAACTGGCGTCACCGCGCACGGCGTTGTCCTCATCGACCACTTGCAGATGCAAGGTGCCGACATGGTTGAGGTTCTGCTCCGAGAAGGGGCTGTCGAGCAGGTTCAGGCGCAGGATGCCCGCACGGTCGGTGGTCAGCTCATAAGTGTTCTTGCCGGCCTTGACCTCCACCAGGCGCTCGCTCCACGGCATGCTCGTGGCCTCTTCGCGCTTGGCTTTCTGCACTTCGCTGATACCTGCCAGGTTCTGCTGGGCGCGGCCGTTGGAAGGCACGTTCATGAACGGATTAAGGCCGTCCACGCCATAACTGAGCCAATCGTGGGTAATGCTCTGGGGCAGGTTGCCCAAGGCGAAGACGTTGACCACGTTGGCACCCACGCCTGCTACAACCGCCACGGCACCCAGCGGAATCTCGTAGATTTCCCGCCAGGGTTGGTAAGGCGTGTAGCGGTCGTAGTGGCGCGTCACCTCGAACTCGGTGACCTCGAAACGCTTCTGCTCATGTACGCGTACACGTCGTTGCGGCAGCTCCATCACCTTCGGCTCGCCAACGTCGATCTGCAGGGTGTGTTCGAGCAGTTTGCGCTCGACGCGCTCCTCGTGGTCGCTGCGCTGGGGCATCTGGTTGGCGCAGCCGCTGACGAGCAGGGCGCCGCACAGTGCGGCGCCCTTGAGCTTATAGGTACTTCGCTTGGACATGATCACTCGTGCATTGATTATCAGCGGCGAACGCGGGCCTGCAGGAAGGTCAGCACTTCTTCGAGTGGCAACACCTGGGCATCCTGCTCGGTACGGTGTTTGTATTCCAGGTTGCCATCGGCCAGGCTGCGATCACTGACGACGATGCGATGCGGAATGCCGATCAGCTCCATGTCGGCAAACTTGATGCCGGGGCTGGTCTTCTTGTCGCGGTCGTCGAGCAGTACTTCGTAACCTGCCGCCGTCAGCTCGGCATACAGCTTGTCGGTCGCTTCGCGAACCACGTCGGTTTCATAGCGCAGGGGTACCAGGGCAATCTGGAAGGGCGCCAGGGCGTCGTTCCAGATGATGCCTTTCTCATCGTGGTTCTGCTCGATGGCAGCTGCTACCACGCGGGACACGCCGATGCCATAGCAGCCCATGGACAGCATGACCGGCTTGCCGTTTTCGCCCAGAACCTGGCACTTGAGGGCTTCGCTGTACTTGGTACCCAGCTGGAAGATGTGACCCACCTCGATGCCACGCTTGATGACCAGGGTACCCTGGCCATCCGGGCTCGGGTCGCCTTCGACCACGTTGCGCAGGTCGGCCACCTGGGGCACTGGCAAGTCACGCTCCCAGTTGACCCCGAAATAGTGCTTGTCGTCGATATTGGCACCGATACCGAAGTCGCTCATCAGGGCGACCGAACGGTCGATCACGCACTCGAGCGGCAGGTTCAGCGGGCCCAGCGAGCCTGCCCCAGCACCGATGGCCTCGCGCAGTTCGGCATCGGTGGCCATGACCAGGGGGTCCGCCACCTGTTCCAGCTTGGCGGCCTTGATTTCGTTGAGCTCGTGATCGCCGCGCACGATCAGGGCGACCAGCTTGCCTTCCTCGGCGCCGCGTACAATCAAGGTCTTGACGGTCTTTTCGATCGGCAGACCGAATTTTTCGACCAGCTGGGCGATGGTCTTGGCATCGGGCGTATCGACCAGGCGCAGCTCTTCGGTTGGGGCAGGGCGCACGGTCTCGCGCGGCACGGCCTCGGCCTTTTCGATGTTGGCAGCATAGTCGGAGCTATCGCTGAAGATCACATCGTCCTCACCGGACTGCGCCAGGACGTGGAATTCATGGGAGTAGCTGCCACCAATGGAACCGGTGTCGGCCTGCACCGGACGGAAATCCAGCCCTAGGCGGGTGAACACATTGGTGTACGCCTGGTGCATGCGGTCATAGGTTTCCTGAAGGGAAGCCTGGTCGGCATGGAAGGAGTAGGCGTCTTTCATGATGAACTCGCGACCACGCATCAGGCCGAAGCGCGGGCGGATTTCATCGCGGAATTTGGTTTGAATCTGGTACATGTTCAACGGCAGCTGCTTGTAGCTCGACAGCTCGTTGCGCGCCAGGTCGGTGATGACCTCTTCGTGGGTTGGGCCCACGCAGAAATCGCGCTGATGCCGGTCCTTGACCCGCAGCAGCTCGGGGCCGTACTGCTCCCAGCGGCCGGACTCCTGCCACAGTTCGGCAGGCTGGATGCTGGGCATGAGCACTTCAAGGGCACCGGCGGCGTTCATTTCCTCGCGCACCACGTTCTCGACCTTGCGCATTACCCGCAGGCCCATCGGCAGCCAGGTGTATAGGCCCGAAGCCAGTTTGCGGATCATGCCGGCACGCAGCATGAGCTGATGGCTGATGACCACTGCGTCGGCAGGGGTTTCTTTTTGGGTGGCGAGCAAATATTGACTGGTGCGCATGGTTAGCCGTGTCGATTGCCTAAGACGTTGAAATAGCCCCGCATTGTACGGGGGTGAAGCCAAGGCGTACAGGATGCCCCAGGGCGTCCTGCTTGTCAGCCAAGAAAAAGCCCGGCACGGTCGCCGTAAGGCTGTTCACTCAATACCGCTGGGGCCGTTTCACGGCCCATCGCGGCACAAGGCCGCTCCTACAAGCCCTGTGAGTACCCCAACTAGGGCATCACGCGGTCAGTGTGGGAGCGGCCTTGTGCCGCGATGGGCTGCGAAGCGGCCCTAAGTGAACTGCATTACGGCGCGGTGGCCGGGCTTTTCAGGTGCGCAGCGTTGCAAGCCAGGCTTACAGGATGCTCAGCGGGTACTCCACGATCAGGCGCAGCTCGTCCAGCGATGGGGAGCCGTAGTAGACGCCATCGGAAGAACGGTAGGTGGCTTGACGAACGCGGAAGCTCAGGTCCTTGGCAGGGCCCTCTTGCATCACGTACTTGATGTCGATGTCGCGTTCCCATTCCTTGCCGTTGCTGGTGGTGCCGGTGTCGGCGCCGCTGCCACGCACGTAGCGGGTCATGAAGCTCAGGCCTGGAATGCCGTACTCGGCGAAGTTCAGGTCGTAGCGAGCCTGCCAGGACTTCTCGCCTTCGGCGTTGAAGTCGGAACGGGCCACGGAGTTGGCCAGGAACACGGTGCCGCCACCGTCGACGCCGTAGCCATAGTCGCCGTCGCCGGTCACTTTCTGGTAGGCCAGGGTGAAGGTATGGGCGCCGATGTTGTACGCACCGGACAGGCTGAACGCACGGTTGTCGAGCTTGGTCACGCCGTCTTTTTCGGCGCGCTGCAGGCCTTGGCCGTCGCTCTTGGTGTCATAGAAGTTGAAGTCGAACACCAGGCCTTGCTTGTCCGACAGCGGCAGCGCCCAGTTGACGTTGGCGTAGTATTTGCGCCAGTAGTCTTCGACCTTGGAGTAGTACAGGCTGGTGGACAGGCTGTCGGTGAAGGCATAGGTGCCGCCGAATACGTCGGCTTCTTTCAGGCGCAGGCTGTCACGGTTGGTCTGTTCCTGACCGGTCAGGCTGGTGAAGCGACCCGCGTGCAGGGTCAGGCCCTTGATGTCGTTGCTGGTCAGCAACGCGCCCTGGGCGATTTCCGGCAGCAGGCGGCTGTCGTCGGTGGCGAACACTGGCAGGGCAGTGAACTGGTCGCCGACTTTCAGTACGGTGTCGGAGATACGGAATTTAACCGCGCCGCCACCCTTGGAGTAGTCATCCTGTGCACGGCCGTCCGAGCCGTTCGGGAACAGGCCGGTGCCAGCACGGCCCTTGCCGCTGTCCAGTTTCAGGCCGAGCATACCAATGGCGTCGATACCCACGCCCACGGTGCCCTGGGTGAAGCCCGACTCATAAGTACCCACGAAGCCGAGGCCGGTTTCTTCACGGCGGCTCTGGCCGCCTTCGTTGTTGCGGAAATCACGGCTGAAATACAGCATGCGAGTTTTGACGCTCAGCTTGCTGTCTTCAATGAAACCTTTGGACTCATCCTGCGAAGAGGCCAGTGCCATCTGCGAGGACCCCGCCGAAACGGCCAGGGCGATCATGCTCCACTTCATCACGCGCATCGTGACTTGCTCCTTTGGTTTTTTTAGGAAGAGTACCGCTGCATCCAGGTGTTCTAGTTATAGGGTGCAGCTCTTTCTTGTTATGTCGGCGAAAATGTATAGCACGCTGAAGGTCGTTGGCGATATGGCGTAAAGCACTCTTGATGGAACTTTTTGGCCGTGTCGCTGTCGGGCAATTCAGCGTCGCATCCGAGGGTGGTGACGCCCGGTGTGCAGGTGTTTCAGAGAGCATGCCGACTTGGGGTGAAGGCAATGCAACAAGCGTGCTCAACTTGGGCTGGCATTGATGAATTTTTCACAAAATTTTCAGGAATTCGTTTCAACCGCCGTAAACACGGGGGTTGGTCGCACTGCACCTCAAGCCCGCCCGGCCGGGCTATTCAGTTGGCTAGCTTGCTATCAAAGTCAATGTGTTACCGCAACATGTTAATGCGGTGTCAATTGTGGTGGGCTAGGGAGTCAGTTGACGTGGCGAAGCACCTTATTGGTGCGAAAAGTAGCGCTGTGTTACCGCAATTGCGCAAGGTATCCTTGCTGCCGTTTTTACCGCCACCCGTGCGGGTCGCTTTGCCTGAAGGAGGTACGCCGTGTTCGTTCTTGATCCACGCTTGCAGCAGGACACTTGGGTGCTGGGCGATTTCGCCCTGTGCCAGTTGCTGCTGAGCCGAGATGCCAACTACCCCTGGTTCATCCTGGTGCCCCGCCGTGCCGAGGTCAGCGAACTGTTCGACCTGAGCCTGGATGACCAGCACCTGCTCTGGCAGGAAACCACGCAGCTTGCCGAGGCGCTCAAGCGCAGCTACGGGGCTGACAAGATGAACGTGGCGACGCTGGGCAATGTGGTCAGCCAAATGCACATGCACGTGATCGTTCGCCAGCTCGATGATGTGGCCTGGCCTGCACCGGTCTGGGGCAAATGCCCGGCCGTGGCCTATACCGACGCACAAGTACAGGCGATACGCGCCCGCGTACGAAATCTACACCTCGAAGGTTTCCAGGAGGCCGCCGATGTCGCTTGAGCCGAGAATGATCGAGCTGGAAACGCGCCAGGCATTCCAGGACGACACCCTGCAGGCGCTCAACGATGTGGTGGTCGAGCAAGGGCGCGTGATCGAGCGGCTGCAGTTGCAGATGGCCGAGTTGATCAAACGTTACGAAGAGATAGCAGGTCAGTATGGCAGCGAGGGTGAAGAGGCGCCGCCGCCTCACTATTGATCATCTGGTCCTCAGGCCTGTCGCACCCATGGGCGAAGCGACAGGCCTGGTTTCAACGTGTTGAAGCCTGCTCGCCTGTCAGCGGCGCGTGACGGGGACCACATCCTCGGCCTGCAGGCCCTTGTCGCGGTGCATGACCGAGAACTCGACGCGTTGACCCTCTACCAGGACGCGATGGCCCTCGCCGCGGATGGCGCGAAAGTGCACGAAGATGTCATCGCCTGAGTCCCTGGAAATGAACCCGAACCCCTTGGACGTATTGAACCACTTGACCGTGCCCATATCTCGGTTGCCGGCCTCCGTCAGTGGCTGTTGGCTGCTGCGTACCTTGCGCGTGCCCTGGGCAAAGCCTGCGCCCAGGTGCAGGACCACGGCCAGAGCGGCGCACACCAGCGCCGCGAGGTTGCCAAGCTCCGGTCGAGCCAGCACGGTAAGGGTCTGCAGCACCACGGCCACCACCAGCAGGGCGCAGGCCAGGTATTGCAGCTGCTGCCTGGCACCTCGGTAGTACAGCGGCAGGACAGGCGCCAGGATCAGGTTGAGCAAGCCGAACAGGGCCAGGTAGACCGCGTCGGGTTGTTGCAGGAAAGGCGTTGCCTCGGTTTTAAGACTGGGTATGAACGCTAGCAGCAAGGCTGCCGCGCCTGTCACCAGGTGGACGATCTTGAACATGGGATTGGCTCACATTGATTGAAGCTGATCACGGGAAGAGCTGACGGCCCGGTGCGCATGAAGTGTTGGCGCGAACACGTGGCCTTCAGCCTATGCATTCGGCAATTGCAGTCCGCACGAATGGCACGCTGCCTATTTAACCGTAAACCTGCAGGCTACTCAAACTGCACCCGGCGCCCTGTGCCTGCGGCCACCTGACAGAGGCGCGGCGCTCAGAGTGTTGCTAAAGTGGTCGGCACCCGCTTGGGTTTCACGTTTTCCGGAGGGGAGCATCATGGCAATCGATATCGGCATCAGTGAAGAAGATCGCAAGTCCATCGTCGATGGGCTTTCCCGCCTGCTTTCAGATACCTACGTGCTGTATCTGAAAACCCACAACTTCCATTGGAACGTCACCGGGCCCTCGTTCCGTACGCTGCACCTGATGTTCGAGGAGCAGTACAACGAGCTGGCGCTGGCGGTGGACGCCATTGCCGAGCGCATCCGCGCCCTGGGGTTCCCGGCGCCTGGGTCCTACGCGTTCTACGCCAAGCACTCTTCGATCAAGGAAGAGGAGGGGGTTCCCCCAGCCGACGAGATGATCCGGCAACTGGTGCAAGGGCAGGAAGCGGTAGTGCGCACCGCCCGCAGTATCTTCCCAGCGGTTGACAAGGTCAGCGATGAACCCACCGCCGATCTGCTGACCCAGCGCATGCAGGTCCACGAAAAGACTGCATGGATGCTGCGCGTGTTGCTCGACGAGAAATAGCCGGACCGTGCCGGCAGGCCTGCCCAGGGTGACTGGGCAGGCCTGCCGGTTTCTGTGCGGGAAGGGTTTGCCGCTGCTCTGCACTGGCGCGTTCGGCGCTTGATACACCCCTTGGTTCAATCATCAGGAGGTGTGCAGATGGCTCAGTCTGGCAAGCGGACGGCAGGTCAGGGGCGCTGGCCCGGCAAACAATGCGTCGACCCATTCACGGCAGATTTCGACATGTTGCAGACCCAGCCTGTTTCCCGCTCGGTGCGGCTCAATGGTTTTTCCACCTGTCTGCGCCTTGAAGCCGTGTATTGGGGTATCCTCGAGCGCATTGCCGCTGCCAACCAGTGCTCGGTCAGTGCGGTGTTGTCCTACGTCGACCGTGAGGTGCACCTGCGCCAGGGGGGCGTGCGCAACTTCAGCGGGCTGATACGGGTGATCTGCGTTGCCTGGTTGCAGCAGCCACCGACGTCGCACTGATTGCCCGGCGGGCTGCGCAGCGCTGGTTAACCATATATAATCCCGCCTTTTGCTGCCCAGGCAGCCAGCGTTATGGTTGACGAGAGACATCCATGCCCCTTTACGACTATCAATGTGCGTCCTGCGAGCACCGTATGGAAGTGCTGCAGAAAATCAGCGCCGCGCCGCTCACCGATTGCCCGGCCTGCCAGGCGCCGGCGATGAAGAAACTGCTGTCGGTACCCGGCTTTCGCCTGAGCGGTAACGGCTGGTACGAAACCGACTTCAAGACCGGTGCGAAAAAGAATCTGGCAGGCGGCGACAAGGCCGACTGAGTTGAATGCTATGACCGGGTCTTGCAGTATTAGCCCTCCGGGCGGCCAAGGCCTCCATCGAATACACGAATCACGAGAAGCGAAACCACCATCATGATGCGCAGCCATTATTGCGGCCAACTGAACGAGAGCCTGGACGGCCAGGAAGTCACCCTTTGCGGCTGGGTCCATCGTCGCCGGGACCACGGCGGGGTGATCTTCCTCGACATCCGTGACCGCGAGGGCATGGCCCAGGTCGTTTTCGATCCGGATCGCGCCGACACCTTCGCCGCAGCAGACCGTGTGCGCAGCGAGTATGTCGTGCAGATCACCGGCAAGGTCCGCCGTCGCCCGGAAGGTGCGGTGAACAGCAACATGGCCTCCGGTGCCATCGAAATCCTCGGCTACCAGCTCAATGTGCTGAACGAAGCCGAAACCCCGCCGTTCCCGCTGAACGAATACTCCGACGTTGGTGAAGAAACGCGTCTGCGCTACCGCTTCATCGACCTGCGTCGCCCTGAGATGGCCGACAAGCTGCGCCTGCGTTCGCGCATCACCAGCAGCATTCGACGCTTTCTCGACGAAAACGGCTTCCTCGACGTGGAAACGCCGATCCTGACCCGCGCCACCCCTGAAGGCGCGCGCGACTACCTGGTGCCAAGCCGTACCCACGCCGGTAGCTTCTTCGCCCTGCCGCAGTCGCCGCAGCTGTTCAAGCAGTTGCTGATGGTCGCCGGTTTCGATCGTTACTACCAGATTGCCAAGTGCTTCCGCGACGAAGACCTGCGTGCCGATCGCCAGCCGGAATTCACCCAGATCGACATCGAGACCAGCTTCCTGGACGAGTCCGAGATCATGGGCCTGACCGAGAGCATGATCCGCAAGCTGTTCAAGGAAGTGCTGGACCTGGAATTCGGCGAATTCCCGCACATGACCTTCGAGGAAGCCATGCGTCGCTATGGCTCCGACAAGCCAGACCTGCGCATCCCGCTGGAGCTGGTTGACGTCGCCGACCAGCTCAAGGACGTGGACTTCAAGGTATTCGCCGGCCCCGCCAACGATCCTAAATGCCGCGTCACCGCGCTGCGCCTGCCAGGCGGCGCCAGCATGCCGCGCAGCAAGATCGACGAATACACCAAGTTCGTCGGCATCTACGGTGCCCGTGGCCTTGCCTACATCAAGGTCAACGAGCGTGCCAAGGGCGTTGAAGGTCTGCAGTCGCCGATCGTCAAGAACATCCCCGAGGCCAATCTCAACACCATCCTCGACCGCGTGGGCGCCGTTGACGGCGACATCGTGTTCTTCGGTGCCGACAAGTTCAAGGTGGTCAGCGAAGCGCTGGGCGCCCTGCGTATTCGTCTGGGTCACGACTTCGAACTGTTCACCTGCGAGTGGGCGCCGATGTGGGTCGTCGATTTCCCCATGTTCGAAGAAAACGAAGACGGCAGCTTCACCGCGCTGCACCACCCGTTCACCGCGCCCAAGTGCACGCCCGAGGAACTGGAAGCCAACCCGGCCACGGCCCTGTCCCGTGCCTATGACATGGTGCTCAACGGCACCGAACTCGGTGGCGGCTCGATCCGTATCCACCGCAAGGAAATGCAGCAGGCCGTGTTCCGCCTGCTGGGTATCGAGGCGGCGGAACAGGAAGAGAAGTTCGGCTTCCTGCTCGATGCCCTGAAGTTCGGTGCACCGCCTCACGGTGGCCTGGCCTTCGGCCTGGATCGCCTGGTCATGCTGATGACCGGCGCCCAGTCGATTCGTGAAGTGATTGCCTTCCCGAAAACCCAGAGCGCCGCGTGTGTCATGACCCAGGCGCCGGGCATGGTCGATGCCAAGGCATTGCGTGAGCTGCACATCCGTCTGCGCGAGCAGACCAAGGTCGAGTAATCGGCCCGGGCGCAGCCGGCGGTTGCGCCCACGCGCTTTGGCGCAGTCTTTCCACGTTCCGCCCTTCGGGGCGGAACCTGTTTCTGTTACACGGATCGGGAGTCGTTATGGCGGGTCATTCCAAGTGGGCGAACATCAAGCACCGCAAAGAGCGCCAGGATGCCAAGAGGGGCAAGGTATTCACCAAGTGGATCCGCGAGCTGACAGTCGCTGCCAAGCAAGGCGGCCCGGACCCTGCCTCCAACCCGCGCCTGCGCCTGGCGCTGGACAAGGCCCTGGGCGCCAACATGAGCCGCGATATCATCGATCGCGCAGTGGCCCGTGGCGCCGGCACGAACGAAAGCGACAACGTCGAAGAGCTCACCTATGAAGGTTACGGGCCGGGCGGTGTAGCGATCATGGTCGAGGCCATGACCGATAACCGCAACCGCACAGCTGCAGCCGTGCGCCATGCCTTTACCAAGTGCGGGGGCAACCTGGGCACCGATGGCTCGGTCGCCTACCTGTTCGAGCGCAAGGGGCAGATCAGTTTTGCACCGGGCCTGGAGGAGGATGCCTTGATGGAGGCGGCGATGGAGGCCGATGCCGACGACGTGGTGGCCCACGAGGACGGCTCGTTTGACGTGTTCACCTCGTTCAACAGCTTCTACGCCGTGCGCAATGCCTTGGAAGAGGCCGGTTTCAAGGCGGCCGACGCCGAAATCGTGATGCAGCCGACCACCAGCGCCGAACTTGATCAGGAGGGCGCCGAGAAGGTACTCAAGCTGATCGACATGCTCGAAGACCTGGACGACGTACAGAACGTCTACTCCAATGCGCAGATTTCCGACGAGATCATGGAAAACCTCGGCTGAGGGCTTTCCGGCGCGCCATACTGACGCTTCCGGGCGTCGTACAGGCCCTTTCGCAGGGCACCCGTGGTACAGGTGGCGACACATGCGACCTGGCCAGGGGGTTGATCTGCGAAAGGGCCTGTACTGTTTGCACACCGCTTCACTTCAACGACAGGCGCTATGACTCTGATTCTAGGTATCGACCCCGGCTCGCGCATCACAGGTTATGGCGTCGTCCGCCAGACCGCACGTGGTTGCGAGTACGTGGCCTCAGGCTGCATCCGCACAGGCAGTGGTGAACTGCACGAGCGCTTGCAGATCGTGTTTCGGGGGGTCAGCGAAGTCATCGGCCAGCACGGCCCGGTGACCATGGGCATCGAGCGGGTGTTCATGGCCCGCAACGCCGATTCCGCCCTCAAACTGGGACAAGCCCGAGGCGCGGCCATCGTCGCCGCGGCTGAAGCAGGCTTGGAAATCGCCGAGTACAGCGCCACTCAGGTCAAGCAGGCGGTGGCCGGTACCGGCGGGGCGAACAAGGACCAGGTGATGATGATGGTCATGCACCTGCTCAAGCTGACCCAGAAGCCCCAGATCGATGCTTCCGACGCGCTGGCCATCGCCTTGTGCCATGCCCACACCCGTTCGAGTCTGGTGCCCCATGGGCTGTCGACGGCGCGTCGGCGCGGTGGGCGCTTGCGTCTGTAAGCGCTTCATGCGCTGATACACATTTTGTGCAGGTGGAGCGTCCGCCTGCCGTATTTGCTGATAGGGTTGAGCGGCCATCGAGCAGCTCCCCGTGAAAAGGATCGAAACGTGATCGGACGTTTGCGCGGCACCCTGGCGGAAAAGCAGCCGCCGCACCTCATCATCGACGTCAATGGCGTGGGCTACGAACTGGAAGTCCCCATGACGACGCTTTATCGCCTGCCCAAGGTCGGCGAACCGGTGACAGTGCACACACACCTTGTGGTGCGCGAAGACGCCCACCTGCTCTATGGCTTTGCCGAAAAGCGCGAGCGCGAATTGTTCCGCGAACTCATTCGGCTCAACGGTGTAGGCCCCAAGCTGGCCCTGGCACTGATGTCCGGGCTCGAGATCGATGAGCTGGTGCGCTGCGTGCAAGCCCAGGACGCCTCGGTGTTGGTACGCGTACCCGGCGTAGGCAAAAAAACAGCAGAGCGCCTGCTGGTCGAGCTCAAGGACCGCTTCAAGGCCTGGGAAACGTCACCGGCCATGTTCACGCTGGTGTCCGATGGCCCACTGCCGGCCGCCAGCGAGTCCAGCGCCGAGGCGGATGCGGTCAGCGCCCTGGTATCCCTGGGCTACAAGCCTCAGGAAGCGAGCAAGGCCATCGGCGCGATCAAGGACAAGTCGGGGCTTTCCAGTGAAGAGCTGATTCGTCGCAGCCTCAAGGGGATGATTACCAAGTGATCGAAGCCGACCGCCTGATCGCTGCCAGTGGCCGCGACCGCGAAGAAGTCCAGGATCGCGCCATCCGGCCATTGCGGCTGGAGGAGTACATCGGCCAGCCCGTGGTGCGCGAGCAGATGGCGTTGTTCATCCAGGCGGCGCGTGGGCGCAGCGAGTCGCTCGACCACACCCTGATCTTCGGGCCGCCAGGCCTGGGCAAGACCACCCTGGCCAACATCATCGCCCACGAAATGGGGGTGTCGGTCAAAAGCACCTCGGGGCCGATTCTCGAGCGCCCTGGCGACTTGGCCGCCATGCTGACCAACCTTGAGCCTCATGACGTGCTCTTCATCGATGAGATCCACCGGCTGTCGCCGGTCGTCGAAGAAGTGCTCTACCCAGCCATGGAAGACTTTCAGCTCGACATCATGATCGGCGAAGGCCCGGCGGCCCGCTCGATCAAGCTCGACCTGCCACCTTTCACACTGGTCGGGGCCACGACGCGCGCCGGCATGCTCACCAACCCGCTGCGCGATCGTTTCGGTATCGTGCAGCGGCTGGAGTTCTACAGCGACAAGGACCTGGCCACCATCGTCAGCCGTTCGGCCAACATCCTGGGGCTGGTCATCGAGGACCTCGGTGCCTACGAGATCGCACGCCGTGCCCGTGGCACGCCGCGCATTGCCAACCGCTTGCTGCGGCGGGTACGCGACTACGCCGAGGTGCGCGGCAAAGGCCAGATCACCAAGGCCGTGGCCGACATGGCGCTCAACCTGCTGGACGTCGATGAGCGCGGCTTCGACCATTCCGACAGGCGCCTGCTGCTGACCATGATCGAGAAGTTCGACGGTGGCCCGGTCGGTGTCGACAACCTTGCCGCCGCCATCAGCGAAGAGCGTCACACCATCGAGGACGTGCTCGAGCCCTATCTCATCCAGCAGGGCTACATCATGCGCACCCCCCGTGGCCGTGTGGTGACTCGGCACGCCTACCTGCACTTCGGCCTGAATGTTCCCGGGCGGTTGGGGGAGGGCGCGGATTTTTCCGAGCCGGGTGATGAATGACAGATCGAAACACGCTTTTCGTGGTCCTACCGCTGGCATGCAGCGGGGGCGTTGGCACCTGGACATGAATGTTGAAAAACAGTTGCCAGAGCGGATTGGCAAGCCGAGGAGTAAGCACTAGAGTATGCGCGCGCAAAAAGGCCTGGAACCGTTCACACACCGTTGTCGCGTCTATTACGAAGATACCGATGCCGGTGGCGTGGTGTATTACGTCAACTACCTGAAATTCATGGAGCGCGCGCGCACCGAACGCTTGCGGCACCTGGGCTTTTCCCAGTCGCAACTGGCTGACGACAACCTGCTGTTCGTGGTCCATTCCAGCGAAGCGCGCTACCACGCGCCGGCGCGGCTGGACGATGAATTGCGGGTGACCGCGCACGTACTTGAACTCAATCGCGCCAGCTTGCACTTCGTGCAGCAAGTGTGGCGGGAAAGGGACGACACGCTGCTCTGCGAAGGGCGGTTCCTGATAGCCGCTGTGCGCGCCGACACTTTCAAACCCCGAGCCATACCTCCCCAGCTGCGCGACGCCTTTGCGGCAGACGGCTCGGGTAATCAATCGAATGCAGGAGAATAAGCGTGGAAGCTAACGTCGTCGACCATACCTCCATGTGGAGTCTGGTCAGTAACGCCAGCGTCGTGGTGCAGCTGGTGATGCTGACCCTGGTGGCCGCCTCGGTCACCTCGTGGATCATGATTTTCCAGCGCAGCACCATGCTGCGCGCCGGTCGTCGTGCGCTCGATGCTTTCGAGGAGCGCTTCTGGTCGGGTATCGACCTGTCCAAGCTGTACCGCCAGGCCGGTAGCAACCCGGACCCGGACTCGGGTGTGGAGCAGGTCTTCCGTGCAGGCTTCAAGGAATTTTCCCGCCTGCGCCAGCAACCCGGCGTTGACCCGGATGCCGTGATGGAAGGGGTTGGCCGTGCCATGCGCGTTGCCATTTCCCGCGAAGAAGAAAAGCTCGAGCAAAGTTTGCCGTTCCTGGCGACCGTGGGTTCGACCAGCCCCTATATCGGCCTGTTCGGTACCGTATGGGGCATCATGAACTCCTTCCGCGGCCTGGCCAGCGCCCAGCAAGCCACGCTCGCCACCGTTGCACCGGGCATCGCCGAGGCGTTGATCGCCACGGCCATTGGCCTGTTCGCGGCCATCCCGGCGGTGATTGCGTACAACCGCTTCGCGGCCCGCAGCGAGACGCTGATCGGCCGTTACTACACCTTCGCCGACGAATTCCAGGCGATCCTGCACCGCAAAGTGCACACCAGCGAAGAGTAATCAGGTAGAAGCCCATGGCCCGAGTTCGCCACAAACGCAAGCCCGTCGCCGAGATGAACGTGGTGCCCTACATCGACGTGATGCTGGTGCTGCTGGTCATCTTCATGGTGACGGCGCCCATGCTCAACCAGGGCGTGAAGGTCGACCTGCCCAAGGTTTCCAGCGAAGCCTTGCCGCAGGACAACAACGTCCAGATCCTTACCATTTCCATCAAGGCCGACAAGACCTACTACTGGAACCTTGGCAGCGAAGTCGATACCGACAAGCAGATGGACAAGGCCATGACCCTGCCGGCCATGACCGACGCCGTCACCAAGATCATCGCGGCCGGCCGCGACCAGGGCAAGCAGACCCAGGTATTCATCCGCGGCGACAAGGCGGTGGACTACGGCGCGGTCATGGGCGCCATGGGCGGGCTGCAGAAAGCCGGTGTCGGTAACGTCGGCCTGATTACCGAGGCGCCCTGATGCAACAGCGCGAGCCCTCTGCCTCGGAAAGCTACTTCTGGCCCAGTATCTGGGCCATCGGCCTGCATGTGCTGGTATTCGGCATGCTGTTCGTAAGCTTTGCCATGACGCCCGAACTGCCGCCGTCCAAGCCGATCGTTCAGGCTACGCTGTATCAGCTCAAGTCCAAGAGCCAGGCCACCACTCAGACCAATCAGAAGATTGCCGGGGAAGCCAAGAAAACCGCTTCGCGCCAGACCGAGGTCGAGCAGCTTGAGCAGAAGAAGGTCGAGCAGGAAGCGGTGAAAGCTGCGGAACAAAAGAAAGCCGACGCTGCTCAAAAGGCCCAGGAGGCACGCGAGGCAGCCGAGGCCAAGAAAGCCGAGGACGCCGCCAAGGCCGCTGAAGCTGCCAAAGCCGCCGAGGCCAAGAAAGCGGCTGAAGCCAAGAAGGCCGATGAGGCAAAGAAAGCGGCCGAGAAACAGCAGGCTGACATCGCCAAGAAGAAGGCCGAGGAAGAAGCGAAGAAAAAAGCCGAAGAAGAGGCCAAGAAACAGGCCGCTGAAGAGGCGAAGAAGCAAGCTGCCGAGGAGGCCAAGAAGAAGGCCGCCGAGGATGCGAAGAAAAAAGCGGCCGAAGACGCCAAGAAGAAGGCGGCAGCGGCCGAAGAAGCGAAGAAGAAGGCAGCCGAAGACGCCAAGAAGAAGGCCGCGGCCGATGCTCAGAAGAAAAAGGCACAGGAAGCGGCTCGCAAGGCGGCTGAAGACAAGAAGGCACAGGCCCTGGCCGAGCTCTTGTCCGACACCACCGAGCGGCAGCAGGCGCTGGCCGATGAGCAGGGTGACCAAGTGGCCGGCGACTTCGACGACTTGATCCGCATGCGCGCGGCAGAAGGCTGGGCTCGCCCGCCATCGGCGCGTAAAGGCATGACGGTGGTACTGCAGATCAGCATGTTGCCCGATGGCACCATCACCAGCGTCAGTGTGGCCCGGTCAAGCGGTGACGGCCCCTACGACAGCTCGGCGGTGGCAGCGGTGAAAAACATCGGTCGCCTGACTGAAATGCAGGGCATGAAGCCGAGCGATTTCAACCAATATCGCTCGTTCAAGATGACATTTACACCTGAGGATCTAGCGTTGTGATTAAACGTCTGAGAGGACTGCTGGTCATGCTGTGCTGCGTGGCAGGCATGGCCGTAGCAGAGGAAAAGAACATCCTGGTCACCAGTGGCAGTGACCGGGCAACGCCAATTGCGGTGGTGCCGTTCGCTGTTCAGGGTGGCAGTGTGCTGCCTGAAGACATGGCCGACATCATCGGCAACGACCTGCGCAACTCCGGCTACTATTCGCCTATCCCGCGCCAGAACATGATCAGCCAGCCATCCCAGGCCAGTGAAGTCATCTTCCGCGACTGGAAGGCGCTGGGTGCCCAGTACGTGATGGTCGGCAGCATCGTGCCCTCCGGTGGGCGCTTGCAGGTGCAATACGCCCTGTTCAACGTCGCCACCGAGCAGCAGGTCCTGACCGGCAGCGTCGCTGGCAGCACCGACCAGTTGCGCGACATGTCGCACTACATCGCCGACCAGTCGTTCGAGAAGCTCACCGGTATCAAGGGTGCCTTCTCCACGCGCATGCTGTACGTGACGGCCGAGCGCTTCTCCACCAACAACACGCGCTACACCCTGCAGCGTTCGGACTATGACGGTGCTCGCGCCGTGACCCTGCTGCAGTCCCGCGAGCCCATCCTGTCGCCGCGCTTTGCGCCCGATGGCAAACGCATCGCCTATGTGTCGTTCGAGCAGAAGCGCCCGCGTATCTTCGTCCAGCACATCGATACCGGTCGCCGTGAACAGGTCACCAACTTCGAGGGCCTCAATGGCGCACCTGCCTGGTCGCCCGATGGTTCGCGCCTGGCCTTCGTGCTGTCCAAGGATGGCAACCCGGACATCTACGTGATGAACGTGGCTTCGCGTCAGATCAGCCGCGTGACCGCCGGCCCTGGCATCAATACCGAGCCATTCTGGGGTAAAGACGGCAACACCCTGTACTTCACGTCCGACCGTGGCGGCAAGCCGCAGATCTACAAACAGTCGGTCAGTGGCGGCAGCGCCGAGCGCGTAACCTTCGTGGGTAACTACAACGCCAACCCTAAACTCTCGGCGGATGAAAAGACCCTGGTGATGATTCACCGCCAACAGGGTTTCACCAACTTCAAAGTTGCCGCCCAGGACTTGCAACGCGGAAGTGTAAAGATTCTCTCGGAAACAAGTCTTGATGAGTCTCCCACTGTTGCGCCCAACGGCACCATGCTAATCTACGCCACCCGCCAGCAGGGCCGGGGAGTCTTGATGCTCGTGTCGCTTAATGGCCGCGTGAGGCTCCCACTTCCTACCGCTCAAGGCGAAGTCAGAGAACCGTCCTGGTCCCCTTACCTGAACTGATTGCGGCGTAATACGTTTTGCTTAACACACTGGGGTTTCATTAGGAGTTTCACGATGGAAATGCTGAAGTTTGGTAAATTCGCTGCGCTGGCTCTGGCCATGGCTGTGGCTGTAGGTTGCTCCTCCAAGGGCGGTGACAACGCAGGTGAAGGCGCTGGCGCCGTTGACCCGAACGCTGGCTACGGTGCCAACACCGGCGCAGTCGACGGTTCCCTGAGCGAAGAAGCCGCTCTGCGCGCAATCACCACCTTCTACTTCGAATACGACAGCTCGGACCTGAAGCCAGAAGCCATGCGCGCTCTGGACGTTCACGCCAAGGACCTGAAAGCCAACGGCAACCGCGTTGTCCTGGAAGGCAACACCGACGAGCGCGGCACCCGCGAGTACAACATGGCTCTGGGTGAGCGTCGTGCCAAGGCCGTTCAGCGCTACCTGGTTCTGCAGGGCGTTTCCCCTGCTCAGCTGGAAGTGGTTTCCTACGGTGAAGAGCGTCCAGTTGCTACCGGCAACGACGAGCAGTCCTGGGCTCAAAACCGTCGCGTAGAACTGCGTAAGTAAGTTCCTATGCGCAAGTGCCGTCGTGCAGTAACCGTCCTCGCACTCAGCCTGCCCCTTTCGGCGTGGGCTGCAGTCCCTGTAGTAGATGACAACACAGGCAGCTATCCGCCTGCGGGTTATGGCACGAGCGGCGCCTATGCCGGGTCAGGGGCTTCGGCCCCTGCCTCTGCACAGGGCCAGCTGTTCATGCAGCTGCAACAGATGCAGGATCAGCTTTCCCGCCAGCAAGGCATCATCGAAGAGTTGCAAAACGATGTGTCTCGCATGAAGCAGGAAAACCTGGAGCGATACCAGGACCTGGACCGTCGCATCAACAGTGGCGCCGCGCCTGCCGCGACCCCTGACAATTCTTCCGCCGGTGGTGCCTCTGGCGCCGCCGCGGGGGCTGCAGCCGGTGCTGCTGCCCAACAACCGGCCGCCAGTAGCGAGCCCGGTGATCCGGCCAAGGAGAAGCTCTACTACGATGCTGCCTTCGACCTGATCAAGCAAAAAGACTTCGACAAAGCCAGCCAGGCGTTCAACGCCTTCCTGCGCAAGTACCCCAGCAGCCAATATGCCGGTAACGCACAGTATTGGCTGGGCGAAGTGAACCTGGCCAAGGGTGACCTGCAGGGCGCAAGCCAGGCGTTTGCCCAGGTAAGCCAGAAGTACCCCAAACACAGCAAGGTGCCAGACTCCTTGTACAAACTGGCCGACGTCGAGCGTCGTCTCGGCCACACGGACAAGGTAAAGGGCATTCTTCAGCAGGTGGTGACCCAATACCCGGGCACATCGGCTGCGCAACTGGCGCAGCGAGACCTGCAAAAGCTGTGAAGTAATGCGGCGCTTGCCCCCCGTTCGAAAGAAACCCGCGCCTGGCGCGGGTTTTTTCGTTAGAATCACCGCCCTTTTTTCGTAAACACGCTGTCACGGATAACGCTATGTCGAGTCTGTGCCAGTGCCTGACGGAGGCGGGCAGCCTGTTTTGCTGTCACGCCCGTGGCGATCATGCAAGATACATTACGCATCACCGAAGTCTTTTACTCGTTGCAGGGTGAAACACGAACGGCTGGGCTGCCCACGGTATTCGTGCGGCTCACCGGTTGCCCCCTGCGCTGCCAATACTGCGACAGCGCCTATGCCTTCAGTGGCGGCACCCTTCGCAGCCTGGATTCGATCCTTGAACAGGTGGCCGGCTTCAAGCCGCGCTATGTCTGCGTGACGGGCGGCGAGCCCCTCGCCCAGCCTAACGCCTTGCCCCTGTTGCAGCGCCTGTGCGACGCCGGTTACGAAGTCTCGCTGGAAACCAGCGGAGCGCTCGATATCGCCGGCACCGACACCCGTGTCAGCCGCGTCGTCGACCTGAAAACTCCAGGTTCGGAAGAATCGCACCGCAACCGCTATGAGAACATCGAGCACCTGACGCGCAACGACCAGGTCAAGTTCGTCATCTGCTCCCGCGAAGACTACGACTGGGCGGTGTCCAAGTTGATTCAGTACAACCTGGCCGAGCGCGCCGGCGAAGTATTGTTCTCGCCCAGCCACCACCAGGTGAGTGCCACTGATTTGGCCGACTGGATCGTTGCCGACAACTTGCCTGTGCGTTTCCAGCTTCAGCTGCACAAGCTGTTGTGGAACGACGAACCTGGCCGCTGAGCAAGAGAGTGAGACATGACTGATAAACGCGCAGTAATTCTTCTGTCCGGTGGTCTGGACTCGGCCACGGTCGTGGCCATGGCCAAGGCCCAGGGCTATGCCTGCTATACCATGAGCTTCGACTACGGCCAGCGTCACCGCGCCGAGCTCAACGCCGCGGCACGGGTCGCTAAGGACCTGGGCGTGGTAGAGCACAAGGTGATCGGGCTGAACCTGGACGGCATCGGTGGCTCGGCCCTGACCGACAGCAGCATCGATGTGCCGGAAACGCCAGGGGAGGGTATCCCGGTGACCTACGTACCAGCGCGCAACACGGTGTTTCTGTCGCTGGCGCTGGGCTGGGCCGAAGTGCTGCAAGCCCGTGACATTTTCATCGGTGTCAATGCCGTGGATTATTCCGGCTACCCGGACTGCCGCCCCGAATTCGTCGAAGCCTTCGAACGCATGGCCAATCTGGCTACCAAGGCAGGGGTCGAAGGGCAGGGGTTCCGCATTCAGGCGCCCTTGCAAAACATGAGCAAAGCCCAGATCGTCCAGGCCGGCGTGGCGCATGGGGTCGACTATAGCTTGACTGTGTCGTGCTACCAGGCTGATGACGACGGGCGTGCCTGTGGCAAGTGCGACAGCTGCCGCTTGCGCGCTGACGGCTTCAAGGCAGCCGCCGTGGCGGACCCGACGCGCTATTTTTAAGAAATTTTATTGTGGGGTGTTGATTTCTCTATAGAAATCAGTATTATACGCGCCATCCAACGGGTCGTTAGCTCAGTTGGTAGAGCAGTTGGCTTTTAACCAATTGGTCGTAGGTTCGAATCCTACACGACCCACCATCTTCGCAGCGGTTGCGAATACTTAAGCTAGACCACCGGGTCAGCGTCAGGTAAAGCAATTGTATGGATCGAACAGTCAGTTCGCTTCTGTGTGAAATCTGTACGAAAAGCCCGCCCTCATCGGCGGGCTTTTTCGTTTCTGGTCAAAGTACTGGGCCGTAGTCTGTCTGCAGTGACACTGCCTCATTCATGGGCAGTGTTTCACGTGCAAGGTGGCCTCTGATGAAGTCTCAGCAGGCGACCCCTACTCCAGGTGTACTAGATAGCCCTTTGCCCACTACTGCGGATGGGAAAATGTTCCGTCTAAGTAATGGCAGAGAGATGGCCAGTCATGCGCTCCCCAGTGAAACAACTGCTGTCGCTTGCACTCCTGTTGGGTGCCTTATCCGTCCATGCGGACAATGCCCAAAAGGGCGATTACTGGGTAGTGCATCATCAAGCCAGCCTGGGCAAGAGCAAGGTGTACCTTGCAGATGGCGACCCCAGTAACATCTACGAGCGCCCCGGCGGCGCCAAATCCGTGGGCGTCTACCTGTTTGACCAGCAGCCCGGCAAGCCCGATTTCACGGTCTACGACGTCGAAGTCGATTGCAAGAACAAGCGGGCCCGTGTCACAGGGGCGCTCGACTTCAGCAGCGTGGCCAATACCTTGCGCAGGGCCAAGTTCTCCAATCAATGGCAGGGCGATCAACAAGCGTGGTTGGCGCAAAGCCGTAATTTCATCTGCAAGCCAGCTGAGCGCCAAGCGCTCAAAATGGAGCACCTGGGTGTGATGTCAGCTTCGCAGTTGAGCCGCGCTGGCCCCCAGCTATTTGAGATAACGAACCGCGAAGCGCTCAGGGCCGAGGTCATCAGGCAGATCGACCACGCCTTCACACAGATGCCTGCCAAGTAACTGGCCACCAAGGAGAGAAGCCATGATCCGTCTGCTCGTGTTTTGCCTGGGCGCTGTCCTGCTTAGCGGTTGCTCGTCACTTGAGGCAACCAGTGCGTGGAAAGGCCGCCCGGTCGGTGAGCTGATCGACTATTTCGGTGTGCCCAGGGTCATCATGGTGGCACCTGATCAGGACATGGTTGTGCTCAGGTACGTGCGCGACAGCACGTATATCTCCCGGGAGGCTGCGGGCACCTACACCGGCCCTGAAAATGGCCAATTGGTACACCGGGAGTATTGGCAGGATGTAGAGCATTCAGGCAGTTGCGAGATCAACGTCTTTGTCGACAGGGCGCACGTGGTGCAGAAAGTCAGGGCCAATGGTCGCTGTGCGGTCATCGACATGGCGCCCAAGGCGTAGCCCGGTAGTGGGAAGCAGGTACCGGGCAAAGGGGCGTTAAGCGATGACCGCTTTCGCCTCTCGTCATCACTGATTCAAAAAAGCTTCCACCACAGGCAGTAGCCATTGCGGGTGCGTTTCATGAGGTGAGTGATCAGCCAGCGCCAGGTTCAACAGCTGCGCCCCAGGCACTTGCTCTACCAGCTCCAGGGCATTGGCGCGTGAAACCAGGCGATCACGATCGCCACGCACTACCAGCAATGGCGCGGAAATGCCACCCACGCTGGCTGCGGGATAACCGTGCTCGCTGTCATCGAGCCACATCCCCCGCACGGCCTCCAGCAACCTTGCAAAGTCCGGTTGCGGGTTGATCGCCTCATAGCGAGCCACATCTTCGGCAAACAGGCCGCTCCACTTCGCGGCGGTAATACCCTCGTAGAGGGCCCGCGCAGGGTCGTTCTCGCCCAGCGCCCAGTGAGCCCCGATGGTGACGGGCCTATCGACCGTCACAGCCTGCGAGGCAGCCATGCGCAACGCGACGATTCCGCCATCGCTGTGCCCGATCAGGCTGACGCGTTCAAGGGCCAGATGCTCGATCACCCGCTCTACGTCGTGCTGCATGCGTTCATAGGTGAGTGGTGCGCTGCCCAAGGTGGACATGCCCTGGCCGCGGCTGTCGATGCCGATTACGCGCCAGCGGTGGGCTAAATGCGGAGTAATGGCGTTGAAGGTTTCGATATGTCCAAGCCCGCCATGCAGCAGGATCAGTACTGGTGCGTCAGGTGCGCCCAGCTGTTCGTAATAAAGGCGTGCATCACCGACGGTGAGGTACTCGCCGCCCCGGTGGTTGAAGACAGTCATGTCGAAGTTGTCCGTGTCGTCAGCTGTTATATCGGGCGCCAGTGTACCGAGTTGCCCGCTCAAGCCCAATGAATCCGAGCTGCCAGGCCTTTTTGTCTGGTCTTCACCTTGCGCACCGCACCTCTGGGCAAGCATGCTGTCAAAGTGCCAACAACGCTGCCCTGACGTTCTAACGATCGTGTTATTCCAGCGCTACTTTCTCTTCATCAAGCTGCCGGAGACACCATGGCTGATTTGATCTTTGCGCAGCCTTTCGAAGCTGTGGGTTGCAAGCAATGCCGTGAGATGGCGGACCTCGGCTTCGGCATCACCATGGCCTTCCAACCTATCGTTCACCAACCTTCGGGTAAACCGTACGCCTACGAGGCGCTGGTCAGAGGTGTAGCGGGGGAGGGGGCTGCGCAGGTGCTGGCCAAGGTCACACCCGATAACCTGTATCGCTTCGACCAGGCCTGCCGGGTCAAGGCCATCGAAAAAGCCTCCGAGCTTGGGCTCAATCGGGTGCAGGATTGCAAGCTCAGCATCAACTTCCTGCCCAACGCCGTGTACCGTCCCGCCACCTGTATTCGTGCAACGCTCGAGGCCTCCAGGCAGTTCGATTTTCCGGCCGACAGGCTGATCTTCGAAGTGACCGAAGGCGAACGGGTCGAGGACACCGAACACCTGAAGTCCATCTTTCGCGAGTACGACCGGCAGGGATTCACCACGGCCATTGACGATTTCGGGTCAGGCTACTCGGGCTTGAACCTGCTTGCCGAGTTTCAACCGGACCTGCTGAAGCTGGACATGGCGCTGACACGCAACCTTGGGGCCGACCCGGTGCGCCAGGTGATTGTGGCAGGCATCGTGCTGGTGGCGCAGCGGCTGAACATTCTGCTGGTCGCCGAAGGCGTGGAAACAGAAGCCGAGTGCCAGGCGTTGGCAGCCCTGGGTATCGAGCTGATGCAAGGCTACTATTTCGCCCGGCCTGAAATCGAAGCGCTGCCGCTGATCGAACGCCTGCGTGGCTGAGTGCTGATGTCTATTCGGCCCACTCGGGGTCGCCGGTAAACACCACCGTCAGCCAGCGGTTGGGCCCTTCGCCGCCGATGGCCTCGCCGATCTCGTTGCGCCAGGCATCCCACTGCTCGATGGTCTTGGCCGCCATTTGCGGCGGCACGATGAAGTACAGCTCAATCTCCCGTGAGCGCCCCACCTTGGCCACATAGGCGCGGTAGGACTGCAGGTCATGGCGTTCAACGAAAGCCTGCGCAACCACATCCACATGCTGCTTGAGATCGCCCGGCGTGACGAGAAAGATATCCGCCAACGCCTGGCGAACGACCGACATCGGCAGCGGCACGATCACCAGACAGACCAGTGCCAGCACCGCCGGGTCGATGTAGGGCGATACCCATTCAAGCGATGTACCCTGCACGGCATAGCCAAAGCAGAAGGCGATCAGCAGCGCCGCCGTGATGCTGGCGGACATCACCCAGCCCTTGACGTCCATGGCGACGAAATCAGAGCGCAGCTTGCGGTTGGCCTTGCCCTCGATCACCGCGATGGTCACGCAGGCGGTGACGGTAAGCGCCGCATAGACCATGGCGATACCGAACTCCAAGTGACGGCCACCCTCCAGCAGGCTGCTCACGGCGTTGATCAGGGCATAGATGGCGACCCCGCTGAGCAGGATGCCATTGAGTGCCAGCACCATTGGCTCCAGGTGCCAGAAGCCCATGGTGAAGCGCTCACGCAGTTTGCGCGACATCTGCAGGCTGCTGGCATGGGAGGTGATCAGCCTGACCACCATTAGCGACAGCCCGCTCATGCTGGCATCGACCAGCGAGTAGACGCCGTCGAACACGATGGAAAACGAGCCCGACGCCAAGCCAAAGGCAATGCCGATGCAGGCGATGAACAGCGTGACCGCGATCGAGGTGCGCAGCAGGCCCTGCTCAGTGGTGATGTCGAAGAAACCGGTTGTGGTTGAGCTGTGCATGGTCGGTACGCGTCATCCCTCGGCGATACAGTTGGGCGGCGCCGCACGGAACGCCTTGGTCAACCAGGCCAGGTACACCAGGCCCAACGTGGCCCAGATCCCGCCGAACAGCAGCGAGTGCATGTTCAGGTCCAGCCACAGCGAAACGATGATACAGAAGCCAGTGGTGGGCAGTACCAGGTACTTCAGTTGGTTGGCCAGCCCTCGGCGATTGCCCTCTCGCAGGTAGCAGTGATTGATCACCGACAAGTTGACGAAGCTGAACGCTACCAATGCACCGAAGTTGATGATGGAGGTGGCGGTGACCAAGTCGAAGAAGATGGCCGACAGCGAAATCACCCCTACCACGGCAATGTTCAGTACGGGTGTCTTGTAACGCGAATGCAACCGCGCAAAAACGCTCGCGGGTATGACCTTGTCACGGCCCATGACATACAGCAGGCGCGACACGCTGGTTTGCGACGCCAGCCCCGAGGCGATGGTGTTGATTACCGTGCACGCGATGAAGACCGACTGGAACAGCTTGCCGCCCACGTACAGGGCGATTTCCGGCAGCGCGGCTTCCTGATCGTGAAAGCGTGCCATGGTGGGGAAATAGGCCTGGATGAAGTAGGAAACGGTGATGAATACAACGCCGCCGATCAATGCCGTGAGGAAAATGGCCCGCGGTATGGTTTTGGCCGGGTCACGCGTTTCTTCGGACAGGCACGTGACCGCATCGAAACCCAGGAACGAGAAGCACAGAATGGTTGCGCCTGCCGCCAGGGCGCTCAGGTGGGTCTGCTGGTCGGCGAAGGGCAACAGGCTCCATGCCGTGCCCAGCCCTTCGCCCTGGTCCAGGCCGCGTATGCACAGGTAGATGAACACTGCGATGATCGCCACCTGCACGCCGACGAACAGCAGGTTGAAATGCGCAACCAGATTGACGCTGCGCATGTTGATCAGGCTGATCAGGGACACGAAGGCCACGACCCAGACCCACGGCGCCACCTCGGGAAACATGGCAGACAGGTACAGCTTGGCCAGCAAGGCGTTGACCATGGGCAGCAACAGGTAGTCCAGCAAAGAGGACCAGCCCACAAGAAAGCCCACGTGTGGATTGATGGCACGCTGGGTGTATGTGTAGGCCGAGCCCGACTGAGGAAAGCGCTTGACCAGGGTGCCATAGCTGACGGCCGTGAACAGGATCCCGGCAAGGGCCAGGATGTAGGCGCTCGGTACGTGCCCTGCGGTGATGCCTGACACGATGCCAAAGGTGTCGAACACGGTCATGGGCGTCAGGTACGCCAGGCCAATGATGATTACATGCCACAGACGCAAGGTCTTGCGCAGTTGGCCGGCTTCGGGTGCGTAGGATTCAGGCTGCATGCTGGCGTGGCTCCAAGGCGAGGGCTTGAAAGACAGGCACAGCGAAGGGCGCAAGCAGCAGCGGCGAGCGGGTGGGCTCCATATTGTTCACCTTTATGTAGGAGCAGCAGAGGCGTGACGGGATCACGCAAGTGATCAAAATAAAAAACGATAGGGTCTCGGGTGTCAAGTTAAACGTGACAAGGTGTTTCGAGGGTCCGCTTTTTATCGAGGAATCAACGCATTCGAGCGTCTCTGTAGTCTTTATTTTCACTGCTAAGGCCATAAGCGTGTTCGTAAAAATTGACATCTTTGAAGTGGGCCTGTGCAACGGGTTGCACGATTTCCTGCCTGGAACTGCCGCCAACCTGCCTGGCCTTCGGTGATATGCTGCATTTTCCTGGCTGCGCAGGCGATGTGCGAGCCTTTATGGACATCAATCGGTTTTATTCATGAAGAAGACTTCAGTAGCAATTCTGTCCGGCGTAGCGGTGGCCTTTGCCGCAGTGGTCATTGGCGGCGCCTGGTACACCGGCAAGCTACTGCCGAGTGAGCTGGACCATGCCTTGGCCCTGAGCAACGCGCAGCTGCAAAAGTCGCTGGTGAACACAGGTGGCAGCGTACGCATCGAGTTGGTATCGCTGGACCAGCGCTGGTTCAGCAGTACGGCACACTACCGTGTGATCGCTCGCGATGTGCGTGCCAGCAGCCAGCAGGTCATGAATTTTGACGTGGGCGTGACCGATCAGATCGAGCACGGCCCGTTTCCATGGTCCCGCGTCAAGACCTTCAAGCTTTTGCCAGTGCTGGCGCTGAGCAACACCACGCTGGACAAGGACGATGTCACGGCGCCCTGGTACGCAGCAGCCGGGGACCGCGTGCCGTTCAGCGCCCAGACCAGCATGGGGTACGGCGGCAGTGTCGACAGCCAGGTTCGCCTGGCGCCGGTCAAGCTCGACGATGCCAACGGCACCAGCCTGGCGTTCTCGGGCATGGAGCTTGGGGTCAGCGGGGATCGCGACGGCAAGGATTCGCGCTTCCATGGCGAAGCCGATCACTTTCTGATGAAGCTGGTGAGCGAAGACCAACCTCCCGTCATCTTCGAGCTCAATGGGCTGAAGTTGGGTGGCAAGCTGGCGGCGACTGCGCATGACAACCTGTTCTCGGGCAACGCTGACCTTTATCTGGCCGAGACCAAGATTATCCTCGGGCCCAGGCAGCAGGCGCTGGTCATCAAGGGGGGAGAGCTCAGTACCCTGCAAAGCCTCGAAGGTCCCGACACCTTTGGCGGGCGTGTCGAATACAAACTTGGGGACATCACCTGGGATGGGCGAGCGGTCGGCAAGGTCCAGATGATCGTCGGCTTCAAGTCCATTCATGCGCCCGCGCTGCAGGCGTTGAGTAACTGGTATGCGGCGCATTTGCCTGAGTTCGAGGCAGCGGCAGCTGCCGGGCAGTCGGCGCCACAGATCAACATGACCGAAGCTGAAAAGGCTAAATTCCAAGGTGACTTGCGCACGCTGCTGGCCGCAAAACCCAAGGTGGCGCTCGAAGATTTGAGCCTCAAGACCGCCAATGGCGAGAGCCACTTCAACCTGGCCATGGACTTCGACGCGCCGTCTTCCTTCGACTTGCCACAAGATCAGGCGTTGAAGCAGATGGTGACGCAGGTCACCAGCAAACTGTCCTTGTCCAAGCCAATGCTAGGAGACCTGGCGACCTTGCAGGCCCTGCTCGACGGTCAGACCGATGCCCAGGCCATCGCCACGCAGTCTGGCCAGGCAGGAGAGATGGTCGGCTTGATGGGCGTGCAGAGCGGCCTGGCTACGGTGGAAGGCGATAAGGTGATCAGCTCGTTGCACTATGCCGATGGCATGGTCGATTTCAATGGCCAGAAAATGACGCTCGAAGCCTTTGCCGCGTTCGTCAATACACGGCTGGCAATGCTCTCGCCGCAACGCTGAGTGCCCGGCTTTACCTGCCCTTGAGCCGCTGGTACGAGGGCGGGTAAGGGCTGGATAAAAACCGCTTTAGAAATCTTGGGTTTCTCTGTAGCCTTCGGCCTCCATAATAATCCGCGCCCGCAGAGGGCCGTGGCGGCCTGCGCCGTCCGGCGCCCTTAGCCGATCTGCCAGGGCCGGGTGATACACTCGATTTGATGCGCGCACGCGCTTGCAGGTCCAGCGATCATGACCCAGATTTCCGAACGCCTGTTGGTACAGGCTCACCTCGACGCCAAGCAGCCCAACCCGCTGACGGACGAGCAGCAGGCCGAATACCGTGCGGCCATCGCTGCCGAGCTCAAGGCGCAGAATGCCGTGCTGGTTGCCCATTACTACTGCGACCCGGTGATCCAGGCCCTGGCGGAGGAAACCGGCGGCTGTGTGTCCGACTCGCTGGAAATGGCCCGCTTTGGCAAGCAGCACCCGGCCGAGACGGTGATAGTAGCCGGCGTGCGTTTCATGGGTGAAACCGCCAAAATTCTCACTCCTCACAAACGCGTATTGATGCCCACGCTTGAAGCGACCTGTTCGCTTGATCTGGGTTGCCCCATCGAAGAATTCTCTGCCTTCTGCGATCAGCACCCCGAGCGTACCGTGGTGGTTTACGCCAACACCTCCGCTGCCGTGAAGGCACGGGCCGATTGGGTGGTCACTTCCAGTTGCGCGCTGGAAATCGTCGAAAGCCTGATGGATAACGGCGAGACCATCATCTGGGGCCCCGATCAGCACCTGGGTCGCTACATCCAGAAGCAGACCGGTGCCGACATGCTGCTGTGGGACGGTGCCTGCATCGTTCATGAGGAGTTCAAGTCGCGTCAGCTCGCCGACATGAAGGCCCTGTACCCGGACGCCGCGGTGCTGGTCCATCCCGAGTCGCCGGAGTCGGTGATCGACCTGGCCGATGCGGTGGGCTCCACCAGCCAGTTGATCAAGGCTGCCCAGACGCTGCCTAACAAGACCTTTATCGTCGCCACCGACCGCGGCATCTTCTACAAGATGCAGCAGCTATGCCCCGACAAGGTCTTCATCGAGGCGCCCACTGCCGGCAACGGCGCGGCCTGCCGCAGCTGTGCCCACTGCCCGTGGATGGCCATGAACACCCTGGAGCGCGTGCTGCATTGCCTGCGCAGTGGCGGGGACGAGATCTTCGTCGACCCAGCCCTGGTGCCCAAGGCCATCAAGCCGCTGAACCGGATGCTGGATTTCACCCAGGCGGCCAGGTTGAAGCTTTCCGGGAACGCGTGAGGTAAGCGCTGGCTGAAATGCAGGTCCTGGTGCCATGCCCGAGGCAGATGACGCTCCTACATTGCGCCGAATCGGTGAGCTAGAGGATCTTGTGTGGGAGCGGCCTCGCGCCGCGATGGGCTGCGCAGCAGCCCTCAGGTGTCAGCCCCGCATCACAGGCCGGCGCGGCCGGTCCGGCGCCCCGGCGAGACCGCTCAGGCATGTTGTTCAACATTGGAAACGGTCCCGCCCCAGACCCTGAAACGCCTCAGCGCCCCATCATCTCCCGCACCATGCGCTGCTGCTCCAGCACCTCTCGCTGGCGTTGGTCGATCTGCGAGGCCAGCGGGAAATTCCCCCCGGCGCGGCGCTTGGCATAGTCGAGCTGCTGAATGGCCTGATCAAAGTCCCCCACCAAGGTGAAGTATTCCGCCCGCGCCCGGTGCAGGCCGATGGTATTGCCCGACAGCCCGCGCACCTCGGCCATGTCGTACCAGACGTCCGGATCATCCGGGCGGCTCTTGATCAGATCGTTCAACACCTTCTCCGCCTCGGCAGGCTTGTTCTGCTTGACCAACAGGTCGGCGCGCACTTGCTTGAGCGGGTAGTTACCCGGGTACAGCCCCTGCATGCGCTCGGCCCGCTGCTGTGCATCGGCCAGGCGATTGTTGGTGATATCCAGGTCGATCTGCGCCAGGTTGTAGGTAATGTCGTTGGGCGCCTTGGCCAGCAGCGGCTTGAGCATCTCCCGTGCTTCGTTGAGCTGACCGCCCTTGATCTGCGCCAGCGCCAACCCATAACGCGCCGCATCGAGTTTGGGGTCTTCGTCGAGCTGGGCGCGAAAACGCTTAGCCGCAAGCCCCGGCGTACCTTCATACGTCAGCGCTACCCGGGCGCGGATCAGCTGATAGCGCAGGCTGTCTTCCACACCGCCTTTTGGCGCCTGCTCTGCCCGGTTACGGGTGTCGGCGATCCGCGACTCGGTTACCGGGTGCGTCAACAGAAATTCCGGCGGCTTGGCGTCATAACGGTACTGACGCGCCAGGCGTTCGAACATGGTCGGCATGTTGCGCGGATCGTAGCCGGCCTTTTCCAGGTTCTGGATGCCGATGCGGTCGGCTTCCTGCTCGTTTTGCCGGGAGAACCTGCGCTGCTCCTGAATCGCCGCAGCCTGGGTACCGGCAATCATGCCGATGCCGGCATCACCGGCGCCACCGGCCGCCAGCACGATACCGGTGAGCAACGCTGCCATCATCGGCAACTGCATGCGTTGCTGGGCCTCGATACCTCGGGCAAAGTGCCGTTGGGACAAGTGCGCCAGTTCGTGCGCCAGCACCGACGCGTACTCGCCTTCGGTCTGCGCATTGAGGAACAACCCGCCGTTGACACCCACGATGCCGCCTGGTGCTGCAAACGCGTTGAGTTCGCGGCTGTCGATCAGGATGAATTCCAGGCGACGGTCCTGCAGCTGGCTGGTTTCGGCCAGGCGGTACACGCTGGTCTCCACGTAGTCCTTGAGCTGCGGGTCGTTGAGTTGGTTGACCTGGCCGCGCAGCAGGCTCAGCCAGGCGCGGCCAAGCTGATGTTCCTGCTGTGGCGAAACGATCGCCGAACTGGCGTCACCCAGCGACGGCAAGTCGTCAGCATGGCCAGGCAGGGCCATCAGGCAGGCCAGCGTCAGCAGGGTAGGGCGCAGTAGATTCATGCACGAAGCTCGCGTCGGTCAAAGATTGCTACTGTAGCGGGCTCACACGTTGGCGACCAGTGGCGCTATCCTAGGCGGCCGATCAGGCCGTAGGCCGGCATTGCCCTGGAGAGCCCCGTTGATGAGCACCCCCCTGACCTGTGACGCCGAACTCGATGCCAGCGGGCTGAACTGCCCGTTACCGCTGCTCAAGGCCAAGATGGCGCTCAATGGCCTGGCCAGTGGTGCCGTGCTCAAGATCATCGCGACCGACGCAGGTTCCCAACGCGACCTTCGCACCTTCGCTAAATTGGCCGGTCATAGCCTGTTGCACGAAACGGCCGAGGCCGGTACCTACACCTACTGGCTGCGCAAGGCCTGAGTCCTACAAGGATCGTTCATGTTCAAAGTGCTACGCGACTGGGTCCAGCGCTACTTCTCCGATGAAGAAGCGGTGGTGCTGGCGGTCTTGCTGTTTCTGGCGTTCACGGCGGTGCTCACGCTGGGCGGGATGCTGGCGCCAGTGTTGGCCGGCATGGTGCTGGCATTTCTCATGCAGGGGTTGGTCAACGCCCTGGAGCGTCTGCGAGTGCCTTCGAGACTGGCGGTCATGCTGGTATTTGCCCTGTTCATGGGCGCGCTGGCGGTGTTCATGCTGGTGCTGGTGCCGCTGCTGTGGCACCAGCTGATCACCCTGTTCAACGAGCTGCCGGGCATGCTTGGCAAATGGCAGTCACTGCTGCTCCTGCTGCCAGAGCGCTACCCGCACCTGGTGTCGGACGAGCAGGTGCTGCATGCCATCGAGTCGGTCCGTGGCGAGATCGGCAAGTTCGGGCAATGGGCCCTGACGTTCTCCCTGTCCAGCCTGCCGCTGCTGGTCAACGCCATGATCTACCTGGTACTGGTGCCGATCCTGGTGTTCTTCTTCCTCAAGGACCGCGAGCTGATCGGCCGCTGGGTCAGTGGCTACCTGCCGCGTCAGCGCACCTTGCTCAACCGTGTGGGCAGCGAGATGAACCGGCAGATCGCCAACTACATCCGGGGCAAGGGCATCGAAATTCTGATCTGTGGCATTGCCACCTACATCGCATTCATCGCCCTGGGCCTGAACTACGCCGCGTTGCTGGCACTGTTGGTTGGGCTATCGGTGGTCGTGCCCTATGTAGGGGCGGTGGTGGTTACCGTGCCGGTGACACTGATCGCGTTGTTTCAATGGGGATGGGGAGACCAGTTCATCTACCTGATGACGGTCTACGCGATCATCCAGGCGCTCGATGGCAACGTGCTGGTGCCGCTGCTGTTCTCCGAGGCCGTCAGCCTGCACCCGGTAGCGATCATCTGCGCGGTCTTGCTGTTCGGTGGGCTGTGGGGGTTCTGGGGCATCTTCTTCGCCATTCCGTTGGCGACCCTGATCAAGGCCGTGCTGGATGCCTGGCCGCGTCAGGAGCCCAGTGTATCGCCCTTGCTCTGACAGCCATAGGGCTGCGCCGATGACCGACGCAGCCTGATCCGATCAGGCCTCGTTAAGGGCCTGGGCCGCTGCCAGCACGGCATCCACATGGCCAGGCACTTTCACCCCCCGCCACGCTTGGCGCAACACGCCCTCCTTATCGATCAGGAAGGTGCTGCGATCCACGCCCAGGTATTCCTTGCCGTACAGTTTTTTCAGCTTGATCACATCGAACAGCTGGCACAGGGCCTCGTCCTTGTCGCTGATCAACTCGAACGGGAAACCCTGCTTGGCCTTGAAGTTCTCGTGGGACTTCATGCCGTCGCGCGAGACGCCAAGCACCACGGTATTGGCGGCTTCGAAGGCGCCATGTTGATCGCGAAAGCCTTGGCCTTGGGTGGTGCAGCCTGGCGTGCTGTCTTTGGGGTAGAAATACACCACCACCTGGCGGCCCTTGAGCGTGGACAGGCTGACCGTCTGCCCACTGGTGGCCTGGGCGGTGAAGTCGGGGACAGGTTGGTCGAGTGCAACGGCCATGGGAACCTCCTCAGACAGGGTTTTGTGGGCGCCAGGGCTCGATCAGGGCATCGAGGTTCAGCGCGTCGGCAAAATCCAGGAACTGGTCGCGCAGCCAACTGATCTGGGTGCCGGCCGGCAGGATCACCGTGAACTGGGCATTGAGCATGCTGCTGCCAGTCTGCGGTGCCAGGTAGGTGTCGCACGTCATGGCTTCGAGCTCGACACGGTGGTCAAGGAAGAACTGGCACAGCTCGTTGATGATGTCAGGCCGGTAGGCGGCGCTGACATAGGCCACGTAGGGCAGGGCCTGCGGGCGTACTTCCTGGTCGGCGCTGCGCACCACGTCAAGGGTCAGGCCGTGCTTCTTGCCAAGGCCGGGGAGCATGGCCTCAAGGCGCGCCAGGGCATCCCAGCTGCCGCCGACCTGCAAAACCAGTGCGCTGGTCTCGCCATGGCGGCTCAGGCGCGAGGTGACCACCGCGCAGCGGTTTTCGAAGGCAGCGCGGCTCAGTACATTGGCCAGCTCCATGGGGTTGGGCCCCAAGGCGCTGATGACGAGGAATTGTTCGCGGACAGTGGGGGTGGACATGCAGCATTCCTAAAGCGATGAGCGGTCGATGCAGGACGGGCGAAAGCCTCCTGTAGGCAGCGCTCGGCACTCGCAGGCGAGGGCCGGGGCGCTGGCCGGGAGCAGGGTCTACGGCCCGGCGGGCCGTGCTGCACCGATCAAAGCATCAAGGGTAGCGAAATAAGGCGCCGAGGGGAATGCTCCGCCCGCCTGCTTCGCTTGTGCAAGGCCGATGCCCCCAGTACCATTACCGCTCTCTTTTTCCGGCAGGAGCAGATACATGATTGCGGGCAGTATGGTGGCACTGGTCACTCCCATGGATGCACAAGGGCGTGTTGACTGGGGCAGCCTCGACAAACTTGTAGACTTCCACCTGGAAAACGGCACCCACGCCATCGTCGCCGTCGGCACCACCGGTGAGTCCGCCACGCTGGATGTCGAAGAGCACATCCTGGTCATCAAGCACGTGGTCGAGCGCGTCAAGCGCAGCAAGAGCCCGATCCCGGTCATCGCCGGCACCGGTGCCAACTCCACTGCCGAAGCCGTGCACCTGACCCAGAACGCCAAGAATGCCGGCGCCGATGCCTGCCTGCTGGTCGTGCCGTACTACAACAAGCCGACCCAGGAAGGCCTGTACCAGCACTTCAAGCACGTTGCCGAGTCGGTCGACATCCCGCAGATCCTGTACAACGTGCCAGGCCGCACCTCCTGCGACATGCAGGCCGAAACCGTCATCCGCCTCTCGACGGTGCCCAACATCATCGGCATCAAGGAAGCCACCGGTGACATGGCCCGCGCCAAGGCCATCCTCGAGGGCGTTGCCAGCGACTTCATCGTGCTGTCCGGTGACGATCCAACCGCCGTCGAGCTGATCCTGATGGGCGGCAAGGGCAACATCTCCGTCACGGCCAACGTCGCCCCGCGGCAAATGGCCGACCTGTGCGAGGCCGCCCTTGAGGGCAATGCCGAGAAGGCCCGCGCAATCAACGACACGCTCATGCCCCTGCACAAAGACCTGTTCTGCGAGTCCAACCCGATCCCCGTCAAATGGGCGCTGGTCGAGATGGGCCTGATGAAAAAAGGCATTCGCCTGCCACTGACCTGGCTTAGCGAAGGCTGCCACGACAAAGTCCGTACTGCCCTGCGCCAGTCCGGCGTACTGGTTTAAGAGGAAGTACCCTGCATGAAGCGACTGGCTGGCCTTTCTGCCCTTGCCCTGATCATCTCCAGCACCAGTGGGTGCGGCTGGCTGTGGGGCGAGGATGGTTATTTCCGCGACCGCGGCAGCGATTACCTGCAGGCGCACTCGACCGCGCCCATGCAGTTGCCTTCGGACGTCAGCGGCGTCAAGCGCCTCGACCCCCTGCTGCCCATCCCGCGCAATGTTGCCGACGACAACGTCAGCGGCGAGTACGAAGTGCCGCGCCCTCAGCCGCTGACCGGCGGTGCGGGCCAGGCCAACGACTACAGCCTGCAGCGCAGCGGCAGCAGCCGGTGGGTACTGGCCCAGCACGCCCCGGCTGAAGTCTGGCCGGTGGCGCGTCAGTTCTTCGAGGACAACGGCTTCCGTATTGCTGAGGAGCGCCCGCAGACGGGTGAATTCAGCACCACCTGGCAGCGTTTCGACGAACTCTCGGCCTCCCTTGGCCAGCGCCTGGCCAGCACGGCCAGCAGCAACGACAGCGAAGTGCGCGTGCGTGTGCGCATGGAGCCCGGCGTGCAGCGCAACACCTCCGAGGTGTACGTGGTCACCGTCGAGCGTCCGGCTGGCAGCAGCGCCGAACCCGACTTCTCGTCCAGCTCCACCAACACCGGCGCCGACGCACTGCTGGTCGACGAGCTGCTCGCCAGCATGAACCGCAGCGCCGAGAAGGGCGGTTCGGTGTCGCTGCTGGCCGAACGTGATTTCGATGTGCCGAACCGCGTCAGCCTGAGCGAAGACGGCAGCGGCAACCCGGTCCTGAACGTGGGCGCCGACCTGGATCGCGCCTGGTCCAGTGTGGGCCGTGCCCTGGAGCAGGGTGGCCAGTGGCGGGTCGAGGACATCAACCGCAGCCTGGGCCTGTATTACATCAACCTGTCCGAAAAACCCGAGGACAAAGAGAACAAGCCTGGCTTCTTCGGCCGTGTGTTCGGCAGCGAGCCCACCAAGGAAGAGCGCGAAGCCCGTGCCGAGCGCTATCAGGTACGCCTGAGCAAAGTGGGTGAGAACGTGCAGGTCACGGTCGAGAAGAACATCAACACCGTGGCTCCGGCCGATGTCGCTCGCCGTGTGCTGAGCGCCATTCAGGACCACCTGGGTTAAGTGCGCTTCGCCGTACTTGGAAGCGGTAGCCAGGGAAACGGCACGCTGATCGCCAGTGGTGATACCTACATCCTGGTCGATTGCGGCTTTTCCCTGCGCGAGACCGAGCGGCGCCTGGCGCTGCTCGGTGTGTCGGCAGCCCAGCTGAGCGCCGTGCTGGTCACCCACGAGCACGCCGACCACGTGCATGGGGTCGGCCTGCTGTCGCGGCGCTACAATGTACCGGTCTACCTGAGTCAGGGCACTTTGCGCGGGCTGCGAAAGCCGGTGGAAGTGGCCGGTTTCCTGGCTTGCGGCCAGCGCCTGAGCGTCGGCAGCCTGGAGGTTACGGCATCGCGCGTAGAGCACGATGCCCATGAACCGTTGCAATACGTGGTCAGCGACGGCACACGCCGTTTCGGCATGCTGACGGACCTGGGCTCGTACGACGCGCGGCTGCTGAACGGCTATCGCGACCTGGATGCGCTGTTGATCGAAGCGAATCATTGCCGCGACATGCTGGCGCGTGGTCACTACCCCTACTTTCTCAAGCAGCGGGTCGGCGGCATGCGCGGGCATTTGAACAACCACCAGGCCGCGAGCCTGGTACATGAGCTGGGCTGGAATACCCTGCAGTATCTGGTGCTGGCCCACCTCAGCAGCAAGAACAACCTGCCACACCTGGCCCGCCAGTGCTTTGTCGACACCCTTGGGTGCGACCCTGACTGGCTTGAGGTGGCAAATCAGGAACACGGGCTCGACTGGCGCGCCATCGCCTAGCCCACCCCTCACGCAAGCGGAGCCCAATCATGGAAAAACGCGACGAACTCTACCGCGGCAAGGCCAAATCGGTTTACAAGACCGATGACGCCGACCGCTTGATCCTGCTGTTTCGCAACGACACGTCGGCCTTCGACGGCAAGCGCATCGAGCAGCTGGACCGCAAGGGCACGGTGAACAACAAGTTCAACGCCTTCATCATGCAGAAGCTCGAAGAAGCCGGCGTGCCGACCCAGTTCGACAAACTGCTGGGCGACAACGAGTGCCTGGTCAAGAAGCTGGACATGATCCCGGTCGAATGCGTCGTGCGTAACTACGCAGCCGGCAGCCTGGTCAAGCGCTTGGGCGTGGAGGAGGGCATCAAGCTGGAGCCGTCCACCTTCGAGCTGTTCCTGAAAAACGACGAAAAGGGCGACCCCTTCATCAACGAATCCCACGTTGTCGCCTTCGGCTGGGGCACCGCCGAGCAACTGGTCGAAATGAAGAAGCTGTCGCTCAAGGTCAACGAGGTGCTGACCAAGCTGTTCGACGACGCCGGCCTGCTGCTGGTCGACTTCAAGCTGGAGTTCGGTGTCTTCCACGGCCAGATCGTGCTGGGCGACGAGTTCAGCCCCGACGGCTGCCGCCTGTGGGACAAGGAAACCCGCAAGAAGATGGACAAGGACCGCTTCCGTCAGGGCCTGGGCGATGTGATCGAAGCCTACGAAGAAGTTGCCAAGCGTCTGGGCGTGCCGCTGTAAGGCGCCCGCACACGCAAGCGCCTGATACCACGCGGTTTTTTGAAAATAAAGGTTTGCGTTTTCAGAATTCGCTGGTATGATGCGCGGCATTGGAGAGATGCCGGAGTGGTCGAACGGGACGGATTCGAAATCCGTTGTACTGGCAACAGTACCTAGGGTTCAAATCCCTATCTCTCCGCCATACGCGAAGTAGTCAAAGCCCCCGAAAACGTTAGTTTTCGGGGGCTTTTTCATTGGTGCTCGAAAATATTGGTTTTTTGGGCAATAACTTCACCCTCCAGCACGCAGCAGGCCATTTTAGGACAATGTTTTTAGACCTCTAACCGGGCTAGGGCTTCCCGGTCTCATGGTATTTATCACTAGGGTGGTGGCGGTGCTGTTGAGAGCTTTTTTAAGGCTTGCGAGACGGGCTGTACAAGCAAGTCCAGTAGGCGTCTGTCGAACACAGCTTGCGTGATCAGGCGGATGCCCGCCCAGGTATGAGATCCAGGGCACCTTTATTGGTTGTTAGCTTCGAGACTTTTCAAAGCGAACATCACCCTCAGTCAAGTTCTTCACAGGCTGCCAGCCAAGGTGCCGATAGAAGCCACATGCACGGCTCGCTTGAGCTGTCTCTAACCAGATCGTTTGATGGTGTTGAAAGAGGAACGTCTCTGCTTGCTCCATGAGTCTGCGGCCCAGCCCGTTTCCCTCAAATCCGGGTAGAACGAAAGCGGCAAACACACACCCGTCCTCGACATCGGCCATAGAAAAACCTACAGGGGCACCATTGACCTCGGCAATCCAAGCACAGGGGGCCTCTAAAATGGCCTGCCTTACCGTAATGGGGCTAATTCCCATTGCGGCTAGCTGCTCACGGGATAAGTGATTTTCGTGCACGCTGGTTCGAATATCAAAAATCGCATCAATATCCGCTAGGTTGGCGAGTCTGATTGAGTGGTTCATATTTGGTTTGAGCCTCTAAGCGGGCTTCCTTGAATTCATAGGATCCCTAAATTCCTCAGTCGGTATTCCTGTTCCCTGCACCGCTGGGTCAACCGAAGGATTGTGACAACTCATCGCTTCAACAGAGTCAGTCGGGCTGCTACAGCCTTGCTGTCAAACAAGAGGGTGGCAGCGATACGCGGGTTGACAGACCGAGGACTCCGGAGACTCAGCGCACACAAGGTGCCCTACGTACCACCGCCATAAGGGTTGCACGTGTGGGGAGAAGGGTCTGCCTGTCAAAGCCGGTCGTTGATCTGCAACGACCCGCCGAGACTAGAAGGCGACCTGCTCCATCGCAACCGTTTGAGCAGCGGGGCAGTATGTTTCGGAAACGGCCTACAAGTAAGGGGATTAATCTGAGTTCGGAGACCCAAAAGTACCGATCAAAGCGATCCCCTGCCGCTCAACCCTCCGCAACATTTTGTCTTGATCTGCCATTCACCACCTGCGCTACAATGCCGGCCTCTGTTCGCCACTCACGCCCGGGCAACACGCCGTAATGACTACGCGCGCCGGGCGATGAACGCTTCCTGACATGGATTCGTTGGATGCTTTGCGCTTCGCCATACCTACCCATCACTGTTCGCTCATCCGTGGCGTCGCCTTCTGCGGCTGCCACTGGCGCCCCTCTGCAAACCCACCACACCACGCCCACGCTGCTGCCCGAAGGCTGCGGTTCACGGCTGTGCGTCCACTGGAAAATGGAGTGATCCACGTGCATAAGAAATTCATCGCCTCCCTCTTGGCCGTCGCCATCGCCTCGACCACCGCCTGCGCCCAGCTTGGCGTCAGCAAGGAACAGGCCGGCACCGTGATCGGCGGCCTGGCGGGTGTTGCCATCGGTTCGACCATGGGCAGCGGCAACGGCAAACTGGCGGCTGCCTTGATCGCAGGCGGCATCGGTGCCTACGTGGGTAACCGCATCGGCAACATGCTCGATGAAAAAGACCAGCAGGCCCTGGCCTTGCGCACCCAGGAAGTGCTGAGCCAGCAACAGGCCACGGTCAGTGCACAGCCGGTGACCTGGAAGTCCGACCACTCCGGCGCCACCGCGCAGATCGTCACTGGCAAGACCTACACCAAGACCAAGCAGGTCGAGGTCAAGCGTGCGCCGAAGATCCAGGCCGTTCCGTCGATGAAGCTGATCAACGAACCCTACGTGACCACCAGCGACAACCTCAATGTACGCGCCGCGCCCAACGCCAAGGGCGAGAAAGTCGGCAGCCTGAAGAACCACACCGAATTCACGGCCGTCGGTTCAACGGGCGACTGGGTGCTGGTAGGGCGCAAAGGCGTGACGGTCGGTTACGTGCACAAGGACTACGTCGAGCCCAAGGCACAGGCCGTGGCCAAGCGCGTCACCCCGGCGGTGAACCTGGATGAGCTGGACGTGGCGGCCAGTAGCGAAACCCAAGGCTTCGACCTGGATACGCTGCAAAACCTGCCTACCCAGACCGTCGCTGCCGAAGCGGCTTGTCGCCCTGTGACGGTCAGCCTGAAGTCCAAGGAAGGCAAGACCGAACAGGAACAGAACACCTTCTGCAAACAGGCCAATGGCACCTGGGAACTGATTTGAGAACCTCCATGAAAAAGCACGCCCTTGCGCTCGCCGTGATCGGTGCTTGCGGTCTGGTACCGCAGGCTTTCGCCCACGAGCTGGCGTTTTCCAAAAAGGACAATATCAAGGTCGAAGTGCCCGGTGAGGCCGCGACCTGGTGCAAGCCTGAAGTCGAGCTGACCATCACCCGGCCTGCCTGGGACAACCCGGACATGCTTTCGGGCTTGCTGAACAAGTTGCCGTTCGTGTTCGCCAAGGACTGCTCCACGGCCAAGGTCAGTTGGAAAGCGGTCGATGACAAGGGCACGCTGTATGCCAGCGGCGCTGGCACTGCCAGCAACCTGGGCCTGATGAACCTGGCTGCTGCACCTGCCGCAGCCACGGCGCCAGCCCCCCAGCAGGCTCAAACGCCAGCGCCATCATCTGCGCCAGCGCCCGCAGAGGCATCCGCACCTGCCGCTACGCCTGCGCCTGTCGAGGCCCCAGCACCGGCCGTGGCGGCTGCCCCAGCGCCGGCCAACAAGCCAGAACCGTCCGCTGTCCCCACGCCAACCCCAACGCCCGCACCTGAACCGGCGGCAGCACCTGCCGTTGCGCCCAAGGTAGCCGGCGCAGCCGTCGCGGCCGCCCCCACCTCGGACTATGGCCGCTCAGTGGTACTGAAGAACAGCAAGCTGATGCAGATCACCGATGCGGCGGGCTGCAAGTGGGTGCTCAATAGCACCATCATCAGTGAGGGCGATACCCTCACGTTCGGCACCACGCCGGCCATGCCCTGTCCGGCTTCCGGCTTTGGTGCGGGCAATTTCGAAAAGATCAGCTGGAAAGCCGAAGGCACCTACCGCGGCAACGACTGGAATCGTATCTACGTCCACCCCAGTGCTTTGATGTTCAGCAAGCGTTACGAGGCGGCGGTCAAGGATAAGTCGGTTAGCTACCTCACGGCCGAAGCGGACCAGGTGGCGTTGCTGGTGGGCGAAATTCCCGACCGGAACATGAAGGTATACCTGGCGTTCTCCCGGCCTACCTACGGCGCTGTGGGGCCTTTCCTCGCCGACCCGTACTACGTCGCCGTAACCCCGGACGACGCCTTCGCCCTGGACCCGGTGAAGTACAAGGAGACTGCGCTGCAGGTTTTCGACCTGATCAAGAACGCATCGCCGAGCACCACCGACGTGGCAGACCTGCTCATCGTCAAGGACCTGTCGGCCATTTCCAACAGAATCTGGGGCAACGATGACCAGAAGATCGTGCGCAACCGCATCGGCATGAGCCGCCAGGGCTTGTATTTCGATGTGCGCAGCGGCGCCAACTGGGCGCAGCAGCGTGAGAAGCAGCGCGTGCGGGAAGCCCGCAATCGTCAGCAGCAGTTGGCCTGGGAACACACCCGTGTGCTTGAGCGTTACCAGCAATTGCAGGAGCGCATGGGGGAATTCAAGGGGCGTGAAACCGAGGCACTGGCGCAGATGGCCGGCATCAAGGTGCGTTACCCTTCGCCGCTGCAGCAGCAGGACCCTACGTCGTCGCAGAACGTGACGCCGATGATGGTGCATGTCACCGGCAAGAAGGGCGAGTTCTACACCCTCGACTACCCAGGCGAAGGGCGTCTGGTTGCCGAGCAGCAGTACCCCGAAGGCTGGTACGTGGCCCAGGTGGCCAACGCTACCCCTTACTACCCGCTCGAAGACGGTCGCGCCATCCCTACCTACCGCGCCTACAGCGTGGGCGAGCCGAAGGCCTGCGAGCAGGAGCGCTGCGCCGACCGCGTGTCCTATGGCGCCGTGCTGGCCAAGGAATTCCCCAATGCAGGCATCGACTCCAACTGGACGCCCGAAGTCTCCCAACAGTTTGTGAACGACTGGAACAACGCGTCGGCACAGGTCCAGTGAGGCATAACCCATGATCAAGCAGATGAACGCAAAGCAGAAGTTGATTGGCGGTGTGGCGGTCGTGGCGGTAGCGCTCGGCGTCACCTATGCCGTGGTTTCGAGCAGTGGCAAGAAGCAAGCCATGGCCTACTACGAAGACTTCAAGGAACGCTACTTCCTCGAAGACGTGCTATCTGAAGGCGACATTTCGTACTCGGCACTTTCCGGTAACCTGACAGTGGCCGACCCGGAGCTCCGTGTGGCCGCCGTGCAGACCAACGGCGCGCAACAGTTCATGCGCAGCATGGCCGGCTTAGTGGCCTCGATGCGGGGCATGGACATGCAGGAGGGCCTGGGCAACTGGGCCGAGTACCAGATGAACGCACTCGAATCACGCTACGTGACCGGCCTTTTTCTAAAGGCTGATGCGTTAAAACTGTCGCACAGCGGTGACAGCAAGGACGGCGAAATCCATGTCCAGTTGCTGGGCATGCAGATGGCCGATCCGTATATCGCGGCCCAGGGCCAGGACATCGTCCGTGTCTGCGATGTGAGCGACGAAATCCAGCCGGGCGTCGAGCTGACGGCCAACGGGCGCGCGTCCCAGGCGAAGCTGCCTTGGGGTGTGAACCTGGCGGCGCGCCAGCCGGTCACGGGCGCTTTCCTGGTCAACAGCACGGGGCAATTCGGGACCAAGATCGATCTTGACCTCACGCTGCAGCGTTCAAGCGATGGCGAGGGCGTTATGACGTTCGTGGTCACTCACCGCAACGACGGTTCGAAGGTGGGCGAAATCGTGCGCAAGGCCACCTTGCAATCCATGCCCGAACTCGATGATGTGCAGGAACAGTTCAAGGCAGCCCTGGGCGGCCAGATCGTCGCCGCCTTCAGCCCGCCATCTGGCCTGGCCATGTTCAGCGGCGCAGTATCGGACTTGGCGCGCAAGGCCAAGGTGGAGCGCTATGAGGTCAGCTATAGCGGGTTCAAGCCCATGCGTACGGCATTCGAAGCCTTCCAGCACACCACGCCCAACGCCAAGTTTGCCGACTTCTGCCAAGAAGTAGGGCTTTCAACCTGGAGCAGCGATTTTGGCACCAAGGCCAAGCAGCACAGCGATTCGGAATGCGCCATTGCGCAGAAGCTGGCGGCCGGGGACGACTTCGAGGAAACCTACACCTTCAAGGAAGGCAAGAGCCTGTACGCCGCGTTGTTCGTGAGCAAGGCGTATGAGCTGGAGACGAACTAGGACGTTGTCGGGGCGGGCCTTGTGCAAACCGCAAGCATGCCGGGGCCGTTTCACGGCCCCATCGCGGCAGCCCCAGGATTGGAGCCTCGCCGCTAACATTGCCGAGACCGCGTTGCGGTCTATCGCGGCCGTTACCCCCCTGGGCGTCACTCATCTACCAAACCCGCTTATCCCCCACATCCTCAAGCACCTGCCCCAAATCCAGCTCAACAGACAATGCAATCAGACTCGCATTTCCATCCTCGCCCTCCGGCCATACCGTCACTTGGGTATCCGCTGCCAGCAGAAGCTGGTCGCCGCTTTTCATCATCTGCTGCGTGCCATCGGCCTTGATGATCCTCAAGCCACCGGCGGTTGCGAACAAAAGCAGGTCGTTGATGGTGCTCAGCCGGGCCGCAGCGCGCAGGTGTCGGTACTCCACGATCCAGCCGTCGGCCAGAAACGTCTTGCTCAGCTGGTAGTTCAGCGAGCATTCCAGCGACAGCTCACCCAGTGCCGCGATCACCTGCTCCTGTGGCAAGCCCTTGGGCATGAGGCGGGCAAACTCGCTCAGGTTTTCCAGTGTCACGTGTTTACGAGCAGGGCTCATGCCGGTGTCCTTGTAGATTCGATGCGCTCAGGCACAGGTGCAATTGAGGTCGACGTCACGCCACAAGCGTGATGGCGACGTGCGCGGCGATGCCTGCCGCCACGCTGAAAATCAAACTCCGGGTGAAGTAGGCCACGATCACCACCGGCACTGCGGCCAGCATGTCGGCGTTCACTGCCATCAGCGAGCCGTCCTTGGCCATCAGCAACGCAGGCACGGTGATACTGGCGATGATCGCCACAGGCAGGTACTCGATGACATCGTTGAACACCTTGGGCGTGCCCTGCATTCGGAACAGCAGGGGCGTGGCCCGGGTGAAGTAGGTGATGGCCATCATCAAGGCCACCGCGCCGATCAGGTATTTTTCTTCAGGCATAGGCCTACTCCACAGCCCACGGCCGTCGCCACGAACACATTCAAAGGGGAGGGGTACAGCGCGTTGAGTAGGCAGGTCGCGGCAATCACCACCAGGGCGACGATCAGCTTGGGCCGGCTGTTGCACAGCGACACGAGCACGAAGATCATCATGGCGGTCAGCGCGTAGTCCAGCTTGAACGCGGAGAAGCGGCTCAGCGCATCGGAGGCCACGGCGCCGAGCAGGGCGCCGGCAATCCAGCTGGCATGGCACCAGGTGTTGAACTGCAGCAGATAGCCAGGCGGGGTGTACTTGCCGGCTTGTAGCCGTTGGCTGTGCAAGGCGAACGATTCGTCGGTCAGGCCAAAGGCATACATCAGCTTTTGCGACCGGGAGATGCCCAGCCCATCGCTCTGCTTGGCCATGTACATGGCCATGAGCATGTGCCGCGAATTGATCAGCAGCGTCGACAACGCGATGGTCAGCAACGGCGCACCGGAGGTGATCAACGCCAGCGCCGCAAACTGCGCGGCGCCTGCGTAGACGAACACGCACATCGCCACCGGGAGCCACAAGGGCAGCCCGGCATTGATGCACATCACGCCAAACACGAAGCTCACCACGAAGTAGCCGGTGATCACCGGCAAGGCATCGACGAAGCTTTCCCTGCGCGAGACCGGGTGCAAGGCGAGGTCGGTCATAGATCGACCTCGCAGGTGATCTCGCCGCGCGTCTGGCTGAAGCCCTGCCGGTTCCAGAAGCGCACCGCCGACGCATTGTCCTGGTCGATGAACAGAAACACCCGACGGATGCCATGCTGACGGAAGTCGTTGAGGATCGAGGTGGTCAGCGACGTGCCGATGCGGCTGTGGCGATAGTCTGGCGACACGGCCAGGTGGTTGATGGTACCGCGCGTACCCATCGCCCCTCCGGCCACGGCACCGATGATCGCCCCGCTGTGGTTTTCCGCCAGGTAGCAGAACGTGTTGTCATGGCTCAACAGGCCCTTGAGCAGGTCCTCGTTCTGCCAGTCGCAGAACGCAATCTCGTCGAACCGCTTGAGGAAGTTGACCAGGCGCGTGGCATGAAACGGCGTGGCCTTCTTGATGGTCAGGCCGTTCATGCGGTCGGGCACGGCAACGCTGCGCGTTGCCTGCTCAAGGCTATTTGACAATGTCATGTTCGGTCCCCGGCCGGGAGAAGGAGATGGCGATGATCTGCCGATAGCCCATTTCCGATTCGCTGGGGTTGGTGGCCGGTGTCACGTAGTGCTGCAGCTCGCGGTCGAGGAAATACGTGGTGTCGAGAATTTCCTGGTAGGTGCCGGAGTCGATCACGTTCGACTGTTTGTCGTAGACCTTGCTGGTGGCGCCTTCGATGTTGTGACGGCCCCAGAAGTGCACGCCGCTGAAAGGGTAGCCGTCGCAATGGATGCCTTCGGGCGTGATTTCGATTTGCTCGCCGGGTTTGACCTCGATGCGGATCTGGTGAACCTGGCACTGCCAAGGCACGTTGTGCAGTTCTTCAGGCAGCACGGCCTTGTACACGTCGAAGTCCAGCTTGATCAGGGCGCGCAGCACCGGCGAGTTGAAGACATCGCTGGACACATCGTCGAAGTGGCGCCGCACGCCGCCCACATACTGGTTATGGGCCTCGGACTGTTCATAGGCACGGTGTTCGAGCTGCTGCAGCTCGCCGGTCGCTGGGTTGAAGTCGAAATCGCTGTAGCGGCGGTAGCGGGTACCCTTGTCGGCCTGGCCGTAGTACTTGTCTACGCCCATGGTTTCCCAGCTCTTGGAAAACGCCACGAAATGGCCAAAGCCGCCGTTGAGTGCAAAGTCGTTGCCCAGCACGTTGACTGTCTTGTTCAGGCGCAGTGCGTCATCAACATTCCGTTTGAGTGTAAGCATTGGCATCTCTTCCCGTTGAAATCTGGGCGCCAATCTAGCAGGCGGAAAGATGGCAGAAACTTCACTTTTTTTTGTGGTGCCTCAACCGCCGCTTGTTGCCAGCCGACGTACCGAGCAGACAGCGGCGGCGGTTGTGCGTTATCCTTCCAGGCCTTGTTGCATGCGGGCTTGAGCACGTCTTGGGAGGGGTGTCGAATGGATATCAAGGTGCTGCGAAACATCGCCAATGTCGCGAGGACGGGGTCGATCACCGATGCCGCCGAGCAGGTCCACGTCACGGTGCAGGCACTGGCGGCGCAGTTGAAAAAGCTGGAGGACCATTGCGGCTTCAAGCTCTTTGACCGCACCAACAAAGGCGTGTCGTTGACGCAGGAAGGGGTCGGGATCCTGCCCCATGTGCTGGAGATCGTGCGCTGCTCCGAACGCATGCAGCTGAAAATCAAACAGCTGCGCGAGCGCCAGAGCCAGCCCTTGCGGGTCGCCCTGAACAGCACCCTGTCGATGGAAATCAACCAGCAGATCATGGCCGGTGTGGCCAGCAATCTGTTCGGGTGCAGCCCCATCTTCAGCTGCTCCGAATCCCCCGACAACCTCACCAAGCTGGCCAAGGGCGAAGCTGACATGGTGGTGATCCTGGGCGACAGCATGCCCGAGGGGTTCTACTCGGTTTCGCTCAAGGGCCTGCGCATTGAGGTGGTGGCCTGCTCGGTCAGTGCCGACACCGCTCCTTCGGTGGTCATCAAGCCGTTGCCCGAATGCCCGTACGCCTCCATTTTCTCGCGTTTCGCCAACCATCAGGGCGGCGGGCTCGAGGCTGCTACCGTGTTCCATTCCGGCAGCGAGATCGTCAGCGTGTCGATGATCAAGAGCTTCGGCGGCATGGGCGTGCTGTCGCGGGCCGTGGCCGAGACGAACGACCTGCACATCTGGGAAGGGTATTCCGAATACCTCGATGTGTACCTGGTGATGAAAGAGCCATGGATCGTGGAGGAGGAGTTTCCTCAGTTCTACCCCAAGACAGCGCCGATGCACGCCTTCGAGTCGATCAATGCCTGAAGCGCCGTCAGCGTGAGACAACCTGTCGTCTTGCGCTTGGCCGCGCAATTTGTTTGTGCTGGCATTTCGGTTACAATCGGAAAAACGATTCAGTGATGTAGGTCAATGCGACAAAAGCCTGATTCGTTTTCCGGTTCTCTGGCTGCTGAACAATGATCAATAACAAGCCTGCGCTGAAGAACACGCGTTACCTGGGTCAGCCACAGGCCCACCTCCGTTCTCCTGACTGGAATTGATCAATGTTCAAGAAAGCTGGCAAGACCTTGCTGGGTCTGGCTGTCGCTGCAACTGTCATGCACGCACACGCCGCTGAAACCAAGAAAGTCGACGTACTGCTGGTCGGCGGCGGCATCATGAGCTCCACCCTGGCCGTCTGGCTGCACGAGCTGGAGCCGAGCTGGTCGATGGAGATGGTCGAGCGCCTGGACGGCGTGGCCGAAGAAAGCTCCAACGGCTGGAACAACGCCGGTACCGGTCACTCCGCACTGGCTGAGCTGAACTACACCCCCGAAGACAAAGACGGCAACATCAACATCTCCAAGGCCATCGAAATCAACGAAGCCTTCCAGATTTCCCGTCAGTTCTGGTCCTGGCAGGTACGCCAGGGCGTGTTGAAGAACCCGCGCGCGTTCATCAACACCACGCCGCACATGAGCTTCGTGTGGGGCGACGACAACATCAAGTTCCTGAAGAAGCGCTATGAAGCGCTGCAGGCAAGCCCGCTGTTCCGTCCGATGCAGTACTCCGAAGATCACGCGCAGATCGCCAAGTGGGTCCCGCTGATGATGGAAGGTCGTGACCCGGCCCAGAAGCTGGCTGTCACCTGGACGCCAATCGGCACCGATGTGAACTTCGGCGAAATCACCCGCCAGTTTGTCGGTCACCTGCAGACCCAAAAAGGCTTCGACCTGAAGCTGTCCAGCGAAGTGCAGGACATCAGCCGCAACAAGGACGGCTCCTGGCACGTCGAGTACAAGAACCTGAAGGACGGTAGCAAGTCGGCTACCGATGCCAAGTTCCTGTTCATCGGTGCTGGCGGTGGCGCGTTGAAGCTGCTGCAGAAGTCCGGCATTCCGGAAGCCAAGGAATATGCAGGCTTCCCTGTGGGTGGCTCGTTCCTGGTGACCGAGAACCCAACCATTGCCATGCAGCACATGGCCAAGGCCTACGGCATCGCTTCCACCGGTGCGCCGCCCATGTCGGTACCCCACCTGGACACCCGCGTGCTCGACGGCAAACGTGTGATTCTGTTTGGCCCATTCGCGACCTTCTCGACCAAGTTCCTGAAGAACGGCTCGTACCTGGACCTGCTCAGCAGCACCACCACCCACAACCTGTGGCCAATGACCCGCGTGGGCATCGACCAGTACCCACTGGTGGAATACCTCGCAGGCCAGCTGATGCTGTCTGACGACGACCGTTTCGACGCCCTGCGCACCTACTTCCCGAATGCCAAGAAGGAAGACTGGAAACTGTGGCAAGCCGGTCAGCGCGTGCAGATCATCAAGCGTGACGAAGAGAAGGGCGGCGTGCTGAAGCTGGGCACCGAAGTGGTGGCCTCTCAGGATCGCACCATTGCCGGTCTGCTGGGCGCCTCGCCAGGTGCATCGACTGCTGCGCCGATCATGCTGAACGTGCTGGAAACCGTGTTTAAGGAAAAGGTCGCTACGCCAGAGTGGCAGGCCAAGATCAAGGAAATCATCCCGAGCTACGGCACCAAGCTGAACGACTCGGCCGCTGCTACGCAGAAAGAGTGGAACTACACCGCTGAAGTGCTGCAGTTGGCCAAGCCGCCGGTCATCGACGAAAGCGTCGGCACCAGCGTCGTTGCGCCAAGCCAGCCGGTTGAAAGCAAGCCTGAGAACGACATGGCCCTGTAACTCACGGCCCTGACGTAATCGAAAGCCACGGGGGTGACCTCGTGGTTTTTTTTTGCGCGGTTAGACAGGCAGGGCTTGGCCAAGATCGCGCCCGCGCAGGCACTCGGCAGCCTTGATGGTGCGCGAGGCGATCGCTTGGGGAAACCTGGGCAGGGCGCAGGTCACTCAGGCCTGCCGCAAAATGCAGTCCAGCAACCCCGGGAAACGCTCGTCGAGCATTTTGCTGCGCAGTGAGTTCATGTGCGTGGTGCCCACGTTGCGGGTGTGTACCAGCCCGGCGTCCCTCAACACACGAAAATGGTGGGACATGCTCGACTTGGGCCGCCCTCCGTCCAGCTCGCCGCAGCTGGCCTCGGTCACCCCGGCAAGATGGCGGACGATGCCCAGGCGCACCGGGTCGCTCAAGGCGTACAGCACGCGTTCGAGAATAAGGTCATCAGGATTGGGATGTTTGTAGGCTCGCATGGTCTGCATGATACCGGGGCTTTTCATTATTGCCATAGTTCGATTATGATCGAACTACAGTATTCAATGATCCTGGAGTGTTCCATGGCAGCCCTGTTCGAACCCTATACCCTCAAAGACGTTACCCTGCGCAACCGCATCGCCATCCCGCCGATGTGCCAATACCGCGCTGAAGACGGCATGATCAACGACTGGCACCACGTGCACCTGGCTGGCATGGCCCGGGGCGGCGCCGGTCTGTTGGTGGTCGAAGCCACGGCGGTCTCGCCCGAAGGCCGCATCACCCCAGGCTGCGCCGGTATCTGGAGCGATGCCCACGCCCAGGCGTTCGTGCCCGTGGTGCAGGCGATCAAGGCGGCGGGCTCCGTGCCAGGCATCCAGATCGCCCACGCCGGCCGCAAGGCCAGCGCCAACCGCCCATGGGAAGGCGATGATCACATCGCGGCCGATGATCCACGCGGCTGGGAAACCATCGCCCCGTCGGCCATCGCCTTCGGTGCCAACCTGCCCAAGGTGCCGCGCGCCATGACCCTGGACGACATCGCTCGGGTCAAGCAGGACTTCGTCGATGCAGCCCGCCGCGCGCGCGACGCCGGCTTTGAGTGGATCGAGCTGCACTTTGCCCACGGTTACCTGGGCCAGAGCTTCTTCTCCGAGCACTCCAACCAGCGCACCGATGCCTACGGTGGCAACTTCGAGAACCGCAGCCGGTTCCTGCTCGAAACCCTGGCAGCGGTACGCGAAGTGTGGCCTGAGCACCTGCCGTTGACCGCTCGCTTCGGGGTGCTGGAATACGATGGTCGTGACGAGCAAACCCTGGAAGAGTCGATCGAGCTGGCGCGCCGCTTCAAGGCGGGCGGCCTGGACCTGCTCAGCGTAAGCGTGGGCTTCACCATCCCCGACACCAACATTCCATGGGGCCCAGCCTTCATGGGCCCGATTGCCGAACGCGTGCGCCGCGAAGCGGGTATCCCCGTCACCTCGGCATGGGGCTTTGGCAAACCGGAATTGGCAGAAGCGGCCGTACGTGCCGAACAACTGGACCTGGTCTCGGTCGGGCGTGCGCATCTGGCTGACCCGCACTGGGCTTATTTCGCGGCCAAGGAGCTGGGGGTGGAGAAAGCTGCATGGACCTTGCCAGCGCCCTATGCACACTGGCTTGAACGGTATCGCTAAGGGTCGCGGTCAGGGCGTTTGAAGTGCCACCTGCGCCTCGGCGAAGCACTGCTCGGCAATCGCCGAGCGGGGCTCGCTGCGGCGCAATAACAGGCCCACCGGGCTGTGGATGGCAGCATCGGTGACCGGCACGATGCGCAGGTGCTCGCTAAGGCCTTCCAGGCCGCACCCCAGCGGCATGATGGCGCAGCACAGGCCAGTGGTGATGGCCTGGATCAGCTGGAAGCTGGAGTCGCTTTCCAGTACAGCGTTCGGTTCCAGGCCGCGGCTACGGAAGCTCAAGTCAAGCGACTGCCGGTAATGCATGCCCTTGCTCAACAGGCCCAGCGGCGTATCGCCCAGTTGGTCCCAGCGCAGGCTTTGGGCCTCGAACTGAAAATGCCGGGTATCGTGCAGCAGGCCCATGGTAGTGGTACCCAGCTCGATGACGTCGAAAAACTGCGTGTTGACCTGGTCCAGGTAGCAGATGCCCAAGTCCAGTTGATTACGGCTCAGACCGTCGATCACCTGCTCGGAGCTTAGGGAACTGAGTTCGAAGTGCAGGCCCGGGTACTTGGCCCGCAACGGCAACAGCAGTTGCATCGGGTTGAAACTGGCCAGCGGCACCGTGCCCAGGCGCAGGCTCCCGACCACCTGACCGCGGCAATGGGCAGCTTCGGCGTGCAAACCGTCATGGGCGGCCAGCAGGGTCCGCGCCCAGGCCAGAATGCGTTCGCCCGCCTCGGTGAACCCTTCGAACCGCTGACCGCGCTTGACCAGCACCAGGTCCAGTTCGTCTTCCAGGTTACGCAGGCGCATGGACAGCGTGGGCTGGGTGATGTGGCACAACGCAGCCGCCTGGCCAAAATGGCGAGTCTGGTCCAGGGCGATGAGAAACTTCAGTTGCTTGATATCCATGCCTGCGCCTGCTAAAGGGTTACGCCGACAGTAACGTACCGTGGCGATAGATGCCATCGATCGAGCCGTTTGCGCTATCGATTGGACGCTGGCAGCGCCTATTACTAGCGTGGCCGTAACCCCACTGCAAGGAGCTGTGCTGTGCGTGTTCAACCCAATGCGGTTTTCGTGCCGCTCAACATCGCTGTCTTGACCGTCAGCGATACCCGCACTGTCGAGAACGACACATCAGGTGCACTGCTGGCGGATCGCTTGGTGCAAGTGGGGCACCGCCTGATTGCACGGGTTCTGCTCAAGGATGACGTCTACAAGATACGCGCCCAGGTGGCGACCTGGATTGCCGACGAGCAGGTGCAGGCAGTGTTGATCACCGGTGGAACAGGCTTTAGTGGCAGGGACAGCACCCCGGAGGCGGTCGAATGCCTGCTCGAACGGCGCGTGGACGGGTTCGGCGAGTTGTTCCGTGCGCTGTCCATTCTGGATGTCGGCGCCTCGACCGTGCACAGCCGCGCCTTGGCAGGGCTGAGCAATCGTACGCTGGTCTGTTGTCTGTCAGGTTATACCGGGGCCTGTCGTACTGCCTGGGAAGGCATTCTTGCCGAACAGCTCGACGCCCGGCATCGGCCTTGCAATTTCGTCAAGCATTTGCGGGTTTAGCAGAGCGTCGTGCCTATCAAGGCTCTCCGGCTCAGCAGCATCCACCGGCCGCTAAGCGGCTTTGCCGGGGCGCCGAACTGGCTGCGCGCTAGCCCCGATTGCTCGCAGCCGTCAAGGCACGTCGGCGACTGGTCAGTTGAAAGGAATCACCCCACGTGCCTGAGCGTAGGTCAGGTTGCCACGGTGAATACGTAACTCCTCGCCCATGGCAGCGCTTCTGACCTGTTCCCTGTAACCCAGCTTGCGCTGCCGCCACAGTTTCAGATGACCTTTGCCGAACGCCGTCGGCGCGGCACCCGCATCATTGAAGTGAAAGTGCGCGGCCCACAGCGGCTTGCCGCGCTCGCTGCCCGGCGCTTCGAGCACATCGATGCGGTATTCATCAAGATAATCTTCGGCCAGTGGCTGCCGCGGCCCCTGATAGGTCACACGTAACAGCCCTTGCTTGTGCAAGTAGTGCAAGCCTTCTGCGCTGGGAAAGCGTGTGGTGCTGTGCAGTTTGACCAGCATCTCGCGTTTACCCTCGCGCAAGCTCACCAGGGCATCGTCCAGGCGCTGCAGCAGTTCAGATTCAGCTTCGCTGTCGGCGAGCTGATCCCGCAGTGTCTGCACTTCCCCGATCTGGGCATCGAGCATTGACGTCAATGAATGGCTATCGACATCTTCTTCAACCAGCTTGCGCGCGTTGGCAAGTACGTTCTGATTCTGAGCAAGCATGCCTTCAGCCAGCGCTTGTTCCTGACGCTCGCTCTCCGGTGTAGGCGCTCTGGGTGGCGATGAGGTGCCAGCAGCTGGCAATCTTTCGACCCACGTGCCACTTTCCCGGGTAAAGGTATGCAGTACAGTCTTGCTGAAGGTCCCGCGAACTTGCAGCACAGGCCGCCCCTCTACGATCGACTCCGAACCGATCACCGTCTGGCCGTTCGCTGTTGTAGCCACTTGTAACGCCTGGCGGGGATAGACCGGCCGGGTGGTGGAGTGCTGCTGGCCGACGGCCTGCTCCCGCAATGCGGTAACCAGCGCGTCGCCCGCCATGGTCTTGAGCTCGACCATTTGCTGCCGATACGCCTCCAGGCGCCCGATATCCACAAGTTCGCTGCCCAGCTGGGCAATGCGCTGACTGTTGAGGATGGCCGCCGAATATTCATCCCAGGCACTCTGCAGAATGTCGATACGCTGAGCAGTCTGCAGATCGGCGAACATGGACAGGTGGTGAGAATTAGCGGCCACCCGCAGGCGCTCCCCAGCGAGTGCAGCCCTGAACACCGCATAGTGCGAATAGTCTTGCAAGGCTTCAAAACGCAGCGCCAGCTCAACCAAACCCATGGCTTGGAAGAACCGTATGTTTACCGTGGTAGTGGTGCGCGTTTCGATGATCTGGGCAACGGTCCTGTCCGTTTTTCGAATGCTCGGTGCCGTCATGTCCAGATCGGTAACGGCAAGCAGCCGATCAAGCGCCGCTGTATATTCAATGATCAAAGGCTGGTCGATAACCATGCTTTCAAGTACTTCACGGTACTGCTCATACGCAGCTTGCCGCTCCTGCGGCAAGGCGTCATTGAGCGCCGTGGTCAGTCGATCGTACTCGGCGAACCTGCCGGTATACAGCTGCTCTTCGATGATGAACTGCGCATAACCAATCAAATTGCGCCTTACATCTGCCAACGCTCGCCGCTGTTCTGGTGCATTGCGAGTGCTTGCCATATAGCTACGGTCATCAAGCAGCGCAACCATGTTGCGCTCGGCCTCAAGGAAGTTCTGGAAAATGCCTACAGCGGATTCGATACGCTGGTGACGCAAGTCCTTTATCTGGTCCAGCAACTCCGTATGCCGTTTGGCGAACAGACTGGTTGCCCGCTCGAACTGAGCACGCTGTTCAGGATCTTGCGGCGGCGGTTGCTTGAGCCGCTCCTCCACTTTCAGCCATTGCGCACGAGCAGCCTCGATACGTTGGCGCAAGCTTTCATATTCAGCGGTGCCTCTGTCAGCGTTGTCGAGACTTTGTTCGACCGCCCGCTGCGCCGCCCGGATCCGGGTTACCAAGCGTTCGCGCAATCGCTGCCGGGTGCTTGAGCCGGGTCGGTCCCCGCCGCCTCGCAGTCGCGTGTCGATACGCCAACCTTGTGAGTCACGCCTGATCGGTGGCCCCTGCCTGCCATCCGGGCCGATGATGCGGGTAAGCCCATCGGCAGACTCGACCGCATAAACTTGTCCTTGCAGCCGCACATAGAGCCCATGCTCAAGTTCATACAGCCCGTCGAGAGGCCCTTGCTCGATCGCCGATTGGCCCTCCAGGCTTACCGAGGCCGCCATGGCGTGCAGTTGCGTGCGTTGAGCGCCGGACAGCGCGTCGAAACCCTGAGCGCCCCGCCACGAAAAATCGAGTTGAGTGGTCGCTTGGGCCTGCAGCGCCTCGACAGGAGCCACACTGCCCGGCTCAGGCAGCGGCAACGGATCGGCATCGCCGCCCAAGCGGATCGAAGCTGCATCGACCGTCAGTGCAGTTGCCCCGGCATGCGGCGGCTCGGTTTTGGGCAGCTGTGCATGGATCAACACCATCAGTGTGTTGTTGAGCAGATCCACCACAGCTTGGGTTCGATCCGTAGCGCTGCCTTCAAGCAGCAATTTCAGGTCTTCGGCTATGGCATTTATACCGATGTACAGCAAAGCAATCGAAGAGATCGGCCCCGGGAGCACGGGCGCGACCACGTTAAGCAATTGCCAGGCGAACGTCTTGATCGACCGCCAGCGTACCTCACTGTTGCTCATGGCACTGCGATCGGCCAGTTCGAGCAGCATCGCGCGCCTGGCTTCGAACAGGTTCGCATCAATGTCATCGGTCCAGAACGTCAGGGCGGGTTCGACCGGGGCCGGTTTGTCCAGGTGCTCATACGGGTCGAACACCCAGTGCGGCAGGTGAGGCTCTTTGAAGCCACCGTTGTCGTACACGTCGCGGTGCGTTTGGTCCAGCCAAGCCAGCACGCCTTCCTGCACGCGGCCGGGCCGGGCAATCTCCTGCATGAGGGCTTGCGGGTTCTTGAACTGTTTGAGCGCACCTTTGTACATCGGGCAATACAGCAACAGCGCGCCGCTATCGGCCACCTGAATGACAAAGAAACCGTGCGCCTTGTCGATCAGCTGCGAGTCGGGCGAGCGCTTGAAGGCCAGGGGCGCGATGGCCAATGCTTGCTCATCGCTTGCGGGTACACGGCAGAAACTGGCCACCGCCTCATAGCTGTGTGGGTCGATATGCCGGGCACAGAGTGCGTAGGCGGCATCGAGCATCAGCCCCCTTCGCCAGTGCGCGGTAAAGGCGGCGAGGTGCGTGGCTTTGTACTGTTCATCCCCAAGCAAGCCATCGAGGTAGCGCGGGTAGTTGCCGCCTATGTCAACAGTGGCAACCAATTGGCGCAAGTACTCGGGGTCAAGCCAGGCAGGGAGCTCTTCATGAGTGCGATGGGCTACAGCTGCCACAGGGCTCGCGCCGGTTGCCTCAAGGCGACCGATGGCGTACTCGGTCAAGGTCAGCGTTTTGCTTTCTATCAGCTGTGGGAACCCCAGCCCATGGCCGTCATTGGCGTAGGTATTGACGGTCAGTATCAACTCGTCCGCGTCGAAGGCGCCGTCAGCAGGATGATCGGCCAGCATCTGTTCACGCAACGTGTGCCGTGCGTAGGTATGCAGGTCGTCCGGTTCTGTGGGGCACTGGGCATTGCCCAGGGAAGCTTGTAACACACAGACGTCCAGCAGCGCCTGCAGATAGCGGCTCTGCCCGTTGAAGTCGGCGTTCAAGAGCTTCTCAGGCAACTCTATGGCCAGCTTTTGAATGGGCAGATCGGCCAATTGGGCGAAGAACGGCGAGGGGTCGACCACGGCCTGGTAGGCCGAGGCCAACTCATCTACCGTGTTCAGATCGCTCAACCGTACGCGGTTCAATCGCGACAACAGGATTTCGAGCAGCACGCTGGACAACAAGGCAAACGCGTTGCCGTCGGCTTCGTAAAGCGCCCACGAAAAACCGTCGTCGGTCTCCGTCAGCCTGTGTTGCGTCTGCAAGTAGGCACCAAAAGCGTCTAGTGAACTGAAGCCTTTCACACCGCCTGCGCTCGTGCACCAGAGTGTCACGTTGGCCACTTCGCTACTGGCGCTCACCAGCAGCCCAGGCAGCAGTTCACGGGTGCTGCCTTGGTCGAGGCGCCGATGTATGCGTACGGCGTGCACAGCGAAACCTTCAGTTCTTTCGAGAAGCAGATCGTTCAAGCACCGGCGCTCATCGGCGGTCAATGTCTGATCGGTCAGCCCACTCAGAAGCCCAGCGCGAAGCACCTGTTGAACCCAAGTGTCGTGATCATTGCCGTTGCCTGCATTCCAGTAATCGATCTGAGCCTGTTCAAAGCACGCATGAAGGGTCGGTAGAAACGCGTTGAATGCGTCGTTCAGCGTGCCGGGGTCGACGAGGTCATCATCGGCTGTTTCGCACGCGTCGGGGATGGCAAAAAAACGAAGCGGTGGTTTAAGGCTGAAGCGGTCCTGGCTGGAAAAGTCCACCGGCGCATTATCAAGAAAGTGTTGCAGTACAACGTCGACAAGCGGGGTGACTGTCCAGTAGCCGTCAATGTGCCAGCGAAGAAATTTCAGTGGCTCAGCACACTTCATGTCGGGGCGGTGAACAGCCACCTTGGGGTAATGCGCGATGATAAGGTTCATCAGTTGCTCACCTACCACCTGGCGCAAGGTGGGGCGGCTTGCAAAGCGCAGGGCGACGGCACGATTGAGGTCATGTGCAGGTGGAGAGGGGAGGGCAGAGGGCATGCGTGGAGCTCCTTGTGGGTTCTTTCCACAATGTTCCAAGCGTGCCACGGCACTCGGTGCTATCTATATGCTGCACATCGGTCCCAGGCCTTTGGCTGCGCCCAGGCACGACGCGTTGCTGTCCACTCTTGCCCGGCAGGCTGGACCAACATTCTTCGAATAAGTCAAGAACCGACCTGTTCAAATCCCTCGCACCGTGCTACAAACTGGTTAAGCAATGATCTAGCTGCTTGATAACGAAGGGAAAATCATGACGAAGTCGGAGCTGATCGAACGTATTGTCACCCATCAAGGGCTACTCTCGTCCAAGGACGTAGAGCTGGCCATCAAGACCATGCTTGAACAGATGTCACAATGCCTTGCTACCGGTGATCGCATCGAGATCCGCGGTTTTGGCAGCTTCTCGCTGCATTATCGGGCACCACGGGTAGGTCGCAACCCCAAGACCGGCCAGTCGGTCAGCCTCGAAGGCAAGTTCGTTCCGCACTTCAAACCCGGCAAGGAATTGCGTGATCGGGTCAATGAAGAAGACGAGGCCCATACCTGATTCCCTAGGAGCAACCCGATGCGTAACCTCAAGCGTGCACTGGCAGCTGTCTTCGTCCTGCTGCTGGCGGCTGTAGTGCTGTTCTTCGTGCTGGAAAACCAGCAGACCGTAGCCTTGACCCTGTTTGGCTGGGTTGCGCCACAGGTGCCGGTGGCAGTGGTGGTGCTGGCCGCGTTGATCATTGGCCTGGCCGTTGGGCCTTTGCTGGGCGCCTATGGTGTGCAGCGCAGCAAGCGCAAAATCCGGGCTTCGGCCCGCGAAGCGGCGCTGAGCGGCAGGTGAGGATTTTTCTTATAGTGCTTTAGGAAATGTCTGCCTATTAAAGCCACGGTCACCATGGACTAATTGCCCACTTCGTTTTAGCCCCGGCGAGAGTGCGCAGCATGGATTACCCCGGCCTAACCCACCATGGCGCTGTACGCGGCGTGACGGGTTCCTGCCATCAGCTTCATCTTGGCCCTGGCGTCAGCCTGCTGGTCGACTGCGGTGCCGAGCAGGGCGCCGATGTAATGCCGGGTGCGCAGGGCAGCGCGCTTGGGTTCGACATCACCGGCGTCCAGGCCCTGATCGTCACGCACGTGCACCTGGACCACGTAGGCCGCATTCCGGCATTGCTGGCCAAGGGGTACCGCGGCCCTATCTATTGCAGCGAGCCCTCTGCCAAATTACTGCCCCTGGTGCTCGAAGACGCCTTCAAACTCGGCATCGACAGCACACCTGCCCAGGTGGCCCGCTACATCACCCTGGTGCACAGCCTGATCGTGCCCCTGCCATTCGGGCATTGGCACGCCGTGGTTCAGCACCCGCAGGTGGCCTGCGCGATTCGCTTGCAGCGTGCCGGTCACCTTTTGGGTTCTGCCTACGTCGAATGCGACATCCAGCACGGGCCCAACAACACGCGCTATGTATTTTCAGGTGACCTGGGCCCCGGCAACGATCCCTTGCTGCGCCCCTTGCAGCCCCCGGAGCGTGCCGATGTGCTGGTGCTGGAAAGCACCTATGGCGACCGCCTTCACCCACCCACGGGTGATCGCATTCAGCGACTGGAAGCGGCCATCGACCGCGCGCTGGCCGATCACGGCACCTTGCTGATCCCGGCCTTCAGCCTGGGGCGCACCCAGGCACTGCTCCATGATCTTGAAGATGTCCTGCATCGCAAGGCCCTGCTGGGCAAGACGGGCCCCTCCCCACAAGGCGAGCCCGTGGATTGGTCGCAGCTGCCGATCATTCTCGATTCGCCCCTGGCTCAGCGCATCACCCAGGCCTACCGCGACCTGCACCCTTATTGGAACGAGCAGGCCAGGGCGCGCTTGGCAGGTGGCCGCGATCCGCTCGCATTCGGCCAGCTGATCAGCGTAGACACCCACGCCCGCCACCAGCAGGTGGTCAACTACCTCAAAAGCACCGGCCGGCCCGCCATCGTCATTGCAGGCAACGGCATGTGCTCGGGCGGGCGCATCGTCAATTACCTCAAGGGCATGCTGGGCGACCCCAGGCATGAAGTGATGTTCGTAGGCCACCAGGCCAAGGGGACGCCTGGGGCGGTGATCCAGGGCAGCTGTGGGGCGCCGGGAGTGGTGCAGGTGGAACTGGAGGGGCGGGGTTACGCTATCGCAGCCAAAGTCCTGAACGCGTCGGGGTACTCGGGGCATGCCGACCAGGCGGGGTTAGTGGCGTTTGCAACGGGGATGATGCAAGCACCCCATGCGGTGGTGCTGGTGCACGGCGAGCGCACAGCAAAGGTTGCCTTGTCCAAGGCACTGGCACGCTGCTATCGGCGCCTGCAATGGCCCACGAAGATCAGCATTCCGGAAGATTAGGCAGACAGGTGTGAATTATTTTCTGGGTTTGAACTCTGATGGCACGGTTTGCAGTCACGTCGCAGGTGAGTATTTGCGAGGGTTGCGCGCAGTCCACCTTAGCCGGTGCATCGTGCGGGGCTCATCCATGGGCCGTTGCCGTCCAAAAAACCAGCCCCCGTGCTATTTTAAGCACCGCTTGGGACCAGCCCGGCCGTATGAGAACAAGACGCCAATTTCTCTCCTCACAGACGATTCAGCAGTTTAGGACACAACATGATCCAGAAAGTGCCGGGGCAAAGCGCTCATGGTTCCTACTACCCCTATATAGACGGCTTACGTGCATTTGCCGTTTTGTCGGTAGTGATCTATCACCTGCATGCCGCATGGCTTCCCGGCGGTTTCGTCGGCGTTGACGTCTTTTTCGTCATTTCGGGCTTCATTGTAAGCGCTTCCATCGCGAATTACCGAAGCAGCTCATTTTTACAGTTCTTCGCATTTTTCTATGCCCGCCGTATCAAGCGCATTTTCCCTGCGCTCATCGTTTGTTTGCTGTTCACCGCTTACATGTCGGCGCTGTTTATCCCGTCCTCATGGCTCAGCGACGTCAATCAGCGGACCGGGCTGTACGCATTCCTGGGCTTGAGTAACTTCGTACTGGCCAGTACCGGGCGCAATTACTTTGCTCCCACCACCGAGTTCAACCCTTATACACATACCTGGTCCTTGGCAGTCGAGGAGCAATTCTACCTCGTGTTCCCGATTCTCTACCTGGCATGGTTGGGAGGTACTCACACACGCTGGCGCTCGTCAGCGTTATTCGGTATCGGGCTGGTAGCCTCGATTATCTATTCGGCCTGGCAAAGTCAGGTCAACCCTACTCAGGCGTTCTTCCTGAGCCCAGGCCGGTTCTGGGAGCTGGCAAGCGGGGTGCTGCTGTACCAGTTCATCAGTCGTAAACCTGTTGAGCTCACAGCCCAAAGCCCTGTCCAATGGTGGCGCGCAGTGCTGGCTGTAGTTTCTCTGGCAGCGCTGCTTGTCGCTTTCTGGGTTTCCCGGCCCGAACATTTCCCCATGCCCGGTGCATTGATGGCGGTGTTGGCAACGCTTGGCTTGATCTACAGCCTGCACCATCATCCTGAGTTGCGCCTCATGCATCGCCTGATTGGCAGTGCACCGATGGTCGGAATAGGGCGCATCTCTTATTCGCTTTACCTGTGGCATTGGCCGGTATTCGTATTGTTCCGCTGGACCTACGGCCTGGATGCGCCGGCCCAATGGATGAGCGCTGTTGTGATCGCCTTCGCTCTAGCGTGGCTGTCCTATCGCTTTGTTGAAACGCCTGTGCGCCAGTCCGGCGCCATGCGCAAGGTCCCGCAGTCGGGCATCATCGTAGGTGGTATTGCCGTCATCGGCCTGTCGTGCTGGCTGGCCATGGGCATCAACCATGCCGCGCCCAAGCTTTCGCTGAGCCAAGTGGCCAAGCACGCTGACGTCTGGTACCCAGACGGCTATCCACTCGACCCCAACTACCCAGGTTGCGTCGCAGGCCCTGACTTCCACCTAGTGGGCGGGGGGGTGATGTTGAGCTATAACCCGTTGGGGTGCCAGGACAATCGACCGCGCAATGACGCCAGTGTCTATGTGATAGGCGACTCCCATGCACTTGCTTATTCCAGCCTGTTCAAACAGTACGCCATTCGTCACGCCACGCAAATCAATGCGTACAACAACGGCGGCTGCCCGTTCATCAGCCTGCAGCCCGCACGCGATATGGACAACAGCGAGTGCAGGCGCAACACCGATGCTGCGTTGGCTGACTTGCGAAAGCGCATTAAACCAGGCGATATCTTGTTCCTGGCGTCACTTCGTTTGCCGCGCTTTGCTGATCAGTGGGCGTACTTCGGCGAGCAGGCGGCACGCTCCCAGATGTTCGGCCCAGCGGCAGAAGCCGGTCGCAAGCGGGCGGAAGACTACGCTGTGTCAGTACTCAAAGAGTTCACTGACATAGGCGTTCGCGTCGTTTTCGAAGGGCCGAAACCCCTGTACAAGGCGCCACCGTTCCGTTGCGCCGACTGGTTCGACAAAAGTAATCCTATTTGTGCGCCAGGTTTTGAAATGCCCCGAAGCATGATGGAGGCGTTCAGGGCGCCAGTGCTTTCCAGCTATGCCAACATTGCCGCACGGCTGCCTAATGTCGAAGTATGGGACCCGTTCCCTACCCTGTGTCCGGGTGATACCTGCAGTGCCTTTGATGGAGACAAGCCGCTGTTTCTTGACGGTGACCACCTGAGCGGGCATGGCAACATGGTGTTGCTCCCAGCCTTCACCGCTTTCATCGAGCCTCGATTGGGCCGCTACCCGGCATCGCTGGAGCAAGGCATCGATTTGGGCAAGACCGGCATTCCAGACTTTCTTACCAAGGTTTCCGGCTTCTCCCAGGCTGAAAGTTGGGGGCGCTGGACCGACGCTCATCTGGGGCCTGTCAGCCTCACCTTCGAGCAGCCTCTGCCACGGGACTTCGTTCTCCAGATCAGCGCCTTGGCTTATGGGCCGAACGCCGGTGCGCCTGTCACGGTCAGTGCAGGGGGTGTCAAACGCCAGGTCGTGTTCGGCGCTGATCAAAGTACCCGCGAGATCACCTTCGAAGGCGTTCAAGGCAACAGCATCGAAATTTTACCTCCCTCGCCCATCAGCCCCAGTGCGCTGGGTGCCAGCAGTGACGAGCGCCTTTTAGGCCTGGGTATTTCGCGTATCAGGGTGCAGCCGAGCGGGCAGTATCCGGCCCTGCAATCATCGCGTGCTGCTGCACAGTGAGCATTGTCGATGGCGGGCCCCCGGTGGCCCGCCGTTCCTACCTTGGATGGTCGTCAAGCCCTGGCGATACCGGGTGTGATGGTTCGGGGCAGGCAAGACTGGTAGGGGAGTTTCCTGATATTCTTTCGGCACACGGACTGGTGCTGGCTTACGCGCTTCGCCGCATGGCAGAGCAAGCAAAAACATGAAGCAACGTTATCATCACGATGATTCAGGCTTCTTCAGTAAATTGTCAGATGCCATGAGAGTGGCAACTAAGGATTAGATATATGGACCTGGTCCCGGTAATTCTTTCAGGTGGCGTCGGCAGCCGGCTATGGCCCGTGTCGCGAGAAGCGCACCCCAAGCCATTCATGACGCTGCCTGGTGGTCAGAACCTCATTCAAAAAACCTTCCTGCGCGCCTCGCGGCTGCCAGGAGTTTCCCAGGTGATGACGGTCACCAACCGTGAACTGTTGTTCAAGACTGAAGACGAATACCGCACGGTCAACCAGAGCGGCCATGCGCAAAGCTACATTCTGGAGCCTTTCGGCCGTAACACGGCAGCCGCTGTTGCCATGGCTGCGCTGCAGCTGCAGAAGGCCCAAGGTGACGACGCGCAGATGCTGGTGCTGGCCGCAGACCATCTGATCCAGGACGAGCAGGCATTTGCCCGCGCGGTTGCCACCGCACAACAGCTGGCCGCCGAGGGCTGGCTGGTGACGTTCGGTATTCAGCCTCAATACCCTGAAACAGGGTTTGGCTACATCGAGGCCTCCCACAGCTGTGGTGAGTCCGGCGGCCTCACCGTCGCCCGCTTCGTCGAAAAACCCGACCTGAAAACGGCCGAAGGCTATATCGCCGCCGGTAACTATTTCTGGAACTCGGGCATGTTCTGCTTCCGGGTTGGTACCGTACTGGCCGAGCTGCACCAGCACGCGCCAGAGGTGCTGGAAGTGGCTCAGCAAACACTGGCAGCCTCGCGCCTGGCCACCAGCGGTGCCGACAGTTGGCTCACGCTGGACACTGAGCAGTTTGCCAAGGCCCCGGACATCTCCATCGACTATGCGCTGATGGAGCGCTCCAGCAAGGTGGCGACAGTACCGTGCGACATCGGCTGGAACGACATCGGCTCCTGGAATGCGGTCAGCGAACTGACCTCGGTCGACCAGGACGGCAACCGTTTCGAAGGCGAAGTCCTCGCTCATGGCGCTAGCAATAACTACGTCAACAGCGAAGGTCGTCTGACGGCGTTGGTTGGTGTAAAGGATCTGCTGGTCATCGATACACCCGATGCGGTGCTGGTCGCTCACAAGGATCACGCCCAGGACGTCAAGCACATCGTCGGGCAGCTCAAGGCACAATCCCATACGGCTCATCTCCTGCACCAGACGGTACACCGTCCGTGGGGCACCTACACCACGTTGGAAAACGGTGAGCGTTTCAAGATCAAGCGTATCGTCGTCAAGCCAGGGGCATCCCTGTCATTGCAAATGCATCACCACCGCAGTGAGCACTGGATCGTGGTCAGTGGCATGGCCGTCGTGGTCAACGACAACCAAGAGCTGATGCTCAACACCAATGAATCCACGTTCATCCGTGCTGGCCATAAGCACCGCCTGAAAAACCCTGGTGTCATCGATCTGGTGCTGATCGAAGTCCAGAGCGGTGACTACCTGGGCGAAGACGATATTGTCCGCTTCGAAGACAATTACGGCCGCTGCACTAACTAGCCGTCACTGAACCTGCGCCGATCTTTGTTGCCATACGGGCTCGCAACGGCGCGGGGACGGCTCGCGTTTCATTCTCCACCGATGGCCACCTAAGGGTGGCCTCGGCACTTGAGTTGGAAGACAATGTTCGATCCCATCCAGACCCAATGCTTCAAGGCCTATGACATCCGAGGCCAGGTTCCTTCTCAACTGAACGACGATATTGCCTACCGCATCGGTCGAGCGCTGGTGCTGGAATTGAGCGGCAAGGCCTTTGTCGTTGGCCGCGACATGCGCCTGGAAAGCCCAGGCCTGGCGGCGGCGCTGACCCGCGGTATCGTCGATGCCGGTGCTGATGTCATCGACATCGGTCTTTGTGGCACCGAAGAGGTTTACTTTGCCACCAGCCACTACCAGGCCGATGGCGGGATAATGGTTACAGCCAGTCATAACCCTAAGGGCTATAACGGCATGAAACTGGTCAGGGCCCAATCACGCCCGATCAGTGGCGACACTGGTCTTGGCGCCGTGAAACAGCGTGTTGAAGCCGGCGACCTGGGCCAGGTCAGCCCGACATCAGGTAGCGTGCGTGAAGCGTTCGACAAGACTGCCTATCTAGACCACCTGCTTACCTACGTCGATGTGGCATCGCTCAAGCCCCTGAAGATTGTCGCCGACCCAGGCAATGGTGCCGCCGGGCCGGTGGTGCAGGCATTGGCTGCGCGCTTGCCCATCGAATGGGTGATGATCAACGCCGAGCCCGATGGCCATTTCCCCAACGGCGTGCCTAACCCCTTGCTGCCAGAAAACCGTGAGCTTACCCGCCAGGCGCTGCTTGACGCAGGTGCCGACATGGCATTGGCCTGGGACGGTGACTTTGACCGGTGCTTCTTCTTCGACGCCAGCGGGCGGTTCATCGAGGGCTATTACCTGGTCGGCCTGCTGGCCGAAATGCTGCTCAGGCAGCAGCCAGGCAGCAAAATCATTCACGACCCTCGCCTGACCTGGAACACTATCGAGCAAGTCGAATCTGCCGGCGGTATTGCCATCCAGAGCAAGACCGGTCACGCCTTCATCAAGGAGCGCATGCGTGCAGAAGACGCCGTCTATGGCGGCGAGATGAGCGCACACCATTACTTCCGTGATTTTGCCTACTGCGACAGTGGCATGATCCCTTGGCTGCTCGTAGCAGCCTTGATGTCGCAGACCGGCAAGACCCTCGCTCAGTTGGTGGACGAGCGCATCGCCGCCTTCCCGTGCAGCGGCGAAATCAACTACCAGGTCGATGACGTCAACAGCAGCATCGAAAAGATCCTGGCGTACTACCTGCCACAACAGCCGACGGTCGACAGGACCGATGGCATCAGTGTGGAGTTTGCCGACTGGCGATTCAGTCTGCGTGGCTCCAATACCGAGCCTCTATTGCGTCTGAACGTAGAAAGCCGTGCCCAACAGGCGCTGGTGGATGAGCGTGTTGCGGAAATCGAGCGTCTGATTCAGGAGTAACCATGCTAGGCATGTTGAGAGGTTTGTGGAGCTACCGTAACTTCGTGGTTACGTCGATCCGCAACGAATTTATCGCTCGTTTTTCGCGATCGAAGTTAGGCGGTCTGTGGATGATCATTCATCCACTGGCGCAAGTGGCGATCTATGCGCTGATTCTGTCCAATGTACTAGGCGCCAAGCTGCCCGGCATAGACAACAAGTACGCGTACGCCCTGTATCTGATGGCAGGGATGCTAGCGTGGAACCTGTTCGCTGAGGTTGTCAGCCGATGCCTCACGCTCTTTATCGAGCAGGGCAACCTGATGAAGAAAATGAGCTTCCCGCGCATTACCTTGCCAGTGATCGTGGTGGGAACGGCGTTGCTCAACAACCTGTTGCTGTTCGTTGCAGTGGTCGCAGTGTTCACCGCATTTGGCCAGCCGCCGACGTTGCAAGCCTTGTGGTTGCTGCCCTTGACGTTTGCAGTGGTGGCCCTGGCTGTGGGCATTGGCCTGATTCTTGGTGTGCTCAACGTGTTTTTGCGGGATATCGGGCAAGTGGTGCCTATCATTCTGCAGGTCTGGTTCTGGTTTACCCCGATCGTTTACTCGGTGAACATCATCCCGGAGTACATGAAGGGCGTGCTGCAAATGAACCCGATGTACCCGATCGTGACCGGGTATCACAACGTACTGGTCTACAACCGTACACCGAACCTGGATGAAACCGGCATGATCACCGCCGTCGCCGTGGGCCTGATGGTCATCGGCCTGTTCATGTTCCGGCGTGCGTCGGCAGAGATGGTGGATTCCCTATGAGCCTTGTGAAAGTCAGTAACCTGGGGAAAGCCTACAGAAGTTACCGCTCCGAATGGCAGCGTATTGCCCGTTGGTTCTTTGTGCCGCTCAAGCCCTCGGCCGAGCACTGGATCCTGAACGACGTCAGCTTCACGATCGAAGCGGGCGAAGCTATCGGCATTGTCGGCAAGAACGGTGCCGGTAAGTCGACCCTGCTGAAAATGATCACAGGTACGCTCCAACCCACGCAGGGTGAAGTGCGTATCAACGGGCGCATCTCCGCTATCCTGGAATTGGGCATGGGGTTCAACCCCGAGCTTACGGGGCGGCAGAACGTGCGGCACGTGGCCGGCCTTATGGGCTTCAGCTCTGAAGAAATCGATCGCGTGATGCCCGAGATCGAAGCGTTTGCCGAAATTGGCGAATACTTCGATACCCACGTGCGCACCTATTCGAGTGGCATGCAGATGCGTATCGCCTTTGCAGTGGCCACGGCGTTTCGCCCTGATGTGTTGATCGTGGACGAGGCACTTTCGGTGGGCGATGCCTACTTCCAGGCCAAGTGCTACACGCGCATTGCCGAATTCAAGAAGCAGGGCACGGCCTTGATTCTTGTTTCGCACAGCCCAGGCGACGTCGTGAAGCACTGCGAGCGTGCCATCATGCTCAAGGACGGCCGCGTCGAGATGGACGGTAGTGCGCGCGACGTCACCAACCGTTACCTGGACGAGTTGTTCGGAAAAGCGCCAGTGCTGAAGGCGGTGAGCGCAGAAGTGGAACAGCAATTGAGCTCGAAGATGCTCGAAGGCGCAACGGACGACTTCCATACCCGTCCTGGTTACCGCAAGGAAGAATACCGGTGGGGGCACACGGGCGCGACCATTCTCGATTACCTGATAGTCGCCGATGGCGTGCAGTACCCTTCGCAGATTGAAAGCAACAGCCCGGTGGACTTCTATTTCAAGGTTCGCTTCGATCAGGACTACGACAGCGTAGTCCCGGGTTTTCTGCTCAAAACGCTGGAAGGCATTTTCCTGTACGGCACGAACTCCTTCCTGGCGGGTAAAAGTGCCGACACCATTCGCGCACGTGCCGGTGACATCAAGGTGTTTCGCTTCTCGGTGCCCATGCACCTGAATGCAGGTCACTACCTGGTGTCCTTCGGCGTCTCGGCCGGTGATCCGCTGCATGACTTGCAACCGCTGGACCGCCGTTACGATTCTGTTTTGCTGAATGTCACCAGGCCAATGCAGTTTTCAGGAATTGTTGATATGCAATCTGCATTCTCAGAATGCGGAAAGCACCTTGAGGTACCCTCCAAATGAGCACTATCGAGTCGCAGGTAGCCAGTCTGCCGGAGCTGTATCAGCCCATTTTTGGCCACCCCGAATTATCCGAAGGCAGCTCGCGCACCAGCCATGACCGCCTGGCGCATATAGCGGGTATCTACAAGGTGGTGGAACGTATCCAGGGCCGCCCGCTGAAAGTGCTTGACCTGGGCTGTGCACAAGGTTTTTTCAGCCTCAACCTGGCAGCTCTGGGCGCGCAGGTGCACGGCATCGACTATCTGGAGCAGAACGTCCAGGTATGTCGCGCCCTGTTGGCCGAACACCCCGAGTACAAGGCTCAGTTCACGTTCGGCAAGGTGCAGGACTTCCTCGAAACGGTCGAGCCTGGGCAGTTTGATATGGTGTTGGGCCTGAGTGTGTTCCACCATTTGGTATACGACTTGGGCAAAGAGCACATAAAGGCGCTGCTTGAGCAGTTGCTGCACAAAGTCGTGGTTTTCGTGGGTGAGTTTGCAGTGGCTGAAGAGCCGTTGTACTGGGGGCCGGCCCAACCGGAAGACCCACGCTATTTGCTCGAAAACAGCGCCTTCCTGCATGAGCTTGCGCGACACTCCACCCACCTGGCCGAGATCCAGCGCCCCCTCTATGTTGCCAGTAACCAGATCTGGTACCTCGAAGGGGTCGGTCAGCGTATCAGCTCTTGGACCCCCGACTCTCACGCACTGGCAGATGGTGCGCACCAGGGCGCACGCCGTTATTACGAGAGTGATGACTATTTCGTCAAAGTCTTTCGGGTCGATGGCACATTCGGTGCTCGAAACCGAACTGAACTGGAGCGCGAGGCGCAGTTTCTTCTGCATCCGCCTGCAGGGTTCGACGCCCCGGCCCATCATGTCAGTGGCGCGAACGCTACAGAAAGCTGGTTGGTGACTGACCGGATCAAGGGGCAATTGCTACTCGACGTGATTGCCAGAGGTGAGCCGCTGAACAAGCAGGCGGTATTGCTGGATGTACTCAGGCAGCTGGCCTTGCTGGAACAGCATGGTTTCTATCACGACGATGTCCGGGTATGGAACGTGATGCTCGATACCGGCGGCAAGGCTCGGCTCATAGATTTCGGCTCCATCGGCAACCAGCCCACTGACTGTGTCTGGCCACACAACCTTTATCTGGCCTTCATGATTTTCGTCAAGGAAGTGGTGACTGGCAGCGTCGATAAGCCAATGCCGTTGCGTGAAATTGCCATCAGCCCGTTCAGCCTGCCGCAACCGTACGCCAACTGGATGAACAGCCTCTGGAGCAAGCCGGTGAGTACCTGGAGCTTCCAGTTGCTGCTCGACACGTTGCAGGGGCTTTCAGAGCACAGCGATGAGCCAGTGCCCGACACGTCGAGCGTGCTGTGGATGAGCAGCATCGAAAGTGCTCTTCAAGCAATCAAAAAGCATGTGCACCACGTGGAAACCCATCAAAACGCTGCAAGCTCCCGCATCGAAGACCGTCTGAGAGCACTGGACGAGAAAAGCGATCGGATGTCGCAAGTCTACGAACGCCACCTGGCTGAACTTCAGCAGGAGCGGACGAAGCTGGCCGATGAAGTACAAAGCCATATCCAGGCCAACCGAGCGATCGACGCGCAACTTCGCGCCTCCCAGGCAGACCTTGACCGCTGGGCAAAAAAGGCCCAGGAGCACGAAGCCCATGCGGCGGCCAGCCAGGCACAATTGCAGGCCAGTCAGGCCCACGCGGCTGCAGCCGAGGAACGTGCCGCGCTCAGCGAGCAGCGGGTACAGGCGCTGTTGACCAGCACCTCCTGGTTCATGACCAAGCCCATGCGGGTAGCCGTGGTGCAGGGCAAGCGGGTAACCCGCGGCCTGCTACAGCGCAGCAAGGCCGTAGTGCGCAAAGGGCTGGTAGTGCTAATCCGCCAGGCGGCCGCGCGTCCGGAGGCCAAACGCAAGCTGGTCAACTTGATCAACCAATACCCGCCTCTGGCCTCGAGGCTGCGCCAGTTTGCCCGTCACCACGGCCTGGCCGGTGCACATCCTGTCGCCTCCTCAATGCCAAGCATGATGCAGGCCATGGCTGCTGGCACTGTCGATGACACCTTGTCGGCACGCGGGCTGGAGGTGTTACACAAGTTCGAGAAAGCGACCAAGATTAAGGATGTGCGTTGATGCGTATTGTTATTGACATGCAAGGGGCACAGACCGAAAGCCGCTTCCGCGGCATTGGTCGCTATACACTGTCCTTTGCCCAGGGCATCGTCCGTAATCGCGGCGATCACGAAGTCTTCCTGGCACTCAATGGCCTGTTCGCGCATACCATCGAAGGCATTCGCGAAGCATTCCAGGGGCTTTTGCCCCAGGAGAACATTCGGGTCTGGCACGCCCCAGGCCCGGTCCAGGAGATCGACCCTGGCAACACGGCGCGCCGCCAGAATGCCGAGTTGATACGAGAGGCGTTTCTCGCCAGCCTCAAGCCGGACGTCATTCACATCACCAGCTTGTTCGAAGGCTATATCGACGATGCGATCAGCAGCGTAGGGCTGCTCGATACCCAAGTCCCGGTCACCGTCTCGCTCTATGACCTGATTCCGCTGCTCAACCCCGACCACTACCTCAAGCCCAACCCCAGCTACGAGCAGTACTACATGCGCAAGGTAGGGTACCTACAGCGCGCCAGTGGGCTGCTGGCCATCTCGGCCTTCTCCCGTCAGGAAACACTGGATACCCTCGGCGTGCCAGCCGAGCGCGTCGTAAACGTATCGACTGCCATCGACGACCATTTCAAGCCATGTGAAGTAAGCCCGGCCCATGCGCAAGCGCTTCAGGCCAAGTTCGGGCTCGACAGGCCATTCGTGCTGTACACCGGCGGGGCGGACGAACGCAAGAACCTGCCGCGCTTGATCCAGGCCTTTGCCAGGCTCGAGAGCGGCCTGCGTCAGCACCACCAGCTACTGTTCGCCGGGAAGATGTCCGAAGGCGACCGGATGGGGTTGATGCAGGAGGCGCGTAAAGCCGGCTTGCGCGAGGATGAACTGCGCTTCACCAACTACGTGACCGAAGAAGAGCTGGTACAGCTCTACAACCTGTGCGAGCTCTTCGTTTTCCCATCCTGGCATGAGGGCTTTGGTCTGCCGGCGCTGGAGGCCATGGCCTGTGGTGCGCCAGTGATCGCCGCCAACACCTCCAGCCTGCCTGAAGTCATCGGCTTGGAAACAGCGCTTTTCGATCCCCTCGACGTTGCCTCCATCACGGCCAAGATGACCGAGGCACTTGGCAACGAAGCGTTTCTGAATGCCCAGCGCGCCCATGCGCTGCAGCAGGCACGCCGGTTCTCCTGGGACCAGACAGCAAAGCGCACCATTGAAGCCTTCGAAGCCATCGCGGCCGTCGAGCCCGCACGGCACAGTACACCTGGCCAGGGGCCGAAACCCAGGCTGGCCTTTGTCTCGCCGTTACCGCCCGAGCGCACAGGCATTGCCGACTACAGCGCAGAGTTGCTGCCTGCGCTTGCCGAGTATTACCACATCAGCTTGATCGTGGCCCAAGACCGCTATGAACAGCACTGGGTGCAGGCCGGGTTCGATGTGCATGATGCACAGTGGTTGCTGGACAATGCCCACACCGTCGACCGGGTGATCTATCAGATGGGCAACTCGCCGTATCACGACCATATGCTGGCGTTGATGCAGGCAGTGCCTGGCACCGTGGTCCTGCATGATTTCTATATGAGCGGCCTGATGAGCTGGCGCGAGCAACACGCCGGCTATTCCCATGACTGGGTCAAGGCGCTGTACGCCAGCCACGGCTACAAGGCCGCAGCAGAGCTGTACCGGGATGCAGATGCAGCCAGGCTCAATTACCCCGTCAACCTGCACCCGCTGCAGCACGCTCAGGGGCTGATCGTTCATTCCGAATACTCCTGCAAGCTTGCCCGGCAATGGTACAGCGACTCTGACCCCGCCAATTGGCACGTCATCCCCCTGCTGCGCGAGCCTGCCCTGCAACCGGACAGGGCCACGGCACGTAGGCAATTGGGGTTGGGTGAGGACGATTTTGTCGTATGCAGCTTCGGCTTCCTGGACCCTTCCAAGCTCAACCATCAGGTGCTTGATGCGTGGTTTGGCAGTTCGCTGGCGCAGGACAAGACCTGCAAGCTGGTGTTCGTCGGTGACAACCATGGCGGTGCGTATGGCCAACAACTGCTCGACACCATTCGCCGCAGCGGCCATGCCAGTACGGTCAAGATCACCGGTTATGCCTCGCGTGAAACTTTCCATCAGTACCTTCAGGCCGCCGACATGGCGATACAGCTGCGTACCACATCGCGCGGCGAGACGTCGGCCGCTGTGCTGGACTGCATGAACTACGGCCTGCCATTGGTCGTCAATGCCAACGGTTCCATGGCCGAGCTCGATGCTGAAGCGGTCTGGCTACTGCCTGACGACTGCACCGTTGACAGCTTGATCGAGGCGATCAACGCATTGCACGGCGACCCACAGCTGCGCGCCACCCTCGGTAACCACGCACGCAGCGTTATCCACGACAAGCACGCCCCCGCTGCCTGTGCACGTGCCTATTTCGAAGCCATTGAAGCGTTCGACCGCACCGCGCGCGCCGGGGTAGACAGCCTGGTCACTGAGCTTGTAGCGCGTAACCAGGCCCTGACCGACGTTGAACGCCGGCAATTGTCGCAGTGCATCGCGCTCAACATGCCGTTGATGCGCCCGCAACGCAGACTATTCCTGGACGTAACCGCCACCAGCCACTCCGACTTGAAGACAGGCATCGAGCGCGTAGCCCGCGCCTTGATGCTGGCCCTGCTGCAAAACCCGCCTGCCGGCTACCGCATCGAGCCGGTTTATCTGAGCGACAAGAGCGGCAGCTGGAACTATCACTACGCCCGTCGCTATACCCTGGACATGCTGGGGGTTGCGCATGACTGGGCGACCGAAGAGCGGGTCGACCCAATGGCCGGCGACGTGCTGATTGGCCTGGACCTCTCCGGCGATACACTGGTACGGGCCAACGAAGCGGGGCTTATCCAGTATTACCGCGATACCGGGGTGGCCGTATGGTTCATGCTTCACGACTTGCTACCGCTGCGCATGCCCCATGTCTTCCCACCAGGGACCGAACCTGGTTTTGCACAGTGGCTCAAGGTGCTCACGGGCATGGATGGGGTTGTCGCCGTGTCCAAGGCAGTGGCCGATGACTTGCAAGCGTGGGTCAAAGAGCAGGCCCTGGAACGCAAGGGTAAGCGAGCCCTGCAGATCAATTGGTCTCACCACGGCGCGGACCTTGCAAACTCAGCGCCCAGCAAAGGCATGCCTGCCAGTGCCGAACAAACGCTGAGCACGCTGCGTGCCAAGCCGACCTTCCTGCTGGTGGGTACCGTCGAGCCTCGCAAGTCCTACCTTCAAGCCCTTAAAGCGTTCGAGCTGCTTTGGGACGAAGGGGTAGACGTGAACCTGGCCATCGTGGGCGGGGAGGGTTGGAAAGCCTTGGGCGATGAAGCACGTCGCGATATACCAGAGACTATCGCCCGGTTGCGTGAGCATCCACAGCAGGGCCAGCGGCTGTTCTGGCTGACCGGCATCAGCGACGAGTACCTCGAGCAGGTGTACGCCAGCAGTGCCTGCCTGGTGTTTACCTCGGTGGGCGAAGGGTTCGGCCTGCCGTTGATCGAGGCTGCTCAGCATGGCCTGCCCATTCTGGCGCGGGATATCCCGATCTTCAGGGAAGTAGCGCTGGATCATGCTTACTACTTCAAGGGGGAGCAGCCCGCCGATTTGGCTCAGAGCATCAAGGCCTGGCTGGCCTTGTTCGAGCAGGGCCAGCATCCTGACTCCAAGGGCATGCCATCGCTGACATGGGCTCAAAGCGCGCAACGGCTAACCGAAATCGTGTTGGCTGAACGCCTCGGCTGATAGCCTTCGGGCCGCCACTGGCGCCTGTATTCAGGCGTTGGTGGCTTGCCGGTGATGGTTCGCACCCCGGGCTTGCTTAGGCCGGTTCGAAGCGTACGTCCAGATACCCGCCCGCAAGGTTAGGCGGCGCCACGAATTGCGCAATTCCGTTGAACACATCCACCGACTGACTGTGAATATGGCCTGCCAGGATGCCGACCAGGTTTGGCGTCGAAAACACACGTCGGTGAAACTCCATGGTCACGTCGCTGTGCTTGGCTGGCCACTGTTCCCGTCGCTCCATGGTGTACAGGGTGTCACTGGCAGCCCCCCAATACGGGTTGCCACACGAGAACGTGATAGGCCTGCCCGGTACGTACAAAGGCACATGCGCGACCAACACCACAGGCCCATCGAACGCAGCCTGCCGGACGAAGTACTCCAGTTGCTCGGGCACTATCTGGTTGGTTGAATCATCAATGACGATAAAGCGGATACCGTTCACGTCGCGTGTAGACATAAGGGGGTTGGCCCCTTGGTACAACGGCTTCAACCGCTTTTCAGACCACTCCCGGCGTAGGCTATCCTGGCTTCCCGTCATACCCTCGTAGTGCCAATCATGGTTACCCGCGATGTAGGTATAGGGAATACCGCACGCCTTGAGCTTGCCTTGTACCCACTCAATAGCAGCTTCGGACGGGTAGCTAACGATGTCGCCACCCAGAACCAGCAAATCCACCTTTTGCTCGGCAGCCAGATCAAGCGTTGCTTCGAACGCCTGCATGGGGTTGGTCGGTTGACCGGTCTGGAAATGCTGCGTTTGGTTATAGGCGGCGGCCATGCGTTCGCTGTATTGCCGATAGGGCAATTCACGCTCGTCGCTTTGCCAGAGATGCGTGTCCGACAAAAAAAAGACACGGGTAGATTGTGCAAACGCGGGACCGAAAAGCCTAACCTGGACACCTGTGACCGAGAACTCCGGGCGAGGGAAGGTAGCCATGGGCTGCGCCATCAGGCTACCTGCCCCAGTCAGGCCCAAAGTAGACAAGCCTGTGAACTGCAAGAAACGTCGTCTGAGCATTTAGTGCCAATCCATGGCCAGTTGAAAAGGTGGTCCAGATTAGCAATAGGGGATTTCGATCAGCAATAGAGCATTTTGAATATCTGTTGAATATGTCTCAAAGGACGATCTACTCAGAAGCTTGGGCGCGGGCGTGCTCGCACGGTATGCCGGGTTCGATACAGAACAGGGGCTCGGTTTGCTGTTTGCCTTGATAGAACTTGGTTTTGCCGGCGGTGACGCCGGTGTGGTGTGCGGTCATTGGTTGATCTCCCTAATTGTTTGCTGCCAGTGCTGCAGTGCGGGCGACCATTGCTTGGCAATGGTCTGCCTGGCGCAGCGCCAGCTGGCTTCAATGCATTGCTTGAGGTTCTTTCGGCTTTTGCACGTGCACAAGCGCTGACTCCAGCAAGGCCCGCAGCGTCTCGAGTTCGTGCAGAGACGTCATGATCAGAATCGATGCCGGCGATTTGGGCTGTAGCAGCAAGGCCTGATGGGCGACGGTCGCGGCGCATAGCGCGTGGTCCGTGGCTTGGATCAGGGTGTCTTCAAGGGAGTGGATGTGGTGCGGTGGGTCGGGGACGATTTTAAGCATCGCGTATGTCCTTTGATCAATGCGGCCGCCTCTTGCTGTCAAACAAGTGGGTGGCAGCTGTACGTGGGTTGACAGACCGGCGGACATAGCAAGTTCCGGCGCACGCAAGCGTGCCCGCACGTACAGCCGCCATAAAGGACGAGCTGATCTCTATGTACCGTGACGGCCTGTCAAAGCCGTGTCGTTGATAGCCAACGACAGGGCGAGACTAGGTCGCTTCCACAATGGCCGCAACGGGAAATAGGGAGGAAGAGTATCTTTGGGAAACGGACTACAAGGAAGGGGTAGATTCTGATCTTTTTGCTTTCTGAAGCCTAAGCCTGCGGGCTCAAAAGCAGACTCAGTCGTTTACCGAGAAAACCGGTGAGGCCTCGATGATTACAGCGGCTGAAATCACTTTTAAGCGTTTCTTGCTAGGGCTAGCCTAGGCACTAGGCAATCAGAACTGCTTAGACTGCAATTTCTGACAAGGCCAAGCCTCAAGCGGCTTGGCCTCGTTGCAGGATTACTCGAACACTTCAGCGTTAGCCAACAGCACGCCGAGTTGATCCTTGCCAGACAAGCTCGGGCTGAAATCAATCGGCCACTCGATGGCGATTTCTGGGTCATCCCAAGCGATGCAACGCTCACTGGCAGGCGAGTAGAAATCGGTGGTCTTGTACAGGAACTCAGCGGTTTCACTCAGAGTGACAAACCCGTGTGCGAACCCTGGCGGGACCCACAGCTGATTCTTGTTTTCCGCAGAAAGCACCGCACCGACCCATTTGCCGAAAGTGGGGGAGGAGCGACGGATATCAACCGCCACGTCGAACACTTCACCTTGCACCACGCGCACCAATTTGCCCTGGGCATGAGGGGGCAGCTGGTAGTGCAAGCCCCGAAGCACGCCTTTCACTGAGCGAGAGTGGTTGTCCTGAACGAAATCGGGTCGCAGGCCAGTGACTTCTTCAAAGACATTGGCGTTGAAGCTTTCGTAAAAGAAGCCACGGTCATCGCCGAAGACTTTGGGGGCGAACAGAAGGACATCAGGGATGGCCAGAGGGGTTGCGTGCATCAGAAAACCTTTTCGCTAAGCAGGTTACGCAGGTACTGGCCGTAGCCATTCTTGAGCAATGGCTGGGCCAGGCGCTCGAGTTGTTCGGCATCAATCCAGCCTGCACGGAAGCAGATCTCTTCCGGGCACGCCACCTTCAGCCCTTGGCGGCGCTCCATGGTTGCAATGTACTGGCTTGCATCGAGCAGGCTGTCGTGGGTGCCTGTGTCCAGCCATGCATAGCCACGTCCCATGATCTCCACATGCAGTTGCGCTTGTTGCAGGTACAGGTTGTTGAGGTCGGTGATTTCCAGCTCGCCTCGGGCCGATGGCTTCAGGCTACGCGCCAGGTCGACCACTTGGTTGTCGTAGAAGTAAAGGCCAGTCACCGCATAATTGGACTTCGGCTGTTTTGGCTTCTCTTCCAGCGACAGGACGCGCCCGGCCTCATTGAATTCGGCTACACCGTAACGTTCAGGGTCGTTGACGTGGTAGGCGAACACAGAGGCGCCCGTTTCGCGTTGGCCCGCGTTCAACAGCAGCGACTGGAAGTCGTGGCCATAGAAGATGTTGTCGCCCAGCACCAGCGCAGAAGTGTCGTTGCCAATGAAGGCTTCGCCGATGGTGAACGCCTGAGCCAGGCCATCGGGGCTTGGCTGCACGGCGTAGGACAGGTTCAGGCCCCATTGGCTGCCGTCGCCAAGCAGTTGCTCGAAGCGAGGCGTGTCCTGCGGCGTTGAAATGATCAGGATGTCGCGGATACCGGCGAGCAGCAGGGTGCTCAGCGGGTAATAGATCATGGGTTTGTCATACACCGGCAGCAGCTGCTTCGATACCGAGAGCGTTGCGGGGTGCAGGCGTGTGCCTGAGCCGCCGGCCAGAATAATTCCTTTACGAGCCATGGGAATCCTTACTTATGGATTTCGTCTAGCATACGTTTAACGCCTTGCTGCCAGGGCGGCATTTTCAACTTAAACGCGCTTTCGAGCTTGCCCAGCGCCAGCCGCGAATTTCGCGGGCGCGGCGCGGGTACAGGGTAAGCGTCGGTATTGATCGCTGATACTTGATCAGCGTTCACTTTAAGCGATATGCCCCTGCAAAGCGCGTCCTGCAGCACTAATTGCGCATAGGCGTGCCAGGAAGTTTCACCCGAGGCTGCCAAGTGGTAGACCCCAGCGAGATGATCGTTCGCGGGTTGGTTGACCACCTGCCGCACGACATGGGCGGTAACATCCGCGATCAGGTCTGCACCCGTCGGGGCGCCGAACTGGTCAGATACCACACTCAAGCCGTCCCGCTCCTGGGCGAGGCGCAGCATGGTCTTTGCAAAGTTATTTCCGCGGGCCGCGTACACCCAGCTGGTGCGCAGGATCACGGCCTTGGCACCGCTGGCTTCAATGGCCTGCTCACCCTCAAGCTTGGTACGGCCATAGACCGACAGCGGGCCTGTGGCTGCGGTTTCTTGCCAGGGCTGATCACCGCTGCCGTCATACACGTAGTCGGTGGAATAATGGATCAGCCATGCACCTAAGCGAGCGGCCTCGCGTGCCAGTACAGCAGGGGCTTGAGCATTGATAAGCGCTGCAGCCTGTGGATCGCTCTCTGCTTTGTCCACTGCTGTATAAGCGGCCGCATTGACGATTACATCAGGCGCTAGCAAACGAACCGTATTCGCCAATGCATCCAACTGGCTCAAATCACCGCAGAGCGCCCCGTCACCCTGACGATCCAGTGCTACAACTTCACCGAGCGGCGAAAGGGACCGTTGCAGCTCCCAGCCGACTTGCCCGTTTTTCCCCAACAGCAGGATTTTCACGCTTCATTTGCCCCGTATTGCTTAGCCACCCAATCACGATACGAACCGTCCATCACGCCCTGCACCCATTCCTGATTGGCAAGGTACCAGGCGACCGTTTTGCGAATGCCGGTATCGAACGTTTCCGCAGGTTTCCAGCCTAGCTCGCGCTCGATCTTACGTGCATCGATGGCATAACGGCGGTCGTGGCCTGGGCGGTCGGTCACGTAGGTGATCAGCTCGGCGTAGTGTTCGACAGGTGCACCGGTCTTTTGGTTGGTCACATTGCGCGCGGACGCTGGTGCCATCTCGTCGAGCAGGCCGCAGACGGTACGCACGATATCGATGTTGGCTTTCTCGTTCCAGCCGCCGATGTTGTAGGTTTCGCCTGTGGTGCCGGCTTCCAGCACACGACGGATACCGGAGCAGTGGTCTTCAACGTACAACCAGTCCCGAATCTGCTGGCCGTCACCGTAGACCGGCAACGGTTTGCCCGCGAGCGCGTTGACGATCATGAGTGGGATCAGTTTTTCGGGGAAGTGGAACGGCCCATAGTTGTTGGAGCAGTTGGTGGTGAGGACTGGCATACCGTAGGTATGGAAGTAGGACCGCACCAGGTGGTCACTGGCGGCTTTGCTGGCGGAATAGGGGCTGTTGGGCGCATAGGGGGTGGTTTCGGTGAACGCCGGATCGTTTGGCGCGAGTGTGCCGTACACCTCATCTGTTGAGACGTGCAGGAAGCGGAAACCTTCTTTCTCCTGCCCGGTCAGACTGCTCCAGTGCGTACGTGCGGCTTCCAGCAATCTAAAGGTGCCCATGACGTTGGTCTGGACAAATGCCTCAGGCCCGGTGATAGAGCGGTCTACATGAGATTCGGCTGCAAAATGGATCACGGCGCGGGGGCGGTGCTCATCGAACAGCTTGGCCAAGAGCGACGCGTCGCAGATGTCGCCTTGGACGAAGTGGTGATGGGTGGTGCCTTGGAGGGAGTGGAGGTTGGCCAGGTTGCCTGCGTAAGTGAGAGCGTCCAGATTAAGGATCGGTTCCTCGTGATGGGCGCACCATTGCAGAACGAAATTTGAGCCGATGAAGCCGGCTCCGCCTGTTACTAGAATCATGAGTTGAACCTAAGCTGTTTTAAGCGATTAACGTCGAGGACGGTAGGGTGCGTAACTGGGGCTGAAGCCGCAAATTACGAAAGGCTTGTGTCATCAGTGGGCTTAAGAATACAACATGGCTAGCACTGACCACAGGCTTGTACAACATCGTGGGATTGATTCCCGGCGTTGGGCGACTCCTGGGGACATCTTTCCTATCATTCCTAGCACGCAATGCCCCTTCCGGAGGCCGCAGCGCTGTGGAACCTTGTCTCATTTGGAAAACCGCGTCATGGGATCCGCAGTCTAGTCGGATGGCGACCACTCAAAGGCTAGCACTTTCGACCTCAGCGAGCCTCCTGCGTTCGCGTCAACGTGGGGATCAATGCCTCTAACACCCACCCATCTGCTGGTGTACCACGAAAACTGATCGTATAAGGCGTTCGGCTAGGAGCGCCTCTGGCCGCGGGGTCGAAACTAGCGGCGATTTCCGCATGGGGAAACAAAAAATGGCGATCAGACTGGCCTTTGCATGGCTATCGAGCGAAGGTATAGTCGGGTTCGAGTATACAAAATTGCATGGTGAGCCTAGTGAGGAATGGAAGCTGGTCTGTGGTGTCGACTATACGTGCACCAGAATATCAGGTTAATGAATTTTTAGAGCATTACGTGGGGTTAGGTGCAGACAGGGTTTACGTGTTCTTCGATGATCCAGAACTTGCTACGTATGATGTCAAACGTTTCGCAGGTAAAGTTATAGCATTTGTTTGCGATGATTCTTATTGGGAGACTGTATATAAAGCCCCGCCAATGTCCCACAGAGTTGGACGTCCAGATGCCGTTGAGATTCGCCAGGGCGTGAATGCACTGTTCGCTAGAGAGATTATGCATTCAGAATGGATATTGCATGTTGACGTTGATGAATTTATTTACGCAAAAAAAAATGTAAGAGAAGTTTTGTCGGTCTATCCTGATGCTGTCTTCTCAGTGCTTTTGAGAACACTCGAAGCGGTATATGAAGATGTGCGATCGCCTGGGGAAGAAACAAAGACGGTTTATTTCAAGAAATCAGTAAAACAAAAAGAGCTTTTGAAGGAGCTTTACAGCGATGAGTTGTTGAAGTGTGCAACTAATGGTCTATGGGGAACTATAATTGGAAAGTCCTTCATCAGAAAACATCCTGAAGTAAAATTTATGTCAGTTCACTGGCCTATGCCTGTCGATTCGTCATTAATATCCAATGTTCCTACCTATTATATCGATTTGCTGCACTTTGAAGGGCAAAGTTATGAGTTGTTCAAGGAGAAGTTCAAGCTCAGGGTGTTCAAGAACGTAGCTAAGCACATGCCAAACACCTATAAAGTTAGGCTCGATATAATAAAGCGAGAGTATGAGTCTAAGGGTGAGGCAGGAATGCTCGAGGTTTATAAAGATTTCTATGTTATGGCGCCAGATAAGCTTCAAAAAGCAATGGATCTTGGTGTTGTAGTTAAGTTGAATTGGCGTTTGGGGGCAGTGACTGAAGAAAAACTGTTGCTGAATAATCCAATTTACGATTCAGGCGCAAGAATCAGTAATTGGGGCGGTACCATAATTGGATCAGCACATAGATCCTATTTAGTATATGACTCTTCAGACAACGTCATAAAGGCCGCGACAGCAGTGAATTTATTGGCCAAGAAAAATCTGCTTCCTGTAGAGATTGATCAATACGAATCAACTGCTAGGTTATTTATCAAAAGCGAACACCAATTGATGAATGTTGGAGTCGTAGGCTCTAAGCTGAAAGTTTTGGAAAATATGCCTCACTTCTACTTTAATATCGAGCCTAAAGGTGAATACTCATTCTTAAGCTCCAGTGGTAAATATATTTCCATTACCCCCAGCCTTGACGTATCTGTGGAAAAGGATAAAGCTTCCAATTGGGAGCGTATGTACATACATGAAATCTATCCCCAGCTAAGTTGAATAAGCAGGCCCGCTGTGTGCGGGCCTATCATCGACTAGTATTATCCATAAGCTGTATGTGAATGCGTTGAGCATGGCGCCAGGAGAGTTTGATTCTTATGAGATGTGACAAAAAACATGAAAGCAAAATCCTACGTATTAGCTGAGAATTTTTAATCATAAGAAGCACGGCTTATCTAACGAATAAGCTTAAAATCCTCGATGAAAAATCTGCGGTACTTGAGGGGTCTAGTAACAATAGGTTATAGGACGTATGATATTCTCTATAAAACTGCAATGGCAAGGCTTGAGTAATGAGTAATGATTCGCCTCGAGTAGTGTATGAAGATGATTTTGTAAGAGTTATTTGTAAAGCTGGCCAATCGGACTTCATGTTGGTGACATTTGGGAATCTGATAAATTTAGCCGATGGCATGCGATTTTTTGGTGATACACCCGCCGAAAAGCTAAATCTAAGCTGCATTGGCTTCATGGCAAAAAGCCCTAATTGGTTTCCCAAAGAGAGTGTCAGCAAAGCGATTGATGCTGTTAATTATTTATTGAACGAAGCCAGTGAGATTATTACCTACGGCGGTTCGATGGGTGGCTATGCGGCAATTAAATACTCATCCGCGTTACGGGCAAAACTAGTGATCGCATTTTGTCCTCAATGGACTATCGACAAAGGCGAATGTGATGGTCGCAATCCAGGGTTTCAGGAGTATTTCGAACCCAGCTTAGAAAGAATGGGTATCGAAAGCAACGATATATCTGGGAGAGTATTTTTATTTTTTGATCCTAAGCATGCTAATGATAGCTATCATGCAGAGATGATAAGATCCAAAGCATTGGCTGTTGAATACATATATGTAAGATCTGTAGGTCATCTGGTCACCGGAGCTTTGTCAGGCACGAGCAATATGGAAAAAATGATCGAGTTATCTCGCGCTGGAGATCTTTCTAGATTGCGCCAACTCGTGGACAAAGCCAGACGGAAGCATCCTATTAGGATAGAAGCACTTCTACATAAACTGTCACATAGACATCCCTATCTTTTGAATAAAGTGTTACAGAATCCTTGCAATGTGGCAGGACTTAAAGTGGACGTACTCAATGCATTACGAGTCAATGTAGTAAATGCAGCGAGTACTGCACGAAGATACGAAATTGCAGTGAATAACATCAGCTTATTACAGTCTAGTGACATCTGTCCGGTTCGTTTCTCAATGCTTGGCTTATATAAACAAGAACTAGAGTCAAAAATTGCGCTAGATAGATTTGCCGTGCGTACACATCACGGTACTTACCTTGCGTATAGTGCCGTTGATGGAGCACTAGTGCATAAATCCAGTGACGAGATATCATCAACATCTAATTTAGTCCCTGTCAGGGTTATCAGATATGCAGGGCTTTGCGTTTTTGGTCTTTGTATCAATGGTAAGTTTTATTTGTGCCAAATCCTCTCCGGTAAGAAAGTCAAGCTTGGTGACATACATGGAGTTAGTGTATCAACCCATTCGTTGATATCGTTTCCTGTGGAAGATAAGAAGCGTATAGAGCCTCAATGGAGAGGCATCTACGTTACTGCTGAAAAAGATGGAACGGTTGCATATACCCGCAGGTCGGCCAAAGACTGGGAGGTTTTCCACATATGAGCGCGAAACATATGCTGCCTTGACTGATCCCGAATTAGGCGTACTTATCCGAAAGATTGCCCAGGATTTGGGGTTGCTAGTATGTCTTGAGCTGAATGTGAATGGTTGAAAAATTTACATACCATTCACATTCTGTTGTATTTGCCTTTTAGCTTGGCGGTAAAGTAAATCTAATAAAAAGCAACTGTCCGTCTGGGTTCTCTTTTGTTTGGACTACTTGTAATGCAATCAAGCTACCGTCATTCATTGCCTGGATGCCTTCGTTCTCGTTTTTATATGCCTTAATTCCTAAGCGCGACAGTTCGGAAAACAGAACTTTAGGGGCAACATAACTTGAGCTTCTAATGCTGCCGTCGCTGTTGAACACGTTGACTCCATAATAGTGATAGGGGGTTGTTTCAGTTTTCTCCGACCAGTAGCCTCCCATGGACATTACATAACCGTCACCAAGCACGGCAAACCCTTGGTGTTTGGGTAGGTTAAGTTGGTCAGACTCTCTATATCCTGCGTAGCGCGCAGGAAGACTGAGATCTCCGATATGTTTGAAGTTTCTGTCGAGAATATAATATTCTCCGCGACTTTGTCCCACAGCGTCCGGGGTAGTGCGATATTTTTCCAAATACCACTGACCGTCTTTGCGGTAAAAGCTTTGCGCGACATTGTCAAATAGTACCTTTAGTTTTTTTGTTGAGCCAAGCGCGTTATCTCCTTCAATCAGTTGATAGCGAACAAGCTTGTTTTCAGATCTTATATATAGTAAGTCACCTTGATCTGAATGATCTACCACAATGCCTTCAGAGATAGACATTTGGGGTTCTTTAATCAAATAAGTTGAAACTAATAATCCTGAACTCCACTTATATTTCTCAATGACACCGCGAGCAGGATGCCCATTTGAGTACCTGAGTATGTAGAGCAAATCTTTTTTTTCGTCAATCTGGAAGGCTTGTGGGTAAGTGTAACGAGCGCCTATGGCGCGATTTGTAGAATTATATGAGTTAGACTGGAAGTTTATTTTTTTTTCAAGAGTTATTTTCCCATTAAGATCCGGTTTTACGGATTTCTCAAAGGTTTCTAAAATGCTATTAATTTGAGCGCTTTGCGACGCTTGTGCTTCTGCGTGCGATTGGATAGGAGATGTGGCTAGGGCTGAAATTGTGCAGATGAACGCAATCTGTCTATTCATGGGCGGTCCACTGAGAGTTATAGGGTTTAAGTACATCCCACTATGGTTGACCTGTGTCGAATGTAACCAAGGCGTTAAGTGGTAAAATTTCGAAAGTATCCAATAGATAAAGTTCGTTTCAGTTGGTGAAAAGTAAGCTCAGTTGTCATTCCTTCGAGCTACCAGATCTGACCTCAGGAAATATCCGATCAAGCAGAACTGCCGTTTGGGCTGTTCTTAGAGGGCATATGCGGACATGCTTACTGCGCGTTCAATCCGCTGAGTTCAATTTGCTTTCCCAGTCTCGCATAGGTAAACAAAGGCTACCCCAACTTACACAAGCGTTATCTGAACTTGCTGGCTCAGGTGATTCATTAAGGCTGTGTATAAATATACATAGAAACGCAGCTGTCAGTTTCAATTGGCTTTGTCATTATTACTGACGTCGCGCATTCATCCATATGATCTAAGCTAAACAACGACGTCATGTTAAATTCGCTGTGCAGGGGTAGTCTAACCGCTCCATGAACCCCCCATAAAAAAAAGCTTTGCTAATCCCCGATACTGCGCAAGCAATCTCTTTATGGGGTCCGCACGTGATGATGCGAACTGAGAAAAGTCAAAAAATACACCTTTACCCAAAGCTGGTTTAGCCCAGAAATCCATAAATGACTTTGCTGTTCTGGTAAAGCTGGCCATGAAACTGGCGGCATCCGGTTTAGTGCTTTTGGTCTGTTATCCAAGAGCCCCGCAACCGCATTAGAATCTTGTAGTGGAAACGCAACGGTGTCTGTCTTTGGCTCAGGCGTCTAGTAGTCCCAACGCTTTAAAATATCATCGTACTCCACCGATGAACCGATCATTCTTACCATCCAGTAATCCAGTCTTGTGAAAAGCCAGGCCAGCCCAAAAAACACGTCGAAATAGAGGTTATGCTGGGTAGGTGGTTTTAAGTACTAATAGGGTATTGGAGGGTCCGTAGTGGACAGAGTTATCGATTGAAATGTAAAGGATCATATTTAAACCATAAATACTGTAGTTAATAACTTTTGAGCGGCATGGGTTTTTAGATAACACTATGCTTTTAGGTGAAGTTTATGGCGTGATGAGCTTAAGTTCCACTATATATATTGTGTCGAAAATATAACTTAATGTGGTCTGCTGAGTTAAAGTTCTACTGGGCTGTGTATGTTCGTGCTTGATATTCAAAAGCCGATTCGCGTCGATCGGTTGAATGCGCCAATCCAACTATTCCGGATATAGCATGCTACTCAAGACGTTAATAGTATTGCTAATTTGTTGCACAGTTCGCGAGAAGTCTGTCTTACGACAGCTAAGATTTGATCAGAGGTACTGCCATCTTAGGAAGATTTTGCGATGGCCCAATCTTGAGCTGTTTACTTACGGCTCAAAATTGGGCCCGCAGGTCTAATCTTGGAATTGGCTAGCGCCTATATATGTGGAGTTTCAAATTCCCACCGATGATTTGAACATGGCAGCTACATTTTTATTGTACTCTACGCCACAAAACTCTTTAAATTTCAAAGGTTTCTTCAAGTGCATTTTCATCGCATCAGCAAGACCTAAAACGCTATTCTCAACCAATAGACCGTAGCCTGGTACGAGGATGCTATGAGGTCCAGGTATATCAGTAGAAATGACCGGTTTGCCCAGTACCAGCGCCTCGATAATTGCCAGCCCCTGACCCTCGTGATCAGAAGAGAAAACGAATAAATCGAGTGACTTTATGAGGGGGTATGGATTTTGTCGAATACCAGCCAGAAGGACTCGACCCTCAAGATTCAAATCGACGATGTGTTGGTTTAGGATGGACCACTGCGAGCCATCTCCAATGATTACTAACTTAATATCTGCTTGGGTGTCTTCGATGACTTTAGCAAAGGCAGTTATCAACTTATGATGCCCTTTCTCAGGCGATAGCCTGCCAACTGTCCCGAACGCTATCGATCCCCCGATCCAGCTAAAAATATCAGAGTCAACAGGATAAGCTGACTTTGAGATGATCTCCTCGACGTTGATGAAATTATCGCAATAGACGAACTTATCTTGGCTGATGTGCGTTTTAGGTGCTAAGTTAAGTAAGTTTTGCTGGTTTACACTTTCCGATACTGATATGAGTTTATCGTAAGTAGGATATAGTTTAAAAATTCCCTCTAGGAATTCATACTTGGTCAGGTACTCCTCCATCATGTTGTTATGGAGATAAACTACCCGCTGGGAATCAGTTGGGCCGTAGCCCAGTAGTCCCGTCCAGAACTTGCCGTACCCTTCAAATTGGATTACTAAATCGAATTTAGCACAGCCGAAGACTCTGTTAAATTCTTTCCGCATGAGTTTACGGTAAATTGTCCACATCTCCTCCGAGTGTAAACTGTCGTGCGCGTTGAATGTATCAATTACAAGCTTTTCTTCAGGGGAGTAATTGACTACGCCTACTCTGCTGATTATTTGGACCTTGTCAGCTATTGAGGAGAGTTTGTTTAATCTATACGGATCTATTTCAATTGTATCAGGATCGATAACGAGTGTAATGCTGTAGCGCTCACTATCAATAGCATTTATTAAGCTCAGGCAGGATTGGGTTATACCGTTTGGTGGCAAAGCGCCTGCGTAAATTAAAATAGATTTTTTTGTGCTATTGAATAGGTCTATAGAATGAGTGCGGTCGTTTTCGAAAATTAGTTTGATCGTTCTTTCAGTGGCGCTCCCATTCGAGGTATCGAGGTATTTGAGATTTTCTTCGCTGACGATTACAGGAGAAAATGGAGTACTGGTCAATTCCGCAATTTTCTCGATCAAAGCGTCGCGAGTAGTGACCATTGTACCAGGAATAGTATCAAGATTTAGATACATTCCTCTTGAAGAGCAGTAATCTTCATAATCATACGCGTAGTAGATTATCGGTTTGCCCGTAGGCATGAAGTCGAAGCATATACTTGAGTAGTCAGTAATAAGTATATCGACTACTGACAAAAGTGCTGAGGTTTCAACATCTGGTGGGACAGAGCTGAACCCTAAGTCAGCTATCAATGCCTCAGACATATGATGTCCTCGGAACAACACATTATACGGAAGTGTCTTGAGTGCCTGAAGGTCATTGATAAGTTGATCTAAGTCGACAGTTGCCTCCGAAGTCGTACCCCTCCAAGTTGGCGCATAAAGGACGGTTGGTTTTGCTGTATCGATTCTAAGTTTTTCGATTAGTGCAGCTTGAACCGCAGGCTCCTGCATGAGGACTCTGTCATTCCTAGGATACCCAGTTTCTGCAATTATCCCATTGAACGTGCCCGCGATATCATGCGATCGTATCATAACCTCAGAAGTATGGGGGTTCGGGCTTACGAGGTGTGTTGCGTGCAGGAAGTTTCTGGAGACGTTCTTATGAGCCATGAAAGAGTTTTTATTATCTTTGCCAAGTCCTTTCATTGGTGTGCCATGCCACGTGTTCAAGTAAACCTGCTCGTTTCGGCGTATGAACCAAGGCATGAATGTGTTGTTGTTTATGAGGTACTTAGCAGTCGCGATATAGCGGCGATAAAGATAGCTATTTCGCTCAACCAATATAACCTTTTTAGATTTTTTTAGCTCTCGGGATGCCAAGCTTGGATCTGATAGAGCCCATACATGGATAAGATGATCGTATTCTTTCCTCGACGAAAGCGCCTCATATATTGCATATGGGTTGCAACTTGCAGAAGCGCCATGGAAGCTTTCGTAGAATACTACGTTCTCTTCAACTTTGAGCGTTTCAACTAGTTCATTGTATTCAATCGCATTTTTTAGGCTTTGGTTTTTTTCGTATCTAGAATAGTCGAAACCGTAAGCCCGCTTGATGATACGTGTTTGCTCGAAAGCTTCGCTGGCTTCATCGAAAAGGCCTGCGCACATATAGGAGTGACCAAGCAGGTAATACCATCTCGAATTGTGGGAGTTACTACGCGCGACCACTTGCGAGAAAGCTTCCGCTGCAGCTTTCCAAAGCCCATTTTTGTGCAATTCTTGTGCTAGCTGCACATAGAGCTGGAGATTAAATGGTGCCTGTTCTGAGATGGTAATTAGCGCATTCAGACGATCCGTCGATCGGGTGGCTACGCTTAGCTGAGAATCTGAATCATCCGACTCAATTGAGGAATTTTCTGTTGATCCGGACTCAACGTAGTCAAGGCTTTCTTTAGTGGATTTGAGGAAGGCGAGGCATGCCTCTCTGTGTTTTCCAGAAAGTCTAAGAGTGTAGCCTTGGCGATAGAACCAGTAGGGTTCGAGCTTATTGCTCCTATTGGCAGCAGTTCCATAAGCCTCTGCAGCCTCTGAGAAGCTGCCTGCTCGCTCCAATACAAAACCAAGACGGTAAGACCAATATGCCTGAGTTGAATCTAACCCAACCGCGAGCCTATAGCACGAGCTGGCTGATTCCCAGTCGAAGCATCGATCATAGGCCATGCCAAGCCTATACCAAAGCTCAGCATCGCTGGGATCTTCTTCAATTTTTAGGCTATAACGTGCGACAGCTTCCTTCCACAATCCTCTTCCTTGGTGCAGTACTCCAATGCCGAAGCGAGTGACCGCAGGATCCTTACTTGATTTGATAGCTTTCTTGTAATGGTTCTCTGCGAGTGTACTTTCACCCAATAGCTCATAAAGATAGCCAAGCCTATAGAGCCAAATCGAATTATCTGGCTCAATAACTAGGGCTTTTTTATAACTATCAGCTGCGTCTTCATGGCGTCGTAGTTTCTCGCATACTTCACCATGCTGTACTATCAGATGTTTTTTTTCTGGCGTTAGCTCGCACGCTGCCTTGAGCGTGTCGGCTGCTTGCCACCACTTTTTCTGGTTGATATAGATCCTCGCGAGCGCTTCGAAATGTTTAGGATCTTCTGAAGTTGCACATATGTAGCCGTAGATCAGCTCAGCATTTACAGAGCGACCAATCTTCTCTAAATAGGCTGCCACCTTAAGCGCTTTGTTTAAGTCAGGTGCCTGGGCTAAAAATGTCTTGCAGGCTTGATCGAGTTGGGCTAATTCAAACTTACTGCTTGGTTTGACAGAAAGGGATTTGGCAAGACCGTCTTCCAGATAATGGATGAGTGGATTGGTCTCAATGTGTTCGTTTTGCTGATGAATTAACCAGTACCAGCATATATCAAACTTGGCAGATGGATTTCTGAGCTCTAGCGCACCGTGTTGTAGAAAATGTAGTGCTGGATCCACCTTGCTTGCAGCAACGTCAGGATATGTCTTTAGATAGAATTTTCGATCAAATAAGCCGGAAGATGATATCTTCTCAAGTAGTGCTCCCGAGCTTTTCACTCCATCAGCAGGCTCAATAATCTGAGTCAAATCTTTTGCCAGCACTTCTGCTTGAGAGCCACGATTAATGTAATGGATGAAAGCGTTCTTCTCCGTCGCTTCAGGATATTGCTGACCATACGCGACTGGATCGAAGTCTCTTCTAGGAAGCCGGCCCTCTTGTGCTCCATACAGCACGTAATGTTGGATGGGGTGCATTCCGCTTGCTTTAACATCCGGATATGATTCATTGTAAAAATCATCATCGAACAAGCCGGAGGCGTTGATTATTCTTATCTCGCGCAAAATACGCTGATCTTCAGTGTTAGTGTCATTCATACGTGGGACAGGCTAGTTTTGATTTCGGTTGTAGAAATTGCCGGTGTACGGTCAAGGTAGACAACTTCGCAATACTCTTTGAGCATGTCGAATTTCCCTTCCCAATCGTTACCCATAACAAAAATCTGAGCATTATATTTGCTAATGTCGGAAACCTTTTGTTCCCAGTTATCCTCAGGAAACACAAAGTCCACGTAGCGAATCGATTCCAATACTATCTTGCGATTTTCATAGTTGAGCAAGGATGACTTGTGTTTGCCAGCATTAAACTCGTCCGAAGATAGGCCTACGACTAATCTATCACCCAGCGCACGAGCGCGTTTCAATAGGTTGATGTGGCCGCGGTGTAATATATCGAACGTACCGTATGTGATAACCGTTTTCAATTTATTCATCCTTAATTTATTAAGCTTTTAACCCGATCAATCAGTCTTGCTGAATTATGGTCATCACACCAGTCAAAGAAGATTTTCTTCTTCCAATCATAACCAACAGCCATCTCCGGGTGTACATCAGAGTTTTGCTTCAATGCATTGTGAAGCGCTTCGAAGTCAGAGCATACGGACCCAGGAAACACATGCTCAAGCTCATAAAATAACCCACGCTCCACGCCTGCGTAGTACTCATAGTCATAAGCAAAGCTCACCATCGGCTTGCCCGTCAGCATGAAGTCTATGAAGCAACTTGAGTAATCCGTGATAAGCAAGCGTGCGGATCTGTATAGGACCTCGACGTTAGGGTAATGTTCATCGCTCAAGTCCAGCGCGCCCAGACGTCCTAACTGCTCGGCGTAAGACCCCGAACGGTCCGCCATGTGCTCTCTCACTCCAAGCACCAGGTCGTTCTCTAGCAGCCATTCCTCCAGCTGCTCCAGCTCGTTTTTTGTGAACTGGTAGCACGCATTAGCCGCTCCATTACGGAACGTCGGCATGAACAAAATCAGCCCGCGTCCTGCAATCGCATTCTCTAACTTCAGGCTTTCCGCCTGCAAATCCTTGGGCAATTTTCCGAAGTCACGGAGAATAAAATCGTTCCGAGGAAGCCCTGTTTGCCATACGTCGTTGTAGCTCAACGGGTAGAAGGCTGCTGCCATTGCCATCGTATCGATGCTTGATGAACTGATCACCGCCCTGCAACGGGCGTGCTCTTCTGCGATGGCGTCACGCCTGTTCTGCTGGTCAAGTGACGCGTAGCCAATGCGTTTAAGCGGGATACCGTGCCAGAGGTTGATCAAGTCATGCAGATCGCTTGAAAGCGGATAGACAAGATTGCGCGTAGGTGTGTGTTTGATGAACAGGATTTTAGCGCGCAAGAGATGATACTGACCTTCGGGGCTTTCCAGCGGTACAACAAGGACGTTTCTGCCCTCCACGGTTACCGGTTTGCCGCGGGTCAGGATGATTTTGAAAATACCCTCATCATCTTTGACCTCTTCAAAAACTGCACGCTCGTTTCCGGAGAACACGCCAGAGAAAGCACACACCGGGAAGGCCCACCAGTGGTCGTACTTGGGCACGCGGTGGTCGGCTTCGATGAATTCAGCATGAGTCAGCAGGGTAGTGGGCACCTGTTCATTGTCTGGCAGTCTCGATGTGCCAATGTACAGATTACGCTCCAGCACCTCCTGATCGGTAATGCGCGTCAGGTTGCGCTCCATGGTCTGCACATCGGCCTCAGGTGCGCACGCCAGGATCTTTTCCTTCCATCTATACAGCTTGGCTACCTGGTAATGATTGGCCGTTAGCAGGTAGCGCTTGAATAGCGGGAACCCTGCCTCCAGCAGTTTGAAGTGCTGGTTGCTGTAAATCGGATGGAATGGGTAGAGGCTACTGATGAAGGTATCGAGAACGAACCCGCGCGTAATCAGGTAGCGGGTCAAACCGATTTCGTATTTGAAAATCACGTTCTGCTTGTTTGGCTGCTGAACAACCGTGCTCAACAGCTTACGAAAATCGGGGTCAGACAACACGGGCTTGCGATAAGCCACAAAATATGACCCTATCAGGAAGTCGTAGGTATCGTCCTCTTCAAAACGGTCCAGCATCGAAGCGCGCACGGTGTCCATCGCGATGGGCTGCTTGAACTGATTGCTCGGCTCCGCCTTGGTTTTGGCTATTCCCTTTGTCGCTTGAAGCCCCCACCAGTCGCAGCGGCGTTTATCCATCTGCTCGAAGACATCATCGAAGTCCTTGACCAGGTAGCAACTGTCGTTGGCCAACAGCAACTCATCGTATTGGTCGATGGTGTCCCAGCCCACCAGCGAATTTGCCAACAGGGAATAGGAACCAAAGTCATAGCGTTGATGCCGGCCCGCCCAAGCGTCCTTGACGATGCCCTTCAGCTTGAGCAGCTCGCCATCTTGCATTACACAGTCGGCAAGGTAGTAAACATCTGCATGGGCCCTAAGTGCTCGAAGGTACTGGACTACATAATCGTCAACCAGCCCATCAGGGTCGTATCCCGCGAACAGGCAGATGCGCTTGATGGGCCGTTCAGGTAGCCAAGCCGACTGCGTAGTCTGCGCGAAAGGGCCTTGCGGACGTGGCAAGGCGTTCGCTGCAATTCCTTCGTGCAGGAAGTGCGCCAGTGGGTTGATGGCGTCGCTCGCTGGGTCCAGGTAGCTCGACCAATACCACCACACATCGAACTCTTTGCATGGCTTGCGTAACTCTTTCCAGCCGTCGGTGCAGAAGTGATAGAGCGGGTTCATGTCACACTGCGCGACGTCTGGGTTCATCGACAGGTAGTAATGTGTATTGAAATACGCATTGGGGTTGCGTTTTTCGCGCGCGCCGTGGCGCACGAAATGCACCAGAGGGTCAATGCCTGCAGCCGCGACGTCCGGGTACTGACTCAGGTAATACGTCGCGTCAAACGTGCCGGACCGCCACAGGGTAGCAATGACCAAATCAGAGCCCGCCTCTGGAGGCGGCGGCGGAAGCTCAAACGACATCGGCTGCCTCCTGATGACCGGAAAGAGCTTTGGGGTTGGCATCAGCAGCCCGCCAGTCAAACGTGCGCTTTGCGCCATCCAAGTCGGTCAGGCAGCAAACCTTGCCACCGCCGTATCTAACCTGAGTCGTCGCGCGAGGTGGCAATGCCAAACCGCCATATGGACCACTGAGGTAATCATGGCTCAAGGCAGGATGGTAGAAAGGATCTTGCTCACCTTGGGAGAACCAACGATCTGTGAAGTTCTTCTGCTCACGCTGCGCCCGCGCACGTTTTTCGGGAGCAATATCCTTGCCTCGGCTTGCCGACTCGGCATGAATCAGTTGCGCTTGAGCACACCAGACGATTTTGAAGCCCAGCGCACGTATGCGCATACAGAAGTCCACATCGTTGAAGGCAACCGGGTAGCGAACCTCGTCCAACCCCCCCAATACCTCGAACAACGGTGCATGGACCAACAGGCACGCAGCTGTCACGGCAGTCTGCTGTCGAGTCAGTAAGTTGCTAGCCAGGTAACCTGCGTCGTGCTCGGCCAGCTGATTCCCGGCATGCGCAGCCAAGCCATTTATACCCACGACTACCCCGCCGTGCTGAACCATGCGATTAGGCCACAGGAGTTTGGCACCAACAGCTCCGACCCCAGGCCGCATCAACTGGCTGACCATTTCCTTTAGCCAGTTACCGTCGAGAATCTCGATGTCGTTGTTGACCAAACCGATGATCTGACCTGTAGCGTGGTGCACAGCGGCGTTGTTGATCTCCGAATAATTGAACGGATAGGGGTGCGGGATGACCTTAACCCCCCGGCTCGGCAACTCGGCGAGATATTCGAGGGTTTCCGGCATCACGGACAGGTTGTCCATGACGATGATTTCAAGATCCGGGTAATCCGTTTGGTTCAGCAACCCTTCGATGCATGTACGGAGTAGGGCGACCTGATCCTTCGTCGGAATGATCAAGCTGACCTTTGGGAGTGGCATCGGAAGTGGCCAGATGACGCGCAAGAGGCCTGGGTGATCAGCCAGCGGCGTTACTTGCGCTCCGGGTGCAAGGGCCTCGCATAACCAGTTGATTGCCAGCAGTCGTTGTGGGCAAGCTGGCGCGTGCTCCGGGCTCGAAACGCTCAATGCGTGGCGGTGATAAAGCACCTGCGGCAGATGCGCCACGCGCGCTTGCATTTCTTCGGTAATCAGTACGACAGCCGACATCAGCATGTGCCAATCGAACGTGCCGTGCCCACTCTGCTGGAGGCGTGCAACGGCGCGGCTGACTGTGTCCTTGTGGAAGACCGAACCGGGTGTGAATGTATCTGCGCCGATGAAGGCATCCAGGTCCCATACCGGCTTGAACCAGGGGTGGCCCGGCTCGCCATTGGCCAGATCCTGATCGCAGTCCGCATAACCCCAAGCGCTACCCTCGGCCAGCAGTGCGCTGAACTGAATCAAGGCATCGGCTCGCAGGCGGTCGCCTGCCCAGACCGGAACAATAGAAGTGCAGTCCGCGTTCAGTAACTCAAGCAGTACGGGAGCAATATCACTTGGGTGGGCTTTGACGAGGCGTCCAGGGCTGTTGCCAGATAATGCGAGGCTGCCGAGGGTAAGTGCCTCAAGCGCTGCGTCACCATTACTAATCAGCAGCACTCCTACATCATTTGCTCGCTGACTCTCGGAAGGTTTTGGACACTGGAAAGCATTAGCCCAGGCAGGGTAGAGGTGCCAGCCGGCGCTTTTGGGTAAGCGCAGGCTCTGTTCCCGCGCCACTGCCTCAATGACCTCGATCAATGCGCTGTCGTGGTGCGCGGACAGTTGGTTTACCAGGCCTTCGATACCTTCAGGGGCGCAGCACAAGGTGATAGGGCTGCCGGCCAACGGGGCGCCGGATTCGCTTTCGATGCTCAGAACGTGAGGTTTGCCGTCGGCCAAGGCCCAGGGCAAGTCCAGAACAAAACCGTGGTCACTGCTATCGCGATACGCCAGGGCTTGGCTGTGTTGGTCGCACACCACTTGAGCCACCTGCTGATCCCCCTCACGTACGCGGATCGTCACGCGACGATGAGGGGACTGGGGGTCCCATGCCCACCCACTAAGGCGCAAGCCGCCGGTGTGCCACACCTGCGATGCGATCAGTTCAGGCTCTCTACCAAACAGCGCAGGTAAGGTGATGTCGCCGTCGAGTGAAAAGGATTCGTTGGCAATCGTGACGCTGATGTGCCGGGCCTGGTTTAGCCAGGCTTGACGCAACTGCACGGCGAACCCGTTGAACTGGTCCCCCTCGCTGGCTTTGGTTTCGTACAAATCTGCGCGAGCCACCGCCACACTAGCGCCGTCGATAAAGACCTCGACGATCAGTTTCTGTCCGGGGTTAAGGGTGTCTAGAGCCCAGCCCTGCAGAACGTCGCCATAAAGCCCGGTGATCAGGCCCTTATATCGGACCGCTGAAAGCGAGGCGGTGTCCGTTGGGGTTTTATCCAAGACGTGTGGTGACATCAGGCCGGCTCGGTAATAGAAAAAGAATGAAAGGGAAATTCGCCTGTGGCGTTTTCCCGCACTGCGTAAGGCGCATGCAATGGAAGGTCCAGGTCACTCGCAAGCTCCACTGCGCGCCAACCTGAAACAGGGCACGCATGCAGGCTCAAAATGGCGCCACAACCGGACATTGCCACGTTCTCTGCCATCGACAGCATTGTCAGATCCGGCAGCGCGTACACCGCACCTGTAGCAAGCAACTGCTTGCTCCAAGGCTGTTTCGCTTCGATAAGAAACTGTACGGGCAGTTTTTCTCGAGTCGCTCGCTGGGCTATTTCAAGCCATTGGCGCGCTACTTGGCTGTCGCTCAGGTCGTCACCGATCAGCCACGTACCCGTGCTTGTCACCTCATGGGTAGCAGGGAGCAGAGGGGCTTCGATCAGAGCAAGGTTTGCTCCATGCAACACGGCGGTATGTCGATCAACAGACTCGGCGCTGGGCAATTCAATACGCTCGGCTGATGCGGCAAACTCCATACGATCGTTGCATGCCTCCTTGGAAAGCAAGGCATCGTCCCGGCAAACAATCCGATAGGACAGTGATAGCTGGCTCGGCAGGTCCCATATGAACAAAGGGGCATTGGCCAGTCGTTCGAAAACAAGGCCCCGCAAGGGTAGGGCGCGCAAATCTTCTATAAGATGAGGCAACTCTTCAGGGGCATAGTCCAGGCTGATCTCCAATGGCAGAACCTCTGCATGGAGTGTCACCCAGTTGCGCAGCCCTTCATGGTGCCAGGTCAGGCTGAAGGGGGTTTCAGGACGGCTGCCATCATGGATGTGCAGCTCTGATCGAGGGTAACTCGGTTCCCCACGGTGCTGATCCAGCCAATGGGTCAGGCGCGCACGCTGCAATGTTTGTCGAGCCGGTTTGATTGGGTCGCGACGGCAGAAGGTTTCGTAACGTGACTCAGCATCAGGGTAGCGTTTCCGAAGGATGGCGTTGTTGTAGGCAACGCGCAGGTTTTTTTCTTCCCCAAAAGACACCCCCCCTTGGTGAGCGACGAAAACATTTGGCGCCCCCATATGCTTCCAGCCCAAGCTGCGAGCGCGCAAACACCAGTCGGTTTCCTCCCCGTAACCTCGCGACAGCTCTACCTCGTCTAGATAACCTACTTGGTCGATGGCATCGCGCTTGATGTAAAGGCAGAAACCACAACCTGTTTCAATTTCTACTGGGTCCGACGGGTTGAGCTTGGCCAGGTTATCCAGTTCGGCGTGCTGGTCAGGTGAGGGCATGGGTTGACTGACGCGGCTCTTAGGAAAGCTCATCAATTCACCGTTGTTCGTGAACGGGGTAACCGACGCTACCTGAGGATCGCTGTAAGCTACCTGACGCAGGCGGTCGATCCAGTCTCCGTGAACGCGGGTATCAGCGTTCAGCCAAATCACGTCTTTGCCCAAACTCATAGCCATGGCTCTATTCATGCTACGAATGAAGCCCAGGTTGGAAGGGTTCTGTACAAGGGTGATCTTGCTCTTGCCTGCCAGCACTTTGAGCGCTTTGCGCAAGGCGGGGAGTGGCGTGGCGTCCTCGATGACTACAAGACGATGAGGCGTGCGGTTATGCCTGCGAGATTCGATGGCGCTGTTTATGCACGCCAGCGTCTCATCCAGGCCGTTATAGACCGGAATGAGCACATCGACCGGACCGCTTTTGGTTTGGCCCGCAAGTGGGCAAGGTGGTACCCAAACCGGGAGGGTGTGTAGGGGGCTACCTTGCAATAAGCCGCCCGTACTAAAACCCACGGCAACTGCAGCGCAAGCTTTGGGCAGTTTGGCGCGAATGCCCCCATGGCTGGACGAAATACCAGCGGCTTTTAGCAGTGGATCGGGACGGCCAGCCGATGCGTTTACTACATGCCCGTTGAACTCGAACTGAACGGTGCATGGCTCGGCAAGGTTCTTCAAGTCGATTGCCCAACCTTGTATCTCTTGGGCATCTCGATCAAGCCGAACGACACCCACCGCACCTGCGTGCTGAGTTTTTGCAGCCAGCAATCTGAGTACTAAGTTGAGCTCTTGGGGCGAAGTGATTTCAGGCAGTTGAGCAAGAATCAGGCGCTCTAGCTGTTTGGGGGTATCGGATTGGCTGCGCGAAAGCCACAGTACTTGCCGTAGCCCTGCGTCATGAGGATGCTTTTGCCAGGCGGCGGCCAAGTAGCGGGTAGCCAGTTGTGGCTGTGCCAGATCCAGCAGACACCGCCCTAGCAGCGCATGCAGATCTGTTCGCTTTGGCAGGGCTTTGACCGCATTACTAAAAAAAATGAAGGCAAGCTTTGGATGCTTTGGCAGTGCCTCGATACCCTTCCAGATAAGTGCCTCTGGACGATACTCGGGGACCTTGAGGGCCTGTTCCAACGCTGAAGCTGCGCTGGCGTGCTCTTCTGCCTGGCGATGCCGATGAAAAATGTCCATGAGCGTTTCTCGCCCATGGTCGAGTTGTCTGGACATAAGCTTGGCTTGGCTACAAAAAATAAAAAGAAGGGCGACTCGAAAGCCGCCCCCTTTGGCATACGCCCGGCCTTGCGGCCGGGTGTACGTTTCGCTACGACAGGGCTAGTTACACCTGGCCGTGCAGTACAACGACGTTGTCGATGTGTGCAGCAGCTTCTGGCGAACCAACGATGCCCAGGGCAACGTCTGCTTGCGAAGCACCAGCTTCCAGCTGAGCAGCCCAGGCAGCTTTACCAGCGTCGTCGGCGTCGCGGCCCAGTGCGGACTGGTACAGCGAGTCGATGAAGTCACCGTTAGCTTTGTTAGCAGCTTCTTCCGAACCTACGATGCCTTTGGCAACATCGGCGCGGCTGGTGCCGTTGAACAGCTGGGATACCCAGGCGTCCAGGCCAGCTTCGTCGGCGTCGCGGCCCAGGGCAGCGGTGTACAGGTCACGTACGAAGTCGCCGTTCGACTGGTCACGGTCTTGTGCTTCTTCCGAAACAGCGATCGCGCCAGCGACGTCAGCCAGAGTGCCACCGTTGGCCAGCAGAGCTGCCCAAGCGTCAGCGCCGCCCTGGTCTGCATCGCGACCCAGCAGGGTGTTGTACAGGTCGTTGATGTCAGCGGCATTGTTGGCGCCAGCGAACTCTTGCGAGTTCAGGAAGGCGTTGGCAATGTCGGTCAGCGAAGTGCCGTTGTTGACAGCTTCAACGAACGACTTGGCGCCGTTCACGTCAGCGTCGCGACCCAGGATGCCTTCGTACATGCGCAGGGCAAGGGCTTCGGCATCGTTGTGCGCCAGGGCGATGGATTGCTCTGCGCCGTCAGCGTCAACGAACTTCAGGAACTCAGCGTCTTTGATCGCGGCAGTTTGGTTGCCGGTCAGGTTGACGTTGAAGTTGTTGCCAACGGTCAGTTCGTAGTCATCACGAGTACCGTCCAGCTGGACCACGTCGTAGCCAGCACCGGCGTTGACGATGTCAGCGTGGTCGCTGCCGCTCAGGATGATGGTGTCATCGCCCGAACCGGTGGTGACGTTGTTGTTGCCGTTGCCAGCGATTACAACGTTGTTGCCGTTGCCGGTCACGATGGTGTCGTTGCCGTCACCGCCGTCGATCAGGGTGTTCTGGTCGCCTTTAACGGTGATTACGTCGTCGCCGTTACCGGTAGCAACTACCAGTTGGATACCCGAGGTATCAACAGCAGGGGCTACGGCAGCTGCCAGAGTTTGTACGTCGCCAGCCGCGGCAGCTTGACCTTGCAGGTCAACAACCAGGTTAGCGTCGCTCTGCAGCACGTAAGCGCTTACGCCAGCGGCTTCGGCAGCAGCCAGGTCGACAACAACTTGGTCGCCTTGCTCGCCTTCGACTTCGCCAATAACGATGTCAGCTTGGCCGGAAGTTGGCAGCTGAACGGCGTTGCCTTCGATGCCAGCGATGTTGACGTCTTGGACGTTGTTCAGGTTCAACAGGCTGCTGATGGCAGCGATGGTGTTCTCGGACAGGTTGGCGCTATCGGCGTTCAGGGTGTCTTGCAGAGCGCTGCTCGACTGAGGGCTATCGTATTGCATGATGTATTCCTGTTACTTCAGGCCATGTGGCCCGCTGCAATAGTATTCTGCTGTGACGCAGAGTTTTCCCACGGAGACTTAAGGCGGGCAGCGTTCATCTTCGTTACGGGTGTTAGGGCGAGGTGCAAGGCCACCAACGGCTCGTTGCCGGTGGGGCCGTGCATCATCTGATTCGCGACCAGGCGTTGTGGTTCCGTATTTTTGAAAACAACAAGGCCGGTTAATTCGTAATGCTTGCGCAGGGGGCCTACCAGGCTGAAACCAACACAAATCAGCGGCAGCCCCTGGCCACGGGCACCGACTGTGGTGCCTGTCGAGACGTTGCGGCATGGGCCGGAGCCGGCCACCATGCAGGTATAAAGAAGGTCGACACCCACTGGCTTTTCAGCCCAGTCGATGGAAAATGAGTCGATGAACTCTTCAGTACCAGGCTCGCCAACCCAACCTTCGCTGGACACGACTTCGCCGCTTTGGCTCAGGTGAGCAGTCAGGGTGATGGGCAGTGGCTGCGTACTGGCGGCGATAGCCTGGGACGGGTCTGTGCTGGCCACAACGGCGAAGGTGCGCATGATGGCAGGGGAGGTGTCGATTCTGTCGATTCGCAGGTCCACGGGTTCGATCACTTCGTCGAACATGTGGTACTCAGTGATCAGCACTGTTGTTACACCGCCTTTGACACGCGCAACAATAGTGTCACCGAGCTTTGTTAGCATGTTTTTGCTGACACCCTCGGCGGGGAAGAAGTCGATGGAGCCTTTACCCAGCGGCGCTTGTTGCAACGCAATGCAGACAGGTTTGTCTGCCGGAGGCTGTGAGGCGTACCTGAAGATATACATCCCTGGTTCGAGCAGGGTGACCCGTGAGCTGATTTTCAGGCCGTCAAGGGTCTGCGAAGGCATAGACATGGCGTTGTTAAGCTCCTTTTAAGCAATAACACTGGTAGCTAACGTGCTCAAACCCGTGCATACACTGAACGGCCATTGAAGGCTCCTTGCGAGTGGCGAAGATGCCGCCGGAGGGGGAAGATGTCAACCAAGAAATCTAAAAAAAAATTCATATCGGTAGGGAACTTAGGTCTAAGGGCAGCGATCTTTCTACGTTTTTTTTTGATAACCGAGCATCAGCGTAGGATGATCTGCAGGCTGATAAATTCTTTTAAAATCATGATCTTGTGATTTTAAGGCTTGGTTCAAGCTCAATCTGATGGTTTTATGGCGTCTGGTTTTTGTCAGCATGGCAGTGCCTGCCGTTGGTCAGTGAGACCGCCAAAGCAAGTGTCTGTTTCCACTCCAGATCAAACATTTCATGAAAACCCACTGTTCATCGCTGAACAAAGCGGTCCAGGAGTAATCTGACACGCTGCCCTCTTTGGCGGGTGTTACACTGCCCGCCGCTTTCGCCACTCTTCAGTACGGACACCATGAGTTATCAATCCGACAACAATCTGCAAGCCGCCCTCAGAGCCTGCAAAAGCAGCTTCCTTTCGGTAGGGTTTTTCAGCTTCTTCGTCAACGCACTCATGCTGGTGCCTACCTTCTTCATGATTCAGGTCTCCGGCCGCGTGGTGCCGTCGAGTAGCACTTCAACGCTTCTTATGTTGACGTTGATCATGACCGTGCTGATCGTGACGATGGGTGCTTTGGAATGGGTCCGTTCCCGCATCATGGTGCGTATCAGCAACCGCCTGGATATCATGCTAAGCCGAGATGTGTACCGCGCCAGCTTCAAGCGCGCACTTTCAAGCGGCGGAGGCGATGCCACAGCCCAGTCCCTAAGCGATCTCACCTCGCTGCGGCAATTCTTCACCGGGCCTGGCCTCTTCGCGTTTTTCGATGCGCCGTGGTTTCCGATCTACACCATCGTGATGTTCTTGTTTCATCCTTGGTTTGGCTGGATGACGCTGTTCTGTGGGGCGGTGCTTGCGGTGTTGGCATTCGTCAACCATCGCGTCACCGGCAGCGCACTTGCAGAGGCTAACAAGGAGAACGTCGCTTCGAACGTCGTGACCACCAAAACCCTGCGCAATGCCGAAGTCATCGAATCGATGGGCATGCTCGATACCCTGATGAATCGCTGGGCACGTCGTCAGCGCAACATCATGCTTTTGCAGTCCAATGCCAGTGACAAGGGCGGGGTGGTCAGCTCTACCTCCAAAACGTTCCGCATTTGGTCGCAGTCGATCATGTTAGCAATTGGGGGCTATTTGGTTGTGACCCACCAAGTCAACCCCGGTTTGCTGATGGCAGGCTCCCTATTGCTGGGCCGCGCGCTGTCGCCCATCGACCAGATGATCAGCAGCTGGAAAGGCTTCGTCGCCGCAAAGGTGCAATACGACCGCCTCAGCAAAGTCATGGATGATCTGAAAAACGAACCTGAGCGCATGCCGCTTCCTGCTCCGGAAGGTCACATCCAGGTCGAAAACCTCATCGTGGCCCCGCCCGGCGCCAAGGCTCCGGTCATCCGCAGCATCAGCTTCGTAGCGCCCGCCGGCTCCATCGTCGGTATCGTCGGCCCAAGTGCGGCCGGTAAATCCACACTGGTGCGTGCCCTGATGGGCATCTGGCCCCCTCAGCACGGTGTAGTTCGCCTCGACGGCGCCGACATCGCCAGCTGGGATAAGCAGGCCTTGGGCCCTTACGTCGGCTACCTGCCGCAAGACATCGAGTTGTTCGAAGGGAGCATCAGCGAAAACATTGCCCGCTTCGACAAAGTCGACCCGGAGAAGGTGGTGGAAGCTGCCCAGATGGCCGGCGTGCACGAGATGATCCTCATGCTGCCCGACGGTTACGACACGGTCATTGGCAGCGATGGCGTCAACCTGTCCGGTGGCCAGCGTCAGCGCATTGGCTTGGCCCGTGCCATTTATGGCAACCCGCGCCTGATCGTGCTGGATGAGCCCAACTCTAATCTCGACGATGTTGGTGAGCGTGCCCTGGGCGTCGCCTTGCAGAAACTCAAGGAAACCGGTGCCACGGTGTTCATCGTGTCCCACCGCCCCAACATCCTTACCCGCCTGGACCGTATCCTGGTCATGGCAGGGGGCACCATCTCGCTGTACGGCGAACGTGATCGCGTCATTGCCGAGCTGGCCGCCCAGCAGGCCAAGGCGCAGCAGCGGGTCGCTCAGCCCGCTGCTGCCCAGCCCCCAGCCGCCCCACCGGCTGCACCTAACGCAGCGCCGCCTGCGGCCCCGGCAGCTTCGCCTGCCGCCACCACCAGCCCCGGCGTTTGAAAGGATTTGTAGATGAGCAGTAAAGCGATTACCGAGTTCGATCACAATTTCGACGACATGCCCACGTCCGACCGCGGCATTCGCCGCATTGGCCTGACTATTGTCTTCGTTACATTCGGCATTTTTGGCAGCTGGGCGGCCTTCGCTCCGCTTAGCAACGCCGTGCACGGTTCCGGTGTGGTCACCGTGCAGAACTACCGCAAGACCGTGCAGCACCTTGAGGGCGGCATCGTCAAGGAACTGCTGGCCCGTGACGGCGACCTGGTCAAGAAGGGCGACCCGCTGATCGTGCTGGACGAGTCCCAGCTCAGCGCCGAATACGAGTCCACCCGTAACCAGCTGATCGTGGCGCGCTATAAAGAGGCACGCTTGCGGGCAGAGCGCGACGGCCTGAACGAAATCCCCCCGGTCAAGATGGACGGCACCGACTCTGTCCGTGCTCAGGAGGCCATGGCGGGTGAGTTGCAGGTGTTCAACGCGCGACGCAACTCGTTGCAGGGTGAGATTTCGGTCAACCGTGAGCGCATCCAGCAGATGAAGCAGCAGATCGCCGGCTTGAACGACATGATCGGGACCAAGAGCGGGCTTGAGAAGTCATACACCGGTGAAATCAAGCAGCTCAAGGAGTTGCTGGCCGAGGGCTTTGTGGACAACCAGCGCCTGCTCGAGCAGGAGCGCAAGCTGGACATGCTCAAGACCGAAGTGGCGGACCACCGCTCCAACATCACCAAGACCAATTTGCAGATCGGTGAGACCGAGTTGCAGATCGTGCAGCTGAAAAAGAAATTCGACTCTGACGTGGCAAACGAGCTTTCGGACGTTCAGGCCCAGGTCTTCGACCTTCAGGAAAAAGAAGCAGCCCTGCGTGACCGCCTGTCGCGTGTGGTGATCCGCGCACCCGAAAGCGGCATGGTACTGGACATGAAAGTGCACACCATTGGCGGTGTGATCAGTGCGGCCACGCCAATCCTGGATATCGTGCCAGCCCAGTCGGAGCTGGTGGTGGAGGCCAAGGTGGCCACCCGGGACATCGACCGCCTGGAATTGGGTAAAACCGCAGACATCCGTTTCACCGCCTTCAACCAGGCCACCACGCCGGTCATCGAGGGCAAGCTGGTGCGCATTTCGGCGGACAGCCTGACCGACGAGCGCAGCGGCGATACCTACTACCTGGTACGTGTGCAGGTGACTGAAGATGGCATGAAGAAGCTGGGTAACCGCAAACTGCACCCTGGCATGCCAGCCGAAGTACTAATCAACGCCGGCGACCGCACCATGCTGCAGTACCTGCTCAAACCGGCCCGCAACATGTTCGCCGAATCGCTGATCGAGGAATGATTGTGCTGCGTTTGCTACCTGGAATGCTGATGTGCATGGTCGCCTGCCAGGCGGTGGCCGTGGAAGGGAAGGGCGCGCCGGCTGAGGTGCCCAAGGCGGTGTCGGCGTCAACCTACACACTGGACTTGGCCGGCCTGTACCGTGAGGCCAGGCTGGAAGACCCTCGGGTGCTCGCCGCGTATGCCCGCGCCCGCTCGGCCGAAGCCCAGCAGCGTGAAGCCTTGGGTGGCTTGCTGCCGCAGGTGTCGGCCAACGCCAACACCAGCCGCGTGCTGCGCAAGAACGAGATCGACCGTGACATCTATAACAACGAAAGCTATTCGTTGAGCCTGACCCAGTACCTGTACAACAAGCCGGCCTGGGAGCGGTACCAGAAGTCCAAGAGCGTCAAGGACCAGAAGGGCCAGCAAGCCGAGGACACCCTGGCCGAGGCCACGGTAGACCTGGCCAAGCGCTACTTCGTGGCCCTGGCTGCCGACGACGAACTGGCGCTGGTGCAGGCCGAACGCCGCGCCACGCAAAAAAACCTGGACCGCGTCACCAGCATGTTCGACCGGCAGATGGCCAAGATCACTGACAAGCTGGACATGCAGGCGCGCGTCGACTTCCTGGCCGCCCAGGAAGTGGAAGCCCGCAACCAGGTGCAGGTCAGCCGTGAGGCGCTGGCCGAGATCGTAGGTCGGCCGATCACCGAGCCGCTGAGCCGGGTTCGTAACGATGTGGCGCTGCAGGCGCCTACCCGGCCTTTGCAGGAGTGGTTGACCCAGGCCGTGGAAACCAACCCGCAGCTCAAGGCCTCGCGCAGCGGTGCCGAGGCGGCTATGGCGGCCGTGCGTGAAGGCAAGGGCGAGCACTACCCGCAGCTGTCCCTGAGCCTGAGCGCTCAGCAGAGTGACCAGGGTTACGACAACACCCAGGCGCCGCGCAGCGACAGCTATGTGGCAAGCCTTGGGGTGAAGATCCCGATCTACAGCGGTGGCTCTACCTCGGCCCGGGTACGTGGGTTGTATGACGAGCAGTTGGCGGCCGAAGAACAGCTCGAAGGCATTCGCCGCCAGGTGGTGAAGGAAACCACCACCGCCTTCCTCACTGCCCAGGCTGCGGTTGAGAAGATCCGCGCCAACCGCAACGCCCTGTCCTCGGCCCAGCAGTCCAGCGTGGCTGCGCAGAAAGCGTTCAGTTACGGGGTGGTCAATGCGGTCGATGTACTGACCAGCGTGCAGAACGAGTTCAAGGCGCGTCGTGATTTGCTCAAGACCCAGTACGACTTCATCACCAATCTGTTCCTGCTCAATCGTTGGGCAGGTCAGCTCAACCAGGACAGCGTGGACAACGTGAATGTGTGGCTGAGCCCCGTGCCTGAGCCGACCTTGCCGGGCGGTGACGTAGCGCGGCTGGATGCGCGTCGCTGATTGGACGTGTGGGGTGTAGGGCGGTTGAAAGGCGTCGCTTGGCAGACGCCTGATACTATTCCTAAGAGCCTTACGCGCTCCCACACGGGCTTGAGCCAGCCTCCCACACGGGCTATGGCCAGCCTTCAGAACTCAGCCAAAATCAGACCATTCCTACAGGCCAATCACTGGCCATTCTCCCCCCTGGAACTTATTCTCCCGCGCCGGTTCCTAACCCCCTCAATAAGGCCTGACCGGCAGCTGGCCGCGCGCCAGTACTTTGTGAGTCGAGTACTCCCCCCGACCTATGTATACTGCCGCATGCAAGCGAGTACGCGCGGCTCGGAGCTGCCGCGTCAAGCCCCAATAATCACACATGCCCGCACGGCACTATCGGAGTTGGTTAAGTCGCATGAAAGCAATCGTTACTGGGATCACTGGTCAAGACGGCGCCTACCTGGCGGAACTGCTGCTGGAGAAGGGCTATACGGTCTACGGCACCTACCGTCGTACCAGCTCGGTTAACTTCTGGCGCATCGAGGAGTTGGGTATCCACACCAACCCTAACCTGCACCTGGTCGAGTACGACCTCACTGACCTGTCGGCCAGCATCCGCCTGCTGCAAACCACCGAAGCCACCGAGGTGTACAACCTCGCCGCCCAGAGCTTCGTGGGTGTGTCCTTCGAGCAGCCTTTGACCACAGCCGAAATCACCGGCCTGGGCGCTGTCAACCTGCTCGAAGCCATCCGCATCGTCAACCCGAAGGTCCGCTTCTACCAGGCCTCCACCTCCGAAATGTTCGGCAAGGTGCAGGAAATCCCGCAGGTCGAAACCACCCCGTTCTACCCGCGTAGCCCCTACGGTGTGGCCAAGCTGTACGCCCACTGGATGACCATCAACTACCGCGAGTCGTACAACATCTTCGCCACCAGCGGCATCCTGTTCAACCACGAGTCGCCCCTGCGTGGCCGTGAGTTCGTGACCCGCAAGATCACCGACTCGGTCGCCAAGATCAAGCTGGGCCTGCTGGACAAGCTGGAGCTGGGCAACCTCGACGCCAAGCGCGACTGGGGCTTTGCCAAGGAGTACGTCGAAGGCATGTGGCGCATGCTGCAGGCTGACGAGCCGGACACCTTCGTGTTGGCCACCAACCGCACCGAAACCGTGCGTGACTTCGTCACCATGGCCTTCAAGGCCGCTGGTATCGAGATCAACTGGAGCGGCAAGGAAGAAGCCGAGCAAGGCACCTGCGCTGCAACCGGCAAGGTCCTGGTCGTCATCAACCCCAAATTCTACCGCCCAGCCGAAGTCGAGCTGCTCATCGGCAACCCGGCCAAGGCCAAGCAGGTACTGGGTTGGGAGCCAAAAACCAGCCTCGAAGAGCTGTGCCGCATGATGGTCGAAGCCGACCTGCGTCGTAACGAAAAAGGGTTCTCGTTCTGATGCAAATGGCCAGCAAACGCGCACTCGTCACCGGGATCCATGGTTTCACAGGTCGCTACATGGCGGCCGAATTGCGGGCCAATGGTTATGAAGTGATCGGTACCGGGAGCCAGCCCTCGGCGGCGCCCGACTACCACCAGGTCGATCTGGCCGATGGGCCGGGCCTGCGTGCGTTGCTGGCCGAACTGCAGCCGGATGTGATCGTGCATCTGGCTGCCATTGCGTTTGTCGGGCACGGCGCTGCCGATGCCTTCTATCAGGTCAACCTGATCGGCACGCGCAACCTGCTCGAAGCCATTGCGGCCTGCGGCAAGGCGCCCGAGTGCGTGCTCATTGCCAGCAGTGCCAATGTCTACGGCAATGTTTCCGAAGGGATGCTGGACGAGCACACCCCGCCCGCACCGGCCAACGACTACGCCGTCAGCAAGCTGGCGATGGAGTACATGGCAAGGCTGTGGTGCGACCGGCTGCCGATCGTCATTACGCGTCCGTTCAACTACACAGGTGTTGGGCAGGCCGAGAACTTCCTGCTGCCCAAGATCGTTTCGCACTTCCAGCGCAAGGCCCCTGCCATCGAGCTGGGCAACCTGGATGTGTGGCGTGACTTCAGCGACGTGCGCGCCGTGGTGCGCGCCTACCGCGGCCTGATCGAGGCGCGGGCAGTGGGCCAGACCGTGAACGTGAGTTCCGGCATTACCCATTCGCTGCGCGAAGTTATTGCCAAGTGCTCGGCCATCACCGGGCACACGCTTGAGGTGCAGGTAAACCATGCGTTCGTGCGCGCCAACGAGGTCAAGACCTTGTGCGGCGACAACGCCCGCCTGCGGGCGCTGGTGCCCGGTTGGCACACGCCTGACCTGGATGAAACGCTGGGTTGGATGCTCGCCGCTCAATGAAGGTCATTCTTTCCGTCGAATCGGTCCGCTTTCCACTGACCGGTATCGGGCGTTACACCTACGAGCTGGCCTCGCGGCTGCAGCAGTGCGATGACATCGACGACCTGCGGCTGTTTGCCGGGCGCAGCTTCGTGCCGGAGCTCCTCAAGCCTGCAGACCAGTCCGATGCCGTGCATGGGCTCAAGCGCTTCGTCCAGAAAAACGCCTTGGCTGTCGAAGCCTACCGGCGCCTGATGCCGTTTCTGCGTAAGCGTGCACTGCGTGGGCATGATGACTTCATCTACCACAGCACCAACTTTTACCTGCCGCCCTTCGCAGGCCGGAGCGTCGCCACGTTCCACGACTTGTCGCCGTTCACCTGGGCTCATTGCCACACCCCGCAGATCGCCCGGTACTTGCAAAAGGAGCTCATGCTGACGCTTGAGCGGGCCGATGCGCTGATCACGGTGTCCCATTACATTCGCCAGGAGCTGGCGGATTACTTCAACTGGCCGTTGGACCGCATTCATGCGGTTCCCCTGGCCAGCTCGCCGCAGTTTCACCCCCGCAGCCCGCAGGCGCTCACACAAACGCTGGCGCGTCATGGTCTGGAACCTGGCGGCTACAGCCTGTTCGTGGGCACCATCGAGCCGCGCAAGAACATCGAGAACCTGCTCGACGCTTATGGTCGCCTACCGCTTGCCCTGCGCCAACGCTGGCCGCTGATCCTCACCGGCTACCAAGGCTGGCGCAGCGAGGCCATCCACGCCCGCATCGCCCAGGCGCAGCAGCAGGGCTGGGCCCGCTACCTGGGCTTCGCCCCCAGCGAAGACTTGCCGTTGCTGTTCGCCGGCGCCCGCCTGTTCACCTTCCCGTCGCACTACGAAGGCTTTGGCCTGCCCGTGCTCGAAGCCATGAGCTCCGGCGTGCCGGTGGTGTGCTCCAACAGCTCTTCGCTGCCGGAAGTCGCTGGCAATGCAGCGCTCATGTGCGCGCCCGACGACGTCGATGGCCTGACCGCACTGCTGCAACGCGGCCTGGAAGACGAAGCCTGGCGCGCCACGGCCATCGCCCAGGGCTTGCAGCATGCCGGTGGTTTCTCGTGGGAGCGGTGTGCCCAAGGCACCCTTAAGGTGTATCAAGCGGTCAAGCAACGATGATCAAGGTCCTGCATTTTTTCAAAACCTATTACCCCGATTCCATGGGCGGTATCGAGCAGGTGATTTTCCAGATCGCCGAAGGCACCCAGGCCCACGGTATCGAGCCCGAGGTGCTGTACCTGAGCTCACGCGGCGCTGCCCGCAACGAGCCGGTGGCCAACCACCTCACGCACCGCGCCAAGCTCGACCTGCATGTCGCCTCCACCGGCTTTTCGCTGTCGGCGTTCAAGGACTTTGCCGAACTGGCCCGCAAGGCCGATATCGTGCATTTCCACTTTCCCTGGCCGTACATGGACCTGGTGCACTTCGCTACCCGGCTGAACAAGCCGACCGTAGTCAGCTACCACTCCGACATCGTCAAGCAGAAGTGGCTGCTCAAGCTGTACCAGCCGCTGATGAACCGCTTTTTCTCCAGCGTCGACCGGGTTGTGGCGTCCTCGCCCAACTATGCGGCGCACAGCCCGGTATTGACCCAGTTCAAGGACAAGGTGTCGATCATCCCGTATGGTCTGGACCGGTCCACGTACCCAAAGGCCAGTGCCGAAAAGCTGGCGTACTGGCGGCAACGGTTAGGCGAACGGTTCTTCCTGTTCGTCGGGGCGCTGCGTTATTACAAGGGGCTGGACTACCTGCTGGAGGCCGCACGCATCAGCGGCTTGCCCGTGGTCATCATGGGTGGGGGTTTTCTGGAGCAGCAGCTGCGCCAGCAGGCCAGCGACGCGGGACTGAGCCAGGTGCAGTTCCTGGGTGGCTTGCCAGACGAAGACAAGGTGGCGCTGCTGGAACTGTGCTATGCCTTTACCTTCCCGTCGCACCTGCGCTCGGAGTCCTTCGGCATCTCGCTGCTGGAAGCGGCCATGTACGGCAAGCCGCTGATCTCCTGCGAAATGGGCTCCGGCACCACCTTCATCAACCTGGCCGACCAGACCGGGCTGGTGGTACCGCCGCGCGACGCACCGGCACTGGCCCAGGCCATGCAGCGGCTGTGGGACGACCCGGCCCAGGCCCAGGCCATGGGTGCCGCCGCCCAGCAGCGCTTCGAGCATGTCTTTACCGCATCGGCCATGGCCAATGCCTACGCCGAGCTTTATCGCGGCCTCTTGTAGCCCGGTCAGTCAGGCACAACGAGGGCGAAGATCGCCGCATGCCGGCCCTGCCGGCGTGAACCGAGAACGGATTTCATGGAACGACGCACGCTATTGATCACTGGAGCCTCGGGCTTTGTCGGCAGCGCCCTGTGCCAGCGCTTGGCGACGGTCGAAGGCCTTACGCCGCGCGCCGCCTTGCGCCGCGGCAGCCCATTGCCTTTGGCGGGCATTGACGCGGTCACCGTTGCGGACCTTGGCGCCGATACTGACTGGCAAGCGGCACTTATCGATGTAGACGTCGTGGTGCACGCGGCAGCGCGCGTGCACGTGATGAAGGAAGCCGCCACCGACAGCCTGGCCGAATTTCGCCGTGTGAACGTGCAGGGTACGCTCAACCTGGCCCGCCAGGCGGCGGCTGCGGGCGTGCGCCGTTTCATTTTCATCAGCTCGGTCAAGGTCAATGGCGAAACCAGCCAGCCGGGCCAGCCCCTGCATGCCGACGATACCCCCGCGCCCCAGGACGCCTATGGCGTTTCCAAGCACGAGGCCGAGCAGGGGTTGCAGGCGGTAGCCGCCGAAACGGGCATGGAGGTCGTCGTCATCCGCCCAGTGCTGGTCTACGGCCCAGGCGTCAAGGCCAACTTCCTCAGCATGATGCGCTGGCTGGAGCGCGGCGTGCCCCTGCCGCTGGGGGCGGTACACAACCGTCGCAGCCTGGTCTCGTTGGGTAACCTGGTCGACTTGATCATCACCTGCGTGGATGACCCTGCGGCCGCGGGCCAGACGTTCCTGGCCAGCGATGGCGAGGATGTATCCTTAAGCGAGTTGCTGCGGGCCCTTGGCCATGCGTTAGGCCGTCCCGCCCGCCTGGTGCCGGTGCCAGCCGCGCTGTTGCAAACGGGTGCCGCGCTGCTGGGGCGCCGTGACTTGGCCCAGCGCCTGCTGGGCTCCCTCCAAGTGGACATCACCAAGAACCACCAGCTGCTGGGCTGGCGACCGCCCTACACCCTGGAGCAAGGCCTGGCCGCCACCGCCCGCGCCTTCAAGGAGAACCCCCGCCCATGACCGCCATCCTCATCGTGGCAGGCATCGCCACCTGGCTGATGACGGCCGCACTGCGCCGCTACGCGTTGTCGCGCAGCCTGCTGGACATTCCCAATGCCCGCAGCTCACACACCTTGCCCACACCCCGTGGCGGCGGGGTGGCCTTCGTCGTGGCCTTCATGGCCGGCGTGCTGGTGCTGGGCTGGGCAGGGTATGTGGCGCCGTCGGTGCTGGTGGGTATCCTCGGGGCAGGGGGCCTGGTGGCCGTGATTGGGTTCATGGACGACCACGGGCACATCGCCGCGCGCTGGCGCCTGCTGGGCCACTTTGCTGCAGCCGCCTGGGGGCTGGCCTGGCTGGGCGGCCTGCCGCCAATCAGCGTGTTCGGCTGGCCGTTGCATGCCCTGTGGCTAGCTGCGCCGCTGGGGCTGCTGTACCTGGTCTGGCTGCTGAACCTCTACAATTTCATGGACGGCATCGATGGCATTGCCAGCATCGAAGCCATTTGTGTGTGCCTGGGTGGCACCGTGCTGTTCTGGCTGGCGGGTGCGCCGGGTGCTGCGTGGCTGCCGCTGCTGCTGGCCGCCACCGTCACCGGTTTCCTGATCTGGAACTTCCCGCCGGCGCGTATCTTCATGGGTGATGCCGGCAGCGGTTTTCTCGGCATCGTGCTGGGTTTGCTGGCAATCGTGGCAGGTTGGATAGATCCGCTACTCTTCTGGGGGTGGTTAATACTTCTGGGTGTGTTCGTGGTGGACGCTACCTTCACCTTGGCGCGCCGTTTGCTACGCGGTGAAAGGGTCTACGAAGCACACCGCAGCCATGCCTACCAGTACGCCTCGCGGCGCCACGGTCGCCACCGGCCGGTAAGCCTGGCGGTGGCGGCCATCAACCTGGGCTGGCTGCTGCCCGTCGCGTTGGTCGTGGTGGTGCTCAAACTGGATGGGGCAACCGGAACCTTGGTGGCCTATGCCCCTCTGATACTGTTGGCAATTGCCTACCGGGCAGGGGAGAAGGAATAGCATGCTCCAGCAAGGCAGGCGCAATCAGGGTTGTACAGGGCTGTATGTTCGGCAGTCGCTCTGGTCATTTTCACAATTTGGCGTAGCCATGAGGAAAACCGGATGAGCAACGCAAAGAACGACAGGCTACGGCAGTTTCTGGTCACCCTGTCACGCCGGCAGAAACGCCTCATCCAGGTCTGCACGGACATTGTCCTTATCTGGTTCGCCTTGTGGTTGTCGTTCATCGTGCGGCTGGGCGTGGAGGAAATGTACAACCCCATCGTCGAGCACACCTGGCTGTTCATGGCCGCGCCGTGCGTGGCTATTCCCTTGTTCATCCGCTTTGGCATGTACCGGGCGGTGATGCGCTACTTCGGCAACGATGCGCTGGTGGCGATCATCAAGGCGGTGACCCTGTCTTCGCTCATCCTGGCAGTGGTGGTGTACTGGTACAGCAACCACGAGGCCGTGGTACCGCGCTCGACCATCTTCAACTACTGGTGGTTGAGCATGGTGATCATCGGTGGCTTGCGCCTGATCATGCGCCAGTATTTTCTGGGCGACTGGTTCACCGGCGCCCATCAGATCCCTTTCGCCAACCGCGACGACGGGCAAATCAAGGTAGCTATCTATGGCGCAGGTACCGCCGGCAACCAGTTGCTGGCGGCGCTGCGCATGGGCCGTGTGATGCGCCCGGTGGCCTTCCTCGACGATGACGGCGACCTGGCCAACCGGGTCATTTCCGGGTTGCAGGTGTACAAGCCCAAGCACTTGCAGCAGATGCTCAAGGAAACCGGCGCCCAGGAGGTGTTGCTGGCACTGCCCTCGGCCACCCGCGCGCGGCGCCGGGAAATTCTCGCCCTGCTCGAACCGTACCCGCTGCACGTGCGAAGCGTGCCGGCCTTTGCCGACCTGGCCACTGGCCGGGTGAAGGTGGACGATATCCAGGACGTGGACATTGCCGACTTGCTGGGCCGCGACCCGGTGCCCGCGCAGGAAGGCTTGCTGGAGCGCTGCATTCACAAGCAGGTGGTGCTGGTGACCGGTGCCGGTGGCTCCATTGGCGCCGAGCTGTGCCGGCAGATCATCGGCCTTGGGCCCAAGACCTTGCTGCTGCTGGACCATGCCGAGTTCAACCTGTACAGCATTCTCAGCGAGCTGGAGCAGCGCGTGGCCCGGGAGTCGCTGTCGGTGCAGCTGCTGCCGATCCTGGGCTCGGTGCGCAACCAGCAGCATCTAGTCGATGTGATGAGCACCTGGCGTGTGGATACCGTCTACCATGCCGCCGCCTACAAGCATGTGCCCATGGTCGAGCACAACATCGCCGAAGGCATTCTCAACAACGTCTACGGCACTTTGTGCACGGCCCAGGCGGCGTTGCAGACCGGGGTGGCCAACTTCGTGCTTATCTCCACCGACAAGGCCGTGCGCCCGACCAATGTAATGGGCAGCACCAAGCGTTTGTCCGAGTTGATCCTGCAGGCGCTTAGCCGGGAAGCGGCGCCGGTGCTGTATGGCGATTGCAACAAGATCGCGCGGGTGAACAAGACCCGCTTCACCATGGTGCGTTTCGGCAATGTGCTGGGCTCGTCCGGTTCGGTGATCCCGTTGTTCCACCAGCAGATCAAGACGGGTGGCCCGCTGACCGTTACCCACCCGAAGATCACGCGTTACTTCATGACCATCCCGGAGGCGGCGCAACTGGTGGTGCAGGCCGGGGCCATGGGGCAGGGTGGGGATGTGTTCGTGCTGGACATGGGCGAGCCGGTGCGCATCGTCGAGCTGGCGGAGAAGATGATTCACCTCTCGGGCTTGAGCGTGCGCAGCTCCTCCAACCCCCAGGGCGACATCGCCATCGAATTTACGGGGTTGCGGCCGGGTGAGAAGTTGTACGAGGAGCTGCTGATCGGCGACGACGTATCGCCCACCGCGCACCCGATGATCATGGCGGCCAATGAGGACTATCTGGCGTGGGAGCGGTTGCGCGAAGGGCTGACGCTGTTGTTGGCGGCGGTGGCCGAAGACGACTTCACCCGCGTGCGGCAGTTGCTGCGCGAGATGGTGAACGGCTATTCGCCCCAGGGCGATATCGTGGACTGGGTTTACTTGCAGCGTCGCCAGGGGCCGGTGGAGCGGTAAGTGCTTGGCCTGCCTATTGGGTTTGGCGCTCGAGGGGGTGGTCGTGCCTTTGCAGCCATCGCTATTGATGTGCGGACTGATACCCTGGGGCCGCTTTGCGGCCCATCGCGGCGCGAGGCCGCTCCCACAGGTGCGATTAGGCCTGTGCTTCACGCCGTGTTATCGCCTGCCTAGCACCGCATTTGAAAGCTCCCACCTCCTGAGCTGCGCCCCAAATGTTGGACATCCGTCCACTTTTGGGGTTTTTATGCGCAGGTATTCAAAGCAGTTCAAGCTGTCAGCCATTCAGGCCTTTCTTGATCGCGGGTATGGCTTTCGCCATGTTGCCGCACAGTTCCAAATGGATCCGACGCTCCTTCGTCGCTGGGTCGCGGCCTACCGTACGCACGGTCAGGCCAGTCTGGAGAAAACAGGCCGCCATTACAGCGCCGAGTTCAAGCTCGCTGTTCTTCATCATAAATGGCGCGAAGACCTTTCGTTGCGTGCCACGTCAGCGCTTTACAACCTCGGCAATTCCACACTGGTTCGCAGTTGGGAGGAACAGTATTACAGTGGCGGACATCAACCCCGACCGCCCCGTAAGAAGCCAGTGATTACCGCGATGCCTAAAGCACCCAGCAAGTCTGAAGACGTTTCATCCACGCCTACTGAGCAACTCACTCGTGAGCAGTTGCTGACAAGGCTAGCCCAGCTCGAAGCGGAGAACGCCTATCTAAAAAAGCTCGAGGAGCTAGACGAGGAGAAGGCGAAGAAGAAGATAGCCAGGAAAAAACCCGGCTAGTCGCGGCGCTACGTAAGCTTTACCCGCTTGCCTGGCTGCTCAAAGCAGCTCATTTGTCGCGCAGCACTTATTATTACCAGCTCGGCGTGCTCGAGGCTGGGGATCGGTGTGCCTCGCTCAAAACGTTGATACAAGACATCAGCCACCGGCACCGCGGCCGCTACGGGTATCGGCGAGTCACCTCTACGCTGCGTAGCGAAGGGCAATCGGTTAACAGTAAGAAGGTACGCCGTCTGATGGCCGAACTGGACCTGAAATGTACAGTGCGCCCCAAGAGGTACAAATCTTATCGGGGGCTAATGGGCGAAGCCGCCCCCAACATCCTTAAGCGCGACTTCCGCGCAGACCAGCCAAATCAAAAGTGGGTAACGGATGTTACCGAGTTCAAAGTGGCAGGTGAGAAGCTATACCTTTCTCCGATCATGGATCTTTATAACGGCGAGATCGTTGCCTATCGTACCGACTCCCGACCCCGATTTACCTTGGTAGGCGAAATGTTGGAGACAGCAATCAATAGGCTACCAGCTAACAGCCGGCCGCTCTTGCACTCAGATCAAGGCTGGCATTATCGATACCCTGACTACTGCAAGCGGTTGAAAGAAGCAGGGCTTGAACAGAGCATGTCACGCAAGGGCAACTGCCTGGACAACGCGGCGATGGAAAGCTTTTTTGGGACGCTCAAATCGGAGTACTTCCACCGTGAGCGCTTCGCAAGCGTGGCTGAGCTTAAGGCGGGGTTGGATGAATACATCCATTATTACAACCATGATCGAATCAAAATGAAGCTCAACGGCCTGAGCCCTGTGGCTTACAGGACTCAGGCTGAGATAGGCTAACCAACTGTCCAACATTTGGGGCGCAGCTCAGAATCCTGTGGGAGCGGCCTCGTGCCGCGATGGGCCGCAAAGCGGCCCTAAGATCTAAAGCGCGCCACCAGCTCTGCGGCTCCCACAGGTGCGATTAGGCCTGTGCTTCACGCCATGTTACCGCCTGCCTAGCACCGCATTTGAAGGCTCCCACCTCCCCGGGTGGGAGCGGCCTCGCGCCGCGATGGGCCGCAAAGCGGCCCCAAGATCTAAGGCGCGCCACCAGCTCTGCGGCTCCCACAGGTGCGATTAGGCCTGTGCTTCACGCCATGTTACCGCCTGCCTAGCACCGCATTTGAAGGCTCCCACCTCCCCGGGTGGGAGCGGCCTCGTGCCGCGATGGGCCGCAAAGCGGCCCCAAGATCTAAAGCGCGCCACCAGCTCTGCGGCTCCCACAGGTGCGATTAGGCCTGTGCTTCACGCCATGTTACCGCCTGCCTAGCACCGCATTTGAAGGCTCCCACCTCCCCGGGTGGGAGCGGCCTCGCGCCGCGATGGGCCGCAAAGCGGCCCCAAGATCTAAAGCGCGCCACCAGCTCTGCGGCTCCCACAGGTGCGAGTAGGCCTGTGCTTCACGCCATGTTACCGCCTGCCTAGCACCGCATTTGAAGGCTCCCACCTCCCCGGGTGGGAGCGGCCTCGTGCCGCGATGGGCCGCAAAGCGGCCCCAAGATCTAAAGCGCGCCACCAGCTCTGCGGCTCCCACAGGTGCGATTAGGCCTGTGCTTCACGCCATGTTACCGCCTGCCTAGCACCGCATTTGAAGGCTCCCACCTCCCCGGGTGGGAGCGGCCTCGCGCCGCGATGGGCCGCAAAGCGGCCCCAAGACCTAAAGCGCGCCCACCATCCCTGTGACTCTTACCCCGGTAGGGTATCCAGCACCCCCGCATTCAGCACCACATCACACACCCTAACCCTCAAGCGACTACCCCGACCCTCTTGTCAGACTCAGCCCCCCAGCACGTCAGCCCCATTTCCCACTAATCACCTCTCCCCCAATGAACCCTGCTACACCTCACCAAACCAACCGACCCCACCTCTGCAGCCTCCCCCCACCCTAAGCCCATCCCCGACCAATCCAGTAACCATTACCCCACCCCAAACCCTGTCCCACCCCCCACCTCCAGCGTTAGGGTTAACCCCGCAGCCCAAGGAATAGGCTGCCAGAAATGACCAATCCTAGGAGTCTTCATCATGCGTAAAAACCTGCTCACCGCGCTGCTGCTCCCACTCGTCGCCAGCCTTTCGTTCACCGTAAACGCAGCACCCTCCAATACCACGACAATGGTCGAACCCATGGCGATGGTCGCCCAGGCAAGCCAGCAAGCCACCCCGCTGGTTGACCTCAACAGCGCAGATGCCCTGACCCTCCAGAAAGAACTCAACGGCATCGGCAAAACCAAGGCCGAGGCAATCGTCGCCTACCGCGAAGCCCACGGCCCCTTCGGATCAGTCGATGAATTGCTCGAGATAAAAGGCATCGGCAATGCGCTGCTGGAACGCAATCGCGACAAGCTGAAAGTGCAATAAGCACAGAGGGGCGGGCCTATCGACAGGCCCGCTCATTGAAAGGGCGTTGACCGCACTCAGCGGTCTTGAGCATCCCGGGCATCAGCCTCGGCATTGCGTTCATGGACCTTGCGCAACTGCTCGTCAGTCAACGGCAGCTTCTTGGCCGTGTCGCGCAGCATCATCAAACCGCCGACGATCGAGCCAATGGCAACGATGAGTATCAGCCAGGCATACCAAGGCATTTTCCTTCTCCTGTTGCGAGTGTAAGCGGCTTGCTTACCTGTTTTGAGCCAGGCGCCGCTTCGTTGGTTCAATGGTACAGCGCCTCATCCCGGCCCAGCACCCAACGCCCACATCCTGGCTCACCGTCCGACCAATTCCTCAGCCAGCAGCCCCCAGCCTGCGTCACATCGTTTACAATGCGCGCCGTTTCCGACTTGCCAAGAGACCCTGCCATGCCCGCTTGCCAGACGCCCCTGATCGTCGCCCTGGACTTCCCCACCCGCGAAGCCGCCCTGAAGCTGGCTGACCAGCTGGACCCTGCGCTGTGCCGCGTCAAAGTGGGCAAGGAGCTGTTCACCAGCAGCGCGTCGGGCATTGTCGAAACCCTGTGCGACAAAGGCTTCGAAGTGTTCCTGGACCTGAAATTCCACGACATCCCCAACACCACGGCCATGGCCGTCAAGGCCGCTGCCGAGATGGGCGTGTGGATGGTGAACGTGCACTGCTCCGGCGGCTTGCGCATGATGGCGGCTTGCCGTGAAGAACTGGCCAAACGGAGCGGCCCGCAACCCCTGTTGATCGGTGTGACCGTGCTGACCAGCATGGAGCGTGAAGACCTGGCCGGTATCGGCCTGGATGTAGACCCGCAAGAGCAGGTGCTGCGCCTGGCGGCGCTGGCCGAGAAGGCCGGCATGGACGGGCTGGTGTGCTCGGCGCTGGAAGCCCCGGCGTTGAAGGCTGCGCACCCAGGCCTGCAGTTGGTTACCCCAGGCATTCGCCCAGCAGGCAGTGCTCAGGATGATCAGCGTCGCATCCTCACGCCGCGCCAGGCCCTGGACGCCGGCTCGGACTACCTAGTAATCGGCCGCCCCATCAGCCAGGCCGCCGACCCAGCCCAGGCCTTGGCAGCGGTGGTGGCCGAGATTCGCGGCTGAGCCTGAACCGCACGCCTGTCAGGCTCCGGTATTGAATCGGAACCTGATAGGCGTGCGTCTAGTGCGTCATTACACCTTCAACACCAGCTTGCCAAAGTTTTGCCCGTTGAACAGTTTCAACAGGGTGTCTGGGAAGGTTTCCAGGCCGTCCACCACGTCTTCCTTGCTCTTGACCTGCCCATTGGCCAGCCAGCCGGCCATTTCTTTGGCCGCTTTGCCGTAATCCTTGGCGTGGTCCATCACCACGAAGCCTTCCATGCGCGCACGGTTGACCAGCAGCGCCAGGTAGTTGGCCGGGCCTTTGACCGCTTCCTTGTTGTTGTACTGGCTGATCGCGCCACAGATCACGATGCGCGCCTTGAAGTTGATGCGCGTCAGCACCGCATCCAGGATCTCGCCCCCAACGTTGTCAAAGTACACGTCCACACCTTTCGGGCATTCGCGCTTAAGGCCCGCCTGTACGTCCTCGGCCTTGTAGTCGATGACGCCGTCAAAGCCCAGTTCATCTTTCAGGTACTGGCATTTCTCGGCACCGCCAGCGATACCCACGACGCGGCAGCCCTTGATCTTGGCAATCTGCCCGGCAATGCTGCCCACCGCCCCCGCGGCGCCGGAGATCACCACGGTGTCGCCGGCTTTGGGCTGGCCCACTTCCAGCAAGGCAAAGTACGCCGTCATGCCGGTCATGCCCAGGGCCGACAGGTAGCGGGGCAGGGGGGCAAGGCTCGGGTCGATTTTCTGCAGGTTCTGGGGCTCGCCGGTGAAGTAGTCCTGCACACCCAATGCGCCGTTCACATGGTCGCCAGGCTTGAAGTCCGGGTGGTTGGACGCAACCACTTCGCCCACGCCCAGGGCGCGCATCACCTGCCCCAAGGCAACCGGCGGGATGTAGGACTTGCCCTCGTTCATCCAGCCGCGCATGGCCGGGTCAAGGGAAAGGTACAGGTTGCGCACCAGCACCTGCCCTTCACCGGGTTGTTCGGCAGGCACGGTCTCGAACTTGAAGTCTTCACGCGTTACCGCCCCAACCGGGCGTTTGACGAGCAGGAAGCGGCGATTGGTCTGGGTCATGACGGGTCCTTGAAGAATAGAATAGGCACAAGAGGATAAATCTACCTTGTTGATGAAAGCAGGTCCTCAACATCACTGACAAGCATGGTCCTATAAATGTCCATGTGATGATGCTGCCGGCCTTACCAGCGGCTGGCTATGCTCGTGTGCCTCACAGGCCCTGACAGGAGCGCGGCATGAGCATGAGTTTTTCGGGCCAGGTAGCACTGGTCACCGGGGGCGGGGCAGGCATCGGCCGGGCAACGGCGCTGGCCTTTGCCTGCGAGGGCCTGAAGGTGGTGGTCGCCGACCTCGATGCAGTGGGTGGCGAGGCCACGGTCGGGCAGATTCGGGCCGCTGGCGGCGAGGCGTTGTTCATCGCTTGCGATGTGACCTGTGACGACCAGGTCCGCCAACTGCACGAGCACCTGATCGCCGCCTATGGCCGCCTGGACTATGCCTTCAACAATGCGGGTATCGAGATCGAGCAGGGCAAGCTGGCCGACGGCAGCGAGGCGCAGTTTGACGCCATCATGGGCGTTAACGTCAAGGGGGTGTGGCTGTGCATGAAATATCAGCTGCCGCTGCTGCTGGCCCAGGGCGGCGGCGCTATCGTCAATACCGCCTCGGTGGCGGGGTTGGGCGCGGCGCCTAAGATGAGCATCTACAGCGCGTCCAAGCATGCCGTGATCGGGTTGACCAAGTCGGCCGCCATCGAATATGCCCGCAAAGGCATCAGGGTCAATGCCGTGTGCCCGGCCGTGATCGATACGGACATGTTCCGCCGGGCCTATGAAGCCGACCCCCGCAAAGCCGAATTCGCGGCCGCCATGCACCCGGTAGGACGCATCGGCACCGTGGCCGAAATCGCCAGCGCGGTGTTGTACCTGTGCAGCGATGGTGCGGCGTTTACCACTGGGCATTGCCTGACGGTGGATGGAGGGGCTACGGCGATTTGAATGGGTGTGGCTGTGGTGGATGAAGCCCAAAGGCTGTCAGGGTCTGAGCACTCGTTCTGAACAGGCATTATCACGCTGACATCCTGGGGCCGCTGCGCGGCCCATCGCGGCACAAGGACCGCTCCCACAAAAGCGAAATTTACAGGCCACCGAGCCCCGTGTGCGGCCTGGCGCCGCGCTGGACGCACTCATGCAATTACCCAATCTACCAGCCCCCGCGTCCCCCCGGGTGGGAGCGGCCTTGCCGGGGCGCCGGACCGGCCGCGATGGGCCGCGCAGCGGCCCCAAGTTCTCCGCCCCAAGCCGCAAATCTTGACCCCCTCGCGCACCTCCAGCCTGCCACCGTCATCCCCCTCCACCCACCACCGTCGTTGCCAGACAACATCCCGCCACTCATCCCTCCCTTTCACACGTAAGACGACTCCTACAAATCCATTACCGACACCCTCATAGCTATTTGACACTATTCTGACGTCAGGCCCTTGTTCAGGGGTTGGCAACGTTGCCACCCTTGGCTATCGGGATAACCTGACACCCACAAGGGGAATCGGCATGGGCGCGAGCAAGCACGGTGTGTTGGCCAACCTGGGCATGGCCCGCAAACTCGCGCTGGGTTTCACCCTGGTGTTGCTGCTGACCCTGGCGGTGGCTGCCATCGGCATCGCGGCGTTGCACAGTGTGGGGCAGCGCTTTGACAGCCTGCGCGAGCTGGCACAATTCAACACCGACCTGTTGCGCTTGCGCCAGCACGAACAGGCATTCGCACTGCGCTCCGACATCAAACAAGCTGAAGCCTTGCGCGCCGGGTTGCAAGGGTTGCTCGAACGCGCCCGTGCACTGCCGGCCCTGGCCGCAGCCGAACCCGAGCTGGCCGCCTATGGCCAGGCATTCGAAGCATTCGTCGGCGCAGTACAGGCCAAGGAACTGGCGCTCGACACCGCCAGCTGGTCGGTCTCAAGCGTTGCCAACAACCTCGACGTGCTGCAGTCCGGCCTGGCGGATGACGGGGTGTATACCCTCAAGCAATCGCAAGGCCAGCAGGGCGGTGAGTTCCTGGAACAGGCCGCGCAGGTGGCGCAGGTCTCGCGGTTGATGCTCCAGGCCATGGATGAAGCCCGGGTACGCCTTGAGAAAAGCCGCAAGGGCGAAGACGATGTCAGCCAGGCGCGCACCGCGCAAACGGTCGAGGCTGCCAGCCTGGTGGGCCAGTTGCAGGCGGCGGTCACCGACAGTGGCTATCAGAGCGTACTCAACGAGGTAGCGGGGCACATTGGCAGCTTCTCCGAAAAACTCAATGAATACACCGACCAACTGGCCAGCGAACAAGGGCTCAAGGCGCAGTTGCAGGCCTCGGCCGAGCACGTCACCAGCCGCGTCGATCAGGCCTACCTCAGTGAAGAGCACGTGCTGCAAGGTGACCTGCAGCGCAACACGGTGGCCATCGCCATCGCCACCGCGCTGGCCTTGCTGGTGGGCGTGCTGGCCGCCTGGCTGATCACCCGCGCCGTGGTTGGCCCGCTCAAGCACGTGATTGCCCGTGCACAGCGCATTGCCGACGGCGAACTGGCCTTCGAACCCGTCGCGCCTCGCCGCGATGAAGTAGGACAACTGACGCAGGCCATGCAGCAGATGGCCGCAGGCCTGTCGGGCATCGTCAGCGGTTTGCAACAAGGCATCGAGCAATTGGCCGGCAACGCCCAGGCGCTGTCGGCCGTGACCGAGCAGACCAACCGCGAAGTCGGCAGCCAGAAGGAAGAGACTGAGCAAGTGGCCACGGCGATGCAACAGATGACGGCCACCGTGCACGATGTGGCGCGCAATGCCGAGGAAGCCGCGCAAGCGGCGCAGGCTGCGGACGAAAAGGTCGATTCGGGCCAGCATGTGGTGCGCCAGAGCATGCAGCGCATCGAGCAGTTGGCCGCCGCGGCCGAAACCGCCAGCGCGAGCATTGAAAGCCTCAGCTCTGAGATCCATACCATTGGCGATGTGCTCGAAGTCATCAAGAGCGTGGCCGAGCAAACCAACCTGCTTGCCCTCAACGCGGCCATCGAAGCGGCCCGTGCCGGCGAGCAGGGGCGCGGCTTTGCGGTAGTGGCCGATGAGGTGCGTGCACTGGCCAGGCGCACGCGCCAGTCCACCGAGCAGATCGAAACCCTGGTGGCCAGCCTGCGCGGCAATGCGCAGCAGTCCGTCGCGCAGATTCGCGGCAGCACCGAGCTGGTGCGCCTGGCCGTGGCCGATGCCCTGCACACCGAAAGCGCACTGGGCAGTATTGCCGCCGCAGTATCGTTGATTCAGCAGATGAACCAGCAAATCGCTGCCGCCGCCGAACAGCAAAGCTCGGTCGCTGAAGAAATCAGCCGCAGCGTCACCCAGATTCGTGGCAGTGCCGACCAGGCCGCACTGGCCATGCAGGACAGCGCCCGGTCCAGCGTCGAGCTGGCGCAGTTGGGCACCGACCTCAAGGGCATGGTCGGCCATTTCAGGCTGTGATCGGGCCAGCCTGGCAGGGCGCCGCCAGCGCGGCGCCTGCCATCGGCGGTTGTCTTACGCTTTGCGTGGGTTGAGGATCAGCAGGGCCAGTACACCGGCCACAATGCCCCAGAAGGCCGAACCGATTGAGAACAGCGTCAGCCCCGAGGCCGTGACCATGAAAGTGATGACGGCCGCTTCACGCTCGCGTGCTTCACTCATGGCTACCGTCAGGCCATTCATGATCGAACCAAACAGGGCCAGGGCCGCGATCGACAGCACCAGTTCCTTGGGCAAGGCCGCGAACAACGCCGCCAGCGTCGCCCCGAACACGCCGGCAACTCCGTAGAACACGCCGCACCATACGGCCGCGGTGTAGCGCTTGCTTGGGTCTTCGTGGGCATGCGGCCCGGTGCAGATGGCCGCGCTGATGGCAGCCAGGTTCACCCCGTGCGAGCCAAACGGGGCCAGCAGCAACGAAGCCAGGCCGGTGGCTGAAATCAATGGAGAGGCCGGTACCTGGTAGCCGTCAGCCCGCAGCACGGCAATGCCCGGCATGTTCTGCGAGGTCATTGCCACCACAAACAGCGGAATGCCGATGCTGATGGTGGCTGCCAGCGAAAAGTGCGGCGTGGTCCACACCGGCGTTGCCATTTCCAGCGCGAAGCCACTGAAGTCCAGCAGCCCCAGGGCGCCGGACAGGGCCGTGCCCACCAGCAGCGCGGCCAGTACGCAGTAGCGCGGTGACAGGCGCTTGACCAGCAGATAGCTGAAGAACATGCCCAGCACCAGCAAGGTACGGTGCTGGGCGGCGACGAAGATCTCGCTGCCGATCTTGAACAGAATGCCGGCCAGCAGCGCCGATGCCAGCGAGGCAGGAATACGCTTGATCAGGCGCTCGAAGCTGCCGGTCAGCCCACAGACCAGCACCAGCGCTGCACAGGTGATGTAGGCGCCGATGGCCTCCCCGTAGCTCACCCCGCCAAGGCTCGTGATCAGCAGCGCCGCGCCGGGCGTGGACCAGGCCACCGTCACGGGCGTGCGGTAGCGCAGGGACAGGCCGATGCTGCAGACCGCCATGCCGATCGACAGCGCCCAGATCCACGAGGATATCTGCGCAGTGGTCAGGCCAGCCGCTTGCCCGGCCTGAAACATCAGCACCAGCGAGGAGGTGTAGCCGGTGAGCATGGCGATGAAGCCTGCGACCACCGCCGAGGGCGAGGTATCTGCCAGGGGGCGAAGGCGAGCGGAGGTGGCATCGGTCATGAAAAAATCCTTGTAAGGGTATACGCCGTGGTTATCAGACTAACGCCAGGCGAGGTGACAGCAGCGATACAGCGATCATTGCTTTTAACCGTACAGTCGTTAACTATCAGGCGCTCTGGTATGACGGCATTGCAGGGGTAGGGGTGATGTACAAGGTTTACGGCGATTATCAATCGGGTAACTGCTACAAGGTCAAGTTGATGCTCAGCCTGTTGGAGCGGCCTTATGAGTGGCACCCGGTGGACATCCTCAAGGGCGAGACCGAGACGCCCGAGTTCCTGGCCATGAACCCCAACGGCAAGGTGCCGGTGTTGCAGCTCGAGGACGGCAATTACCTGTGGGAATCCAATGCCATCCTTAACTACCTGGCCGACGGCAGCGAGTTCCTGCCAGCCGAGCCGCGCCTGCGCACCCAGGTGCTGCAGTGGCAGTTCTTCGAACAATACAGCCATGAGCCGTATATCGCCGTGGCCCGCTTCATTCAGTTCTATCTGGGGCTACCGGATGATCGCGTCGAGGAGTACCGCAAGTTGCACAAGGGCGGCTACAAGGCGCTGCGTGTGATGGAGCGGCAGTTGCTGGTGACCCCGTATCTGGTGGGTGACCAGTATTCCATTGCCGATGTGGCGTTGTATGCCTACACCCATGTGGCGCAGCAAGGCGGTTTCGACCTGACGGATTACCCGGCCGTGCGCGCCTGGCTGGAGCGGGTGAGCAGCCATCCGCGGCATGTGCCGATGGTGGGGTGAGCCACGAGGTCCGGGAGCGGCCTTGCCGGGGCGCCGGACCGGCCGCGATGGGGCGCGTAGCGGCCCCCGGCAATATGAGTTGCGGAGCTGAAATCCTGGGGCTGCTGCGCAGCCCATCGCGGCACGAGGCCGCTCCTACACGATCTCGCTCAGTGACTCAATGCTTACCAAACCGCTCATCCAGGTAAGCAATGATGGCCTTGGACTCATACATCCAGGTCACCTTGCCCGCTTCCTCGATGCGCAGGCATGGCACTTTGATCCGGCCACCGCCTTGCTCCAGGGCCTGGCGGTGCACAGGGTCGTTCTTGGCGTCGCGCAACGCCACCGGCACGTTCAGGCGGTGCAAGGTGCGGCGGGTCTTGACGCAGAATGGGCAGGCATGGAACTGGTAGAGCGCCAAGCCCTTGGCCGCCTCGTCCACGCCGGCCTGGGCTGCTGGGTCGCGCTTGCGCTTGGCCGGGCGGCTGACCCAGTCGCCGAATACGATAAGCTGGCCGAGGCCAACCCGCAGGGCTTTGACGATCATCTACAAACTCCTGAAATGAAAAAGGCCGACCGGCAGGGGTCGGCCTGGGTGACGCAGCCGGTTACTTGATCAGGCTGAGGAACTCGCTGCGGGTGGCCGCGTTGGCGCGGAACTCACCCAGCATCACCGACGTGATCATGCTCGAATTCTGTTTCTCCACACCGCGCATCATCATGCACATGTGCTTGGCCTCGATGACCACGGCAACGCCGGCGGCACCGGTGACCTGCTGTACGGCATCGGCGATCTGGCGGCTGAGGTTTTCCTGGATCTGCAGGCGACGGGCGTACATGTCGACGATACGCGCCACTTTCGACAGGCCCAGCACCTTGCCCTTGGGCAGGTAGGCCACGTGGGCCTTGCCGATGAAGGGCAGCATGTGATGCTCGCACATCGAATACAGCTCGATGTCCCGGACCAGCACCATTTCGCTGTTGTCGGAACTGAACAACGCGTTGTTGGTCACTTCTTCCAGTGTTTGCTCATAACCGCGGCAAAGATACTTCATCGCCTTTGCAGCCCGCTTGGGCGTGTCGAGCAGGCCCTCACGGGAGACGTCCTCGCCAATCTGGCTGAGGATCTCGGTGTAGTTCTGTTCCAGGGACATGGATCTACCTGTGGGAAAAATCGCAAAAACGAAGGTTACGGCGGCAAGGGCGGCGCTGCAAGCGCGGCGTTACTCGTCGCGGCCTTCGAGCATGGTTCGCTTGAGCATCACATAGACGGCGCCGGTGCCCCCGTGGCGGGCACTGCAGGAGGCAAAGCCGAGCACTTGCGGGTGCTGGCGCAGCCAGGTGTTGACGTGGCTCTTGATCATGGGGCGCTTGCCATCCAGGCGTGCCGCTTTGCCGTGGGTGACCCGCACGCAGCGTACTTCCAGGCGGGTCGCTTCGGCGATGAAATCCCAAAGTGTCTCGCGCGCCTTTTCCACGGTCATGCCGTGCAGGTCAAGGCTGCCTTCGAACGGTATCTGCCCAAGCTTGAGCTTGCGCAGCTGGGTTTCCTGAACGCCGTCCCGGCGCCACATCAATTCGTCTTCGGCGCCCACGTCGATGACGAACTGGTCGGACATGCCATCGATGACCAACGCCTTGTCGCTGGACACGGTCGCCGACTGGCGCAGGCCGGCCAGCTTCTGGCGATCGGTCTTGGGCTTGCCGACCTCGGCACGGTCGTGCGTGATCGGCTTGACGCCGCGCACTTCGGCCTTGAACAGGGAAAAATCGTCGTCTTGCATGATGCCTCCACGTGGGCGGCGTAGTTTACGCGAGTGCGCGGCGGTGTGCAGCCATGGTGGTTAGGTGGGGAAGGGGGACGGTGGACTACTGTAGGAGCGGCCCTTGTGCCGCGATGGGGCGCGCAGCGGCCCCGGCGATATAGGTTGCCAAGCTGAAATCCTGGGGCCGCTGCGCGCCCCATCGCGGCACAAGGCCGCTCCTACAGGGGGCAGCGTTTGCAGGAACCTCACTCATGCTTTTTCATCAAGTGAGGCGACATGTTCAGCTCCCGAGCCCGGCGCAGGCGGATGCGGCTCAGGCGCCAGAAGCGTACGCCAAGCCACAGCATCAACAGCCCCACCACCGTCAAGGTGGCGGCAAGCGGCTTGTTGGCGTTGAGTTCGGCCAGGGCAGGGTAGTTGCCCAACAGCCCGGCCACGCCAGCCATGGCCAGCAACACACCGAGGGTGGCCAGCAGCGCGGACAGCGCAGCACCCAGGCGTGCGCCCCAGCTGCGCGGTTGGCGCGGGCGCAGGCGCTTGGCGTCGATACTGCCTTTGAGCTTCATCCTGCTCTCCTGTAGGGGTGTGAGCCCTTCGACCCACAATCACACCTCCGGTTCCTGCCTGCCGCCACCCACGTGATCGGGTCAGATCAGGCTGGCCGTCGGCGCCACGCACGCGAAGTTGTCGGCCATCACGGCCATTTCACACCGGTGAATCTGCGCCGCTGGAATCACTTGGTCGTTAAAAGCCAGGTCACGGGTGGCCGACGCATCTTCCACCAGGGTGCACCGGTAACCATAATCCTTGGCACGGCGCACGGTGGTGCTGACGCTGGAGTGGCTCATGAAGCCGCAGACGATCAGGTCGAGATGGCCGAGTGCCTGCAACGTCTCGTGCAGTTTGGTGTTCTTGAAGGCATTGGGCATGCGTTTTTCGATCACGGTCTCGCCTTCCAGCGGTTCGAGCCCCGGAATGAACTGACCCGCAGGGCCCTGGGGGTCGAAGCGCCCGCCAACGGTGCCCAGATGGCGAACATGGATGATCGGACGGCCGCTCTTGCGCGCGGCATCGAGCAACCTGGCGATGTTGGCCACGGCCTCATCCATGCCCGACAGCGCCAGGGGCCCGGTGAGGTACTCCTTCTGCGCATCAATGATGATCAGGCTGGCTTGGCTCAGCTTGGCCGGCGGGTAATCGCGGCCAGTGAGGCGGAACATCGTGGTTGGAACGGACATCAAGGGCTCCTTGGTATAGGGCTTTTGTGCGCCTATTCTCCCCTGCCTTGGCGACAATGGGAATGGTTGACAACGCAAGTGGCGTGGTTGCTGGCTTGTGGCTACCGTACAGGCGATTGCAGGGAACAAATCCGGGGCCTGGGCTGTTAGACTTTCGACCAGTCTGAATTAGGAGTTTCCCGTGATCACATCCCGTCTGCGCACGCTGCGCGACTATATCCGTTGGGCGGTCAGCCGCTTCCATGAGCACGACCTGTTCTTCGGCCATGGTGCCGACAACGCCTGGGATGAAGCCCGGTTGCTGGTGCTGGGGGCGGTCCACCTGCCGTTCGAGGTGGCCGACAGCTACCTGGACTGCATGCTCGAGGATGCCGAGCGCGTACAGCTGCAGCACTTGCTCAAGCGCCGCATCGAAGAACGGGTACCCACCGCCTACCTGCTGGGCGAGGCCTGGTTCTGTGGCATGTCGTTCATCGTCGATGAGCGCGTGCTGGTGCCGCGCTCTCCCATTGGCGAACTGCTGGAAAAGCGCCTTGAGCCGTGGCTGGGCGCTGAGCCAGGCCGCATTCTGGACCTGTGCACCGGCTCCGGCTGCATCGGGATCGTCGCCGCCGACGTCTTCCCGCAGGCCGAGGTGGTGCTGGCCGACCTGTCGTTCGAAGCGCTCGAAGTGGCCAACCAGAACATCGAGCGCCATGGCCTCGATGGCCGGGTGTACACCGTGCAGGGCGACGGTTTCGAAGGGCTGCCGGGCCAGCGCTTCGACCTGATCCTGTCCAACCCGCCGTACGTGGACGCCGAAGACTTCGACGACATGCCGGCCGAATACCACCACGAACCGGAGCTGGGCTTGGCTTGCGGTGCTGATGGTCTGGACTTGGTACGGCGCATGCTGGCCGATGCGGCCGACCACCTGACCGAAAAGGGCTTGCTGATCGTGGAGGTGGGCAACAGCCAGGTTCATGTCGAGGCGCTGTACCCGGAAGTCGATTTCGCCTGGCTCGAATTCGAGCGCGGCGGGCATGGGGTATTCATGCTCACCGCCGAGCAGTGCCGTCAGCATCAGGCGTTGTTCAAAGGCCGCGTCTGAGGGCGCGTGGGCGCAACGGGTGTCAGGCGCCCGTTTCGCCCAACCCGTTTTTAAAACACCTGAGGCCCATGAAACGCCAGGCCCAGGGTTTCAACGCGTGGCGATCCAGATCAGTAGCCCGGCTTGAAACAGTGCAAAGGCCACCAGGCAGGTGATGGTGAACCGCAAGCCGCTGTCTTCGCGCTGGTACTTGGCCACACGCTCATCACGCTCGCGCAAGCGGGCCTCGCCTTCCTGCAACTGCTGGTCTGCCTGCTGCAATAACTGCGCGGCATCGAGAAGGCCCAGGCGCTGCACGCGCTCGCTGTTCCAGCCTACCTCCAGCTGGTCTACCCGGGTCTCGGCCGTTCGGCCCTTGAGCACCTGCCCGTCTTCGTACTGCACCTCAAGGCCTGCCCCGCGCAGGCACTGGTCCCGGCGCAGGCGCGAGTCCTCCTCCAGCGCATCCTTGCTCGGCAGCGCAAAGGCCTCTACCCGGTAATTCGGCCACTTGCGCTGCAGCCACTGGGCGGCCTGGGCCAGCAGGAAGCGGCCCAGGCCGCGATTGACCGGCTCCAGTTGCAGGCCATGCTCATCCCCAAGGCGCACGCACCGCGCCTGATGATCTACGCGTATGTCCACCTGGTTATGGCCCTTGTGCACTTTCTGGCCGGGCAACGCAATCTGCATGCGCAGCAGGCTGTGGGCCGGGTCATGGCGCTCGGCATAGCCGAACTGTACGAAACGCAGGGGTCGGGCGCCGGTTACGCGGTCGCCAGGCAGCGGCGCCAGGCGCAGCAACTGGTGATGCTCGACGGCCAGGTCCGCCCAGGGCAGGGCGGGGGTGTGTTGGGGCTCTTCAGCCGGCTCTGTGGCAGCAGGTGGTGTAGTCATCAGTGCATGTCCTTGGCTATGCACGCTGTATCGGCCGCCGCTGCCCAGACCTGAGCCCGTCGATCAGCCCGGTGGCAACTGGCGAATGAACGTGACGATCTGCTCGCCCAGCTCCCGTGCCAATGGCAACTGCGGGTTCTGGTAGCTCTCGCGCTGTTCGCTCATGTCTTTGGGGCTGATGCGCAGCATGTGGTTCATGCCCTCGATCAGCACCAGGTGAGCATCGGGTTTGGCGTCCTTGAGCTTCTGCGCATCGGCCACGTCCACCTGCACGTCGTTGCGCCCCTGCACGATCAGCGCCGGCATGGGCAGCCGCGCAAACGCGGCTGCCGGGTCCTGCCGGAACAAGGTGATCAGGTAGGGCTGCACGCTGGGGCGAAACACCTGGCGCAGCGGTGCGGGTACGTCCAGGCTGGTCTGGCCGGCTTCCAGGCGGTCAAGCAGGGCACTGCCACGGGCCAGCTGCGCAGGCGGAAGGCGCTCGGCAAGCTGCTCGCGCACCACTTCGGCCATGGGCCTGCCGCTGCCAGCCAGGCTGACCACCGCACTGGCCCCAGCCTGCTCGGCGGCCAGGCTGGCGATCAGCGCACCTTCGCTGTGGCCGATCAGGATCAACGAGCCGAAGCGGGGGTCGGCCTTGAGCTTATGGCCCCAGGCCACCACGTCGGCGACATAACGCTCCACGCTCAAGTCGCGTTCATCGGGCGTAGCCGGTTGGCTGGCGGCCACGCCGCGCTTGTCGTAGCGCACGCTGGCGATATTCGCATTGGCCAGCAGCAAGGCCAGGCGCTTCAAGTTGTCCACGCGCCCGCCAGCCGGGTTGTTGCCGTCGCGGTCAGTGGGCCCGGAGCCTGCGATGATCAGCACCACCGGCGGCGGGGTGTCCTGTTGGGGTAGCAACAGGCTGCCGTGTAATACGCCCTGACCGGTGTCCAGGTCGATCGGGCGGTGCAGAACGGTCGGGGTGGCGGCATGGCAAAGGGTGGTCAACAGCAGGCAAAGCAGGGCAATGAAACGCGGCATCGTGCGCAACTACACAGGGGAGATAGCACTTTGACCTACAGTGGCCGAGGAAGGTTCTAAGCCAGGCCCAAGGCCCCGCATCGCCCGGAACGACGCGCTCGCCAACCGGCCCGCACACGCGGGCAATCCACCTGTATACTGCCGCTTTCCTTCACTTCAGGCAGATCTCGCGGAGCGTCCATGTCCGGCAATACCTACGGCAAGCTGTTCACTGTCACCACCGCTGGCGAAAGCCATGGCCCGGCGTTGGTCGCCATTGTCGATGGGTGCCCGCCAGGCCTTGAGATCTCCCTTGCCGACCTGCAGCGCGACCTGGACCGGCGCAAGCCCGGCACCAGCCGCCATACCACCCAGCGCCAGGAACCCGATGAGGTGGAAATCCTCTCAGGCGTGTTCGAAGGGCGCACCACCGGTTGCTCCATTGGCCTGCTGATCCGCAACACCGACCAAAAGTCCAAGGACTACTCGGCCATCAAGGACCTGTTCCGCCCGGCCCACGCCGACTACACCTATCACCACAAATACGGCACCCGCGACTACCGTGGCGGCGGGCGTAGTTCGGCCCGCGAAACCGCCATGCGCGTGGCTGCCGGCGCCATCGCCAAGAAGTACCTGGCCACCCAGGGCATCACCGTGCGCGGCTACATGAGCCAGCTGGGCCCGATCCAGATCCCTTTCAAGACCTGGGACTCGGTGGAGCAGAACGCTTTCTTCAGCCCCGACCCGAGCAAGGTGCCGGAGCTTGAGGCGTACATGGATCAGCTGCGCCGGGATCAGGATTCGGTAGGCGCCAAGATCACCGTGGTGGCCGAAGGCGTCATGCCGGGCCTTGGCGAGCCGATTTTCGATCGTCTGGACGCCGAGCTGGCCCATGCGCTGATGAGCATCAATGCCGTGAAAGGCGTGGAAATCGGTGCAGGCTTTGCCAGCGTTGCGCAGCGCGGCACCGAGCACCGCGACGAGATGACCCCGCAGGGTTTTCTCAGTAACAACGCAGGCGGCATTCTGGGTGGTATCTCTTCGGGCCAGCCGATCGTTGCCCACCTGGCATTGAAGCCTACCTCGAGCATCACCGTGCCGGGCCGCTCGGTGGACGTGGACGGCAACCCGGTGGACGTCATCACCAAAGGCCGGCATGACCCCTGCGTAGGCATTCGCGCCACCCCAATCGCCGAGGCGATGATGGCCATCGCGCTGATGGATCACCTGTTGCGCCACCGTGCCCAGAACGCCGAGGTGAAGGTGAACACGCCGGTGCTGGGCCAGCTCTGACCCATCTGGGCCTGTTTTCTCGCGGCGGTAGCTCGCGCAGCTGAGTCACCGCCGACAGGCCCTGCTTCCCAAGGCAACCCCATGCAGCCGATACCCTACTGGCGATTGTCCAGTTTCTACCTGTTCTATTTCGCCTTGCTGGGGTCCACGGCGCCGTTCCTGGCGCTGTACTTCGACCACCTGGGCTTTGCGCCCGCGCGCATCGGCGAACTGGTGGCCATTCCCATGCTGATGCGCTGCATAGCGCCCAATCTGTGGGGCTGGCTGGGGGACCGGACCGGGCAGCGCCTACTGATCGTGCGGCTTGGGGCATTGTGCACGCTGGCCACCTTCAGCCTGATCTTCTTCGGCAAGAGCTACGCCTGGCTGGCGATTGTCATGGCCTTGCATGCGTTCTTCTGGCACGCGGTGCTGCCGCAGTTCGAGGTGATTACGCTGGCGCACCTGCATGGCCAGACGTCGCGCTACAGCCAGGTACGGCTGTGGGGGTCGATTGGGTTCATCCTCACCGTGGTGGGGCTTGGGCGCCTGCTCGAATGGCTGAGCCTGGACATCTATCCCGTGGCCCTGGTCCTGATCATGGCCGGTATCGTGGCCGCCAGCCTCTGGGTACCCAATGCCCAGCCCGTCGAGCACGGTGAGCGACACGGGGCCGGGGGTTTTCTCAAGCAGCTGCGCGCCCCTGGAGTCCTGGCGTTCTACGTCTGTGTGGCGCTGATGCAATTGAGCCATGGGCCGTACTACACCTTCCTCACCCTGCACCTGGAGCACCTGGGTTACAGCCGAACGGCCATTGGCCTGCTGTGGGCGCTCGGGGTGGTGGCGGAAGTGGTGATGTTCATGCTCATGAGTCGCCTGTTCGCACGGTTCAGCGTCCGCCGGGTGCTGCTCGCAAGCTTCGTGCTGGCCGCCGTGCGCTGGCTGTTGCTGGGCAATCTGGCAGCGCAGCCGGGCGTACTGGTGGGCGCGCAGTTGCTGCATGCGGCCACTTTCGGCTGCTTTCACGCGGCCAGCATCGCCTTCGTGCAGAGCAGTTTCGGCGCCAGGCAGCAGGGGCAGGGCCAGGCCCTGTACGCTGCGCTGTCGGGTACCGGTGGTGCCCTGGGCGCGTTGTACGCCGGCTATAGCTGGAACATGCTCGGCCCCGGGCTCACCTTTGGTATGGCCAGCGTCGCAGCACTGGCGGCAGCCGTTATCATGGCCTTTCATTCGCAACCCAACAGGACCTTACGATGAGCATCCTCTGCGTATTCGACCCTTCCACCCCGCAGTTGCCCAACAAGGTGCTGACCCATGCCGAAGACATCACGGCAGCACTGGCCGAGCATGGGGTGTCGCTCATGCAGGCCGAGCACGGGCTGCGGGTGCGTCCGGGCACCTTGCACGATGAGATGATGGATGCCTGCCAGGCCCATCTCGATCACATGATGACCACCCACGGTTGCCGGGCCCATGGGGTGATCAACCGTGACGGGGTCGAGGATCAAGGCCCGGACCTGCGCGATGAGCATGTGCTCGATACCGACGAAGTGATCGTCGTGGTGAGCGGACGCGTGCAGGTTGGCCTGCGCCTGGCAGCTGAGGTGTATTCGGTGATGTGCGAGAAGGGCGACCAGTTACGCGTGCCTGCGGGGACGCGGCGCTGGCTTGAGCTGGGGGAGGCGCCGTTTTGCCTGGCGTTCAGGCTGTTTGCAACTGAAGCGGGCAGTCAGCTGACATTTACCGGCGACGCGAGTGCGCGGGCGTTTCTGGGGATAGACGAGTTGTGACCTTGCGCCCGAGGCATGTAATGCCCCTGTAGGGGCGGTCTCGTGCCGCGATGGCCCGCGCAGCGGCCCCAAGATTTCAGCTTCACAGCTCATATCGTTGGGGCCGCGTTGCGGCCTATCGCGGCACGAGGCCGCTCCCACCTTGAATTTGGTCGCTTTCGGGGGCAGTGCAAGAATCAGCGATAAGTCGGCAATGCAAAACGCTGCTGGCTCTGCAACATCGAGATCACTGGCAACTCGCTGGCTTGTTCGGCCAAGTCGCGGCGAATGGCGCTGATGGCCCAGGACAATTGCTCGGCGCTGTGCAGTTGGGTGTAGGTCAGTACACGGCGGGTAACCTTGCCGTCGGCCGCACGCAGAGTCAGCAAGATGCCGCCGTCAGGACGTGATTGAGTCGCGACTTGGTAAGCAGGGAACACCGAGACGAATTTTTCCTGGATAAGGTTCATGACTACTCCTGACAAGGTGTGTGGCAATCGATGTCTAGATAGATTGCAGCGACCGTGCCAGAAACTGAGTGTAGGAAAAATCCAGTTAAATCAGGGGGTTGGACTACATTTAGAGAATGCCTTCCGTGCAAGCTGCAAGGTCATGCATTTTGCACAGTGCATTTTGCACGGCAAGCCAATCAACGCTATGGGCTCGATAGAAACGGAACCTTTGACGCGCAGGAAGGGCCTGACAAACACTTGGGCAACGATTTCTACCAGGAGGTTCCTTATGTCCACCCAGACTGCGTCCGCTCAGCCTGCTCAAATGTCTACCGATGAAGCGGCTGCTTTTGCCGCACAAGTGTTCGACAAGGCCCGTCAAGGCGATGCCCAGATGCTGGAGCGCCTGCTGCAAAGCGGTCTGCCGGTGAACCTGCGTAATCACAAGGGCGACACCCTGCTGATGCTGGCCAGCTACCACGGCCACCATGACGCCGTTCAGGTGTTGCTCAACCACGGGGCCGATCCGCTCATTGCCAACGACAACGGCCAGCTCCCCATCGCCGGTGCCGCTTTCAAAGGGGACATGGCCATGATCCGCCTGTTGCTGGAAAACGGTGTACCGGTCGATGCCGCTGCCCAGGATGGACGCACGGCCCTGATGTTGGCCGCCATGTTCAACCGTGTAGAGATCCTTGAGTACCTGCTGGCCCAGGGTGCCAACCCTGCCTTGCAGGATGTGCGCGGTGCAAACGCACTGATGGCAGCCCAGACCATGGGCGCCGTGGACGCCACCGCACGCCTGCAAGCGCTGGCAGGCTAACCGGCAGGGGGCGTTTGCGGCTATCCTTGGCGACTTTGCCATCGCCACAGGCCCCCCTTCATGAAAACTCAGTTGCTCGAATTCATCCGCCTTATCAGCGCAGGCTGCCTGCGCGAAGAAGACATCGAGCGCATTGCCGACGAGGCTGCCCAGGCCTACGCCGACCCCGCCGCTTTCCTGGCCGCCAACCCCGACATCAACTACGACGACAGCTTTCCCATCCCACTGGGCGAGTGGGTAGTACTCGGCAGCCTGCCTGACACCGTGGTATTCCAGGCTGACACCTATCAGGAGCTGTTCCAGCAGATCAGCGACTCGTTCGACAAGAGCGTGCCGTTCACCCTCAAGCCCAAGCAGCTGGCACGCACCGAGCCGCTCGTGGCGCTCAACCGTATCCAGGTGCAGATGGGGGCGCTCAACAAGGAAGCCGGTGGCTACGTGCTGCTCGATTTCAGCCAATTGCTCGATGATGAGCTGCAGATGGTCATGGTTGGCCAGCATGACCTAGAGCGGGTCCAGGCGCTGGCCGCTGAACTTGGCATCAAGGCCGAGCCCGCCCTGGAGGCCCTGAAGGTCGCCCTGCACGTCTGAGCGCGTCGTACGCGGCCCTGGCAGGCGGGCAACGGCGCTGTCAACCTAATGCGGTGTCCAGGAACATCATCACCGCGAAACCGCCCATCAAGCCGAGCGTGGCGGAGGTCTGGTGGCCGTGACGGTGGGTTTCGGGAATGACCTCGTGGCTCACCACGAAGATCATCGCCCCCGCCGCCAGTCCCATGCTGATAGGGTAGGCCACGGCAAAGCCGGTGGAAATGCCCAGCCCGATGACCGCGCCCAATGGCTCCATTACTCCTGAACCAATGGCCACCAGTGCGGCCTTCAGGTTGGACAGCCCGGTCGCCCGCAGCGCCAGCGCCACGGCCAGGCCCTCCGGGATGTCCTGAATGGCGATGGCGGTGGTCAGCGGCAGGCCGATGTTCATGTCGCCGTTGGTGAAGCTCACCCCGATGGCCATGCCCTCGGGCAAGTTGTGCAGGGTAATGGCCAGCACGAACAGCCAGACCCGGCTGAACCGTTCGGTTTCCGGCCCCACCACGCCGACGCGTTCATGCTCGTGCGGCGTGAAACGGTCCAGGCCCAGCATCAGCAGCACGCCCAGCCCCATGCCGACGACCACGATGAAGGCCGCACCCGGCCCACTGCCGGTGATCTCCCGCGCCGCGTCCAGACCCGGCAAAATCAGCGAAAAAGAACTGGCTGCCAGCATCATGCCGGCAGCGAACCCCAGCATCACGTCCTGGTTACGGCTACTGACATCACGCAACACCACGGCCAGCACAGCGCCCAACGCGGTGGCGCCAAAGCCGGACAGGCCCCCGAGCGCGGCCAGGTGCAGGTTTTCGGAATGATCGCCGTTGACCGCATTCCACAGGCTCGCACCCAGCAGAATCACGACGGCCATCAGGCTCAGCGCAAGGCCTGCACCGACCCAGGGATTGTTGGCTATCTGTTGTCGCCACACGCTGAACGGCGAGGGCGGGGTGGCGCTGTGGCTGTGGGCAGGTGGCATGCAGAACCTCTGATCGGAATGTCGATGCATCATAGGCAGTGACCTGCAGGCGGCGCCAAGGATTCCCTTCTATTGAACCGATAGAGGGCTATGCTATGCAGCAATACACTCATCAACTGGAGTACGCGGTATGGGATCGATGTTCAACAGCCTCGTAGGTCTGATCATTCTTGCCCTGGATATCTGGGCCATCATCAACGTCTACAAGAGTGACCGCGAAGTGGGGGTCAAGGTGTTGTGGATTCTTCTGATTGCCCTGCTGCCGGTCGTGGGGCTGGTGATTTGGGCCATTGCCGGGCCGCGCGGCACAGGCCGGCTCTGAAACCAGCACTCTGTGCCCCCATGGCGCCAGAGGCAATCCAGGCCGTGACAAAATTTTCACAATGAATTAAACAGAATCCGCACCCGCACAATGCTGCGCTGGTCTTGCGCCAGCGCCTTCTTCGCAAACCGCATTTCTAGGACCTTCCTGTTCATGGCCAACCCGGACGCCTTGAAGCAATGGCGCGCGCGAGCGCCGTTCTCGCCGACCCTCAAATCCCACCTGGCCTATACGCTGCTCAGCGCGCTGGTCATCATGCTGATGCTCAGCCTCGTGCGCCTGGCACTGCTGGTCTACAACAGCGACATGGTTGGCGACACGCCAGCGGCCACGGTCGCCGAAGGGTTCGTCAACGGCCTGCGCTTCGACCTTCGGGTGGTGGTGTACATCAGCATTCCGCTGCTGCTGGCGCTGCTCAGCCCTTGGGCCATGGCCCGGCGGGGCGTATTCCGTTTCTGGCTGACGCTCACCGCCAGCGTGGTGATGTTCCTGGGCCTGATGGAACTGGACTTCTATCGCGAGTTCCACCAGCGCTTGAACGGCTTGGTGTTCCAGTACATCAAGGAAGACCCCAAGACCGTCATGAGCATGCTCTGGTACGGCTTCCCAGTGGTGCGCTACCTGCTGGCCTGGGTGCTCGGGACCTGGCTGCTCAGCCTGCTGTTCAAGGGTGTCGACCGGCTGACCAGGGGTATCGGCACCCAGCCGGTGGCCGCATGGTATTACCGTCTGGCGGTGTTCATGGTGATCCTGTTGGTGGCCGTGATCGCCGCCCGTGGCACCCTGCGTCAAGGCCCGCCCATGCGCTGGGGTGACGCGTTCACCACCGATTCGAACTTCGTCAACCAGTTGGGCCTCAACGGCACCCTGACCCTGATCGACGCCGCCAAGAGCCGCTTCGGCGAGGACCGCGCCAACATCTGGAGACCGGTGCTGGAGCAGAACCTGGCGACCCAGACTGTGCGCCAGCAACTGCTGACCACCCATGACACCCTGGTCGATGCCGACGAAGCGGCCGTGCGCCGCGACTTCCTGCCGCCGGCCGAGGGCACCCTGCCCATCAAGAACGTGGTGGTGATCCTGATGGAGAGCTTCGCGGGCCATTCGGTCGGCGCGCTGGGCAGCCCCAACAACATCACCCCTTACTTCGACAAGCTGGCTAAGGAAGGGCTGCTGTTCGACCGCTTCTTCTCCAACGGCACTCATACCCATCAGGGCATGTTCGCCACCATGGCGTGCTTCCCCAACCTGCCCGGCTTCGAGTACCTGATGCAGACGCCGGAGGGCGGTCACAAGCTGTCCGGGCTGCCGGCCTTGCTCAGCGCCCGCGACTACGATGACGTGTACGTCTACAACGGCGACTTCGCCTGGGACAACCAGTCCGGGTTCTTCGGCAACCAGGGCATGACCACCTTCATCGGCCGGCAGGACTTCGTCGACCCGGTGTTCTCCGACCCGACCTGGGGCGTGTCCGACCAGGACATGTTCGACCGCGGCAACCAGGAGCTGGCCAAGCACGATGGCAGCAAGCCGATCTATGCCTTGCTCCAGACCCTGTCCAACCACACGCCGTACGCCCTGCCCAAGGACCTGCCGGTGGAGAAGGTCACCGGGCAAGGCCGCCTGGATGAACACCTGACGGCCATGCGCTACTCGGACTGGGCCTTGGGCCAGTTCTTCGAGAAGGCGCGCAAGGAGCCCTATTTCAAGGACACCTTGTTCGTGATCGTGGGGGACCATGGTTTCGGCAACCATCAACAGGTCACCGAACTGGACCTGGGGCGGTTCAACGTACCGCTGCTGCTGATCGCCCCAGGCATCCAGGAGAAATTCGGTGCGGTCAACCACACCGTGGGCACCCAGGTCGATATCGTGCCGACTATCATGGGTCGCCTGGGCGGCCAGACGCGCCATCAGTGCTGGGGGCGCGACTTGCTCAACCTGCCTGAGGGCGACCCAGGCATCGGCATGATCAAGCCTTCGGGTAGCGAGCAGATCGTGGGGTTGGTACAGGGCGACCGTATCCTGATCGAGCCCAAGGACATGACCCCGCGCCTGTACCGCTATCAGCTGGGTCGCGAGTTCAAGGCCGAGCTCATCGAAAGCCCTGACCAGCCGCAGCTGCTCAAGCAGCTCGAAGCCTACATCCAGACGGCCACCAAGAGCTTGCTGGACAACACGGCAGGGGTGGTGCACGGCACGCCGAAGTAACCCTATTTACACCCCGACCCGAGCCGCTACCTAGCGGCTCAGGTCGACGGGTGTTCAACTTTCTGAACATTCCCCAAGGGCCAAGGTCATTTATTCAGGCATCGCATAAGGTGTCGTTTGATTGAGAGGGCTCGTTCGATGAAAGAGTGGGAAGTCATCTTTGCCGACCAGAAAGGCGCACCGACCTCGATTGTGCTGCAGGCCGAACATCGCCCCAGCGAGGAAGACGCTGCCCGTGCCATCCGCACGCGGTTGTTCCCGGTCATGGATGAGCTGGACCTCAACGATTTTCAGGATCGCGCGGTGTCCCCCACGGCGCGCTGGCTGAAAGAACACAGCGGCGTCACCATCACCAGCATTGAAGAGGCGCCCTGATTCACGGTTTGCGTAGCGTCCGCCTGGGCACTACGCTGCATG